>CAZYRM010000134.1:0-16855 GCA_964649705.1 uncultured Planctomycetia bacterium
CGCGGCGCGGCGCGCCCCCTCTCCTCGGGCAGCGCGGCCGCCTTCCGTCTCACCCCATCGGATCGCGCGCCGGATTCGTGTCGATTCGTGTCCATTCGTGGATCAAAGCGCTTGACTTCCGTTCCCATGGTGCCGAAAGTGTCGGTCCTTTCACGACACGAAGGCACCAGACAGAGGATGGCGATCCGATGGGAACGACGAGCGGGAAGTCCGGCGATGCGAAGAGCGGCGGGGGACAGCAGAAGATCGGGGTGCGCTACGACGACCTGATGGCGCGCTATGCGAGCCAGGTCCTCCTGAGGACGACGCCGGAAGAGGTGTTCCTGGAGTTCTCCAGCGGCCCCATCCCGGACCCATCGAGCGGGCAGCCGCTCATGCCGATCCACACGCGGATTGCGATGTCGCACTCCGCGGCCAGGCGCCTCGCCGAGATCCTCGCGCAGACCGTCCTGCGCCCCCAGGGCGGCACGGTCGAGACGCAGACGGGCGCGGGGGACACGGCTTCGGGCTTCCCGCCTCTGAAGAAGTAGGGGCGGAAGAGGCGGGCGCAGCGCCCGGCCGAATCCGTCCGCAGGCCTCGTCGATCCGCCTGTTCACGCCTCGGGAACGAAGTCCCCCGCTTCGAGTTGGGCTTGCCGGTCCGCGTCGGCCCGCGCCCTGAGCGCGCGCGTCAGCAGCAGGGGCGTGACCGCGAGGAGCACCAGTGCCAGGGACGCCCAAACGACCAGGTTGGCCCACGCGCCCTCCAGGGAGTGCAAGCGGAGCCTGAAATAGAGGTGGTACCACTCAAGCCCCCAGCAGTACATCGGCGTGGCCGATGCGGCGAGGACCAACCCCCAAGTCGCGAAGACCCGTGTGTGGGTCCACCGAGGAGAGCTTGGCCAGCGGCATCGCGTCATCTCCCAGAGGGCCAGGCAGCCGAGGACGATCGTCGCACCGGCGACATCCCAGGCGCTCCAATAGGTCCTGAAGTTGACGCTGCCGAGGAGGAGTTCGACTCCGGAGGCGGCGGGATCCAGGCCCGAGGGCGTGGGGCTCCGTCGGAACCCCCTCGCCTCGACGACAGACATCCAGGGGCCCAGCCATGCGAGGGTGCCGACCACGAGGATCCCCAGACGGATCTTCGCCCCGGCCTTGAACGCGCTACGGATGGGGTCCGCCGTGGTGGCGAGCGGTTTCGCTGGGGTTCGCCGCCAGAGGCGGATCAGATTCAGGCCCATGGGCAGGAGGAGGAGGTGCACCCCCGCGCAGAGCCCAAGCCCGATGGAGTACAGCACGTTCGCCGAGAAGTTCCCGCCCCAGGGGGCTACGGCCCGAATTAAGAGGAGGAGGCCCCACGGCGCGAGTCCGACGGCGTCCGTCGTGGCCATACGATCCCAGTGGAGACTCACGTCGGATTCGCTCAGGACCCCGCAGGTGCGCGAGAGGATCCGAACCGAGCGGAGGCTGGAGAGGAGCACCCAGGCTGGGGCGATGAGAAGCGGTACGGACTCCACGCGCTCCCACCACACGCCCCGGCTCAAGACGGCTCCCCCGATCAGCCCCAGCATCGAACCCAGGGGTGTGAGGAACAGAGAGGCGCGAAGCGCCGATCGATACGGGTCGGACGTCATCGTGGTCTTCTTCCGGCGACGAAGGGCTCCTCTCGGTTACTGGCAAACCCGACATTCGATCGTACTCATCGGGCGACATGGACCGCAACGCCCATGCCGAGTGGACGTGGATCGCCGCTCCGGAATCGATCCACGAATGCACGCGAATAGGCACGAATCGACCCGGGGACAACGCGGAATCGAGGGAACCCGGCGGCCGCGCGCCCGAGGAGAAGGGCCGCGCCGCGGCGCGGCGAGCGGTGGGGCCGAGGCATGGGGGACAGAGGGTTGAGGGGAGGATGGTCGTTCGTTGGAGCAAGCCCATCAGGGAAAGAGAGTCACTTCCTCCCAACGACGCCCTCTGTCCCTCCATGCCTCGCCCCACCGCTCCCCCGCCCTCCGGGCGGGGCCTTCTCCTCGGACGCGCGGCCGCCTGCCATTTCACCGCGCCCAATCGCGAGCGGATTCGTGTCAATTCGAGTCCATTCGTGGATCCTCCCGTGGCGACCGTCCGCCTCGGACCGGCGAGCGCCACGGGAGTGGATCTGCTCACGAGCCACGCATGGGGCTTTTCGCCCCTGGACTCGTAAGGTAAGCTTGCACGTCCATGGCCCAGCAAGACGCCCCCACAGAATCCGTGTCTCCCCCTGCACCCCCGGCGCCCCCCGCGCCGATCGACGTCAGGGCGATCGAGCCGCTCCTCATGGCGCAGGCGGCCCAGGGGGGATGCTCCTGGGCGTGGCTCGTGGGGTTCCTCCAGGCCCTCACGCGCGCCGTCCGCGCCTCCGTCCGCTTCTTTCCGCCGAACCGCGTGGATGGGCCGCTCGCCGCGCACGCGCAGCCCCTCCCCGCGCCCGTCGCCGCGCTCCTCGACCGCCAGGACGACGACTTCGCCGCGACCGTTCGCCGCGCCAGGAAGACGCTCCACCGCAAGGCCGCGCTGAACAACGACGAAGTCGTCCAGATCGGGACGCCCCTGAGCGGCGAGGGCGACCCGCGCGGCGTCCTGATCCTCTGGATCACCCCTCCCCCCGACCAGGCCCTCGAGCCGTTCCTCGTCGCCCTGCAGCTCGTCGCCGGCTTCGGACAGGCGGCCGCGCCGCGCGAGGGGGCGGGCGGGGACCCGCGCCTGGCCGCCTCGCTCTCCGCGCTCTCCGCGCGCATCGCCGCCTCCCGCGACGGCGCGGAGGCCGCGCAGGCCTTCGCGGACGAGGCCGTGAAGCTCGCCGGCTGCGACGTCGCCGCGCTCGCCCTCGGCAGGCGCGGGAGGTGGCGGACCGCCGCGGTCTCCGGCGGCGGACGGTTCGACTCGGCAGGCGCCCTCGCCGGCGCCGTCTCCGCGGCCCTGCGCGAACTTGAGGCGGCCCCGGCGGCCGCTCAGCCGAACGACGCCGGCGACCCCGACCTGCGCAAGATCGAAACCGCGCCCGCGGCCGTGCAGCAGACCGACGCCGCCGGCCCGGGCCTCCGCGAGCTCGCGCGGCACTGGAACTGCCGCGCGGTCAAGCCCTGGCTCCTGCCCGCCGACCCGCAAGCGGGCGCCCCCCCCGTCGCCGCCCTCCTCCTCGGGTTCCGGACCGCCGACGTCTGCGACGCCGACCTGGACAAGCGGCTCGAAGCGGCGACGCCGGGGTGGGCCTCGCTCGTGGCCGTCTCGCGGCGGCTCGGCACAGGCGGCGCGGCCCGCGAGATCCTCGGACGCTTCTTCCGCCCGTTCGCCTCCGTCCGGCGGACAGCGACCTGGCTCCTCGTCGTCGGCCTGCTGACCGTCGCGATGCTCTGGCCGGTCCCCTTCTCCGTCCACGCCACGGCCCGCGTCGAGGCCGCCGACCGGCGGACCGTCTCCGCCGCCGCCGACGGTACGCTCCGCGTGAACCACGTGGAGGTCGGCCAGGAGGTCGGCGAGGGCCAGACCCTCGGGGAGATGGACGACGCCGAGCTCCTCATCCGGCTCTCGGAGGCCCGCGCGACCCGGGATCGCGCCCTTGCCCAGCACGCCGCCGCCATGGCGCGCGACGACGCGGACGCCGCGCGCGGTCAGATGGCCCGCCTCGACGTCGACGCCGCCGAGATCGAGATCCGCCTCCTCGAGCACCGGCTGAAGGGCCTGGCGCTGACCGCTCCCGTCTCCGGCGTCGTGCTCCGCGACGCCGCCCGCATCGCCGGCGCGCGCGTCCCGCTGGGGACGCCCCTCTACGAGATCGCCCCCACAGGCTCGATCCGCCTGGAGCTCGACGTGCCGGACGACCGCATCGCCTACGTGCGCGAGGGGCAGGAGGTCCGGATCGTCCTCGAGTCCTTCCCTGGCCGGAGCTGGCGAGCGCGGGTCTCCAAGGTGCACCCGCAGTCCGAGGTGCGCGACGGGGCCAACCTCTTCGTGGTCGAGGCGCTCCCGCTCGACGCCGCGTCGGAGTGGAGGCCCGGCATGAGGGGGAGAGGCTCCATCGAGGAGGCCCACCGCGCCCTGGGGTGGGTCCTGTTCCACCCGGTGGTCGAGTTCGTCGAATGGATCCTGTTCTGGTAGGCGACAGCCCTCCTCCACCCGAGCCGCGGCCCGGAGCGACCCTGGCCGAGGCGGTGCGAGGTCTGCTCCAGGCCCGGCCGAAGCTGCGCCGCCTGAATGTCTCGTTCCAGAGCATGGAGGGGCGCCCCGTCTACGTCCTCGAGGACCCCGGCTCGTCCGCCTTCTACCGGGCGGGAGAAGCCGAGTACCGCTTCCTCGAGTGCCTCGACGGGACGCGCACGGTGGCAGAGGCGCTGGCCCGCCTGGCCTCGGCCTCTCCGGAGACGGCGATCGACCCGGGGAATGCCCTCCGCCTCGTGGAAATGCTGCGCGCCGAACGCCTGCTCGACGAGCCTGGGGAGTCGGGCCCGGCGCGCCGCCCCGCGTGGATCGACCGATTCGGCAGCGTCCTCTTCTGGCGCATCTCGCTGGGAAACCCCGACCGCCTCTTCCGCTGGCTGGCCGGTTGGATGGGGTGGGCCGTCCACCCGCTCGCGTGGGTCCTGGGCCTCGGCTTGATGACCCTGGGCGGTCTGACGCTCCTGCGCCACGCCGACCGCATGCGCGACGCGACGCTCGGCGTCCTCGCGCCCCACAACTGGATCTGGATCGGCGTCGTCTTCGTGGCGCTCCGGGCCATCCACGAGACCTGGCACGGGCTGACCTGCCGACGGTGGGGAGGCCATGTCCGGGACATCGGGATCGTCCTCATCCTCTTCTTCCCCGTGGGCTACGTGGACGTCACCTCGAGCTGGGGGCTCCCCTCGCGGTGGCACCGCCTCCTGGTCTCGAGCGCGGGGGTCTTCATCGAGCTGTGCCTCGCCGCCGTCGCCGCCGTCGTGTGGGCGCACACGGGCCCCGGCCTCGCGAACACCGTGGCCTGGCAGGTCGTGCTCACGGCCGGCATCTCGTCGTTCCTGGTCAACGCCAACCCGCTGATGCGGTTCGACGGCTACTACATGGCGTCGGACCTCCTGGACCTGCCGAACCTGTACTCCCGCGGTCAGCTCTTCGTCCGCGCATTCGTCCGTCGGGTCCTCCTCGGCGTCCGGAGCCACGGGTGGCCGCCCATGCGCGAGCGGGCCTGGCGCGCGGCCGCTGTCTACGGGCCCGCCGCCCTGGCGTGGCGCGTGTTCGTCCTCGCCAACCTCCTCGCCGCGGCGGGCGCGCTCTTCCGCGGCGCCGGCATCGCGCTCGTCTGCCTGACGCTGGTCGCGTGGTGGAGGGGGGCCAGGGGACAGTCGCTGCGGTGGTTCGGGACCCTCCCCGTCGCGACCCGGGCCTGGGCCTCCCTGCGCGTCTTCGTCCTCTCGTGCGCCGCCGGGGCGGCCCTGCTCGTTCCGTGGAGGTCCTCCCCCGTCGAGCCGGCCCTCGTCGACTGGGCGGAGCGGTGCGACGTGTACGCCGGCTGCCCGGGCATCATCGAAGGGGTGGGGGTCCGGCCCGGGAGCCAGGTGGAGGCGGGGAGCGAGGTCGCGCGGATCCAGAACCCGGACCTCGCGGCGGAGGCGGACCGGTTGCGCGTCAGGGTGGAGAAGGAGGACCTCAAGGCGAGGTACGCCCTCCGCGAGGGGGACATGCCCTCCTGGTCGGCGGCCAACGCGGCGGGCGCGGCGCTCAGGGAGGAGTGGGTGCACGCGGAGGAGAGGGCCGGGCGATGCTCGGTCAAGGCGCCCTCGGGCGGGGTGGTGTACGGGGACCGCCTCGCGGGCCGCCTCGGCCAGCAGGTGCGCGAGGGGGAACTGCTCCTCACGCTTGGGGATCCCCGCGAACGAGAGGCGATCGTCCTCATCCCGCAGGAGCGGATGGCGCTGTACGCCCTCCACGTCGGCGACCTGGTCGAGGTCTGGGTCCCGGGCCGCGACGGGAGCTGGACGGGGAGCGTCGTGGCGGTCAGTCCGGCGGCGCGGGAACGGGCCGATCGGCCCGCGCTGACGGCCCTCGGGGGCGGACACCTCGCGGTGAGGCCCAGCAAGCGCGGGGACGAGGGCGGATACGAGTTGCAGGACCCCCACTTCGAGCTGCGGGTCCGGATCCAGGGGGACGCGGCCGGCCTCCGCGCGGGGGAGCGCGGCTACGTGCGTGCGCGGGGGGGCATCCCGGTGCCGATGTGGCGGCTTGCCTACGGTCGCCTGGAGCGGTTCTGGGGCGGGCTCCTCGGGCGGCGGCGGTAGGTGCCGGACGGGTCGCGATCCGGGCATGGTTCAGGCGTGGGTAACACTCCGGGCATCCTCCAGGTCAGGGCGCGTCTCGCCAACAAGTCCCAAGACTCAATGACCAACTCTGACGCAAGGTCCAAGGTGAAAGGCTGAAGGACTGTCTAGTTCGGAACTTGCGACTTGGCGCTTCCTTGAGCGGTGGTCATTGAGCCTTGAGCCTTGTGAAACGGGGCGCATCACTCGTCTCGGCCGCGTCGTGCTACCCATAGACGAGGGAGACTGAACCACGCCGCGATCCGTCCCCTCACTTCTGTGACCCGCGCCAGCCAGGACGAATTGGACCCCCTGAGATTCGCTCCGCATCTTGCGTTCCTGCAAGAGGTTGGATGGCTGCAATGTTCCGCGCCGCTATTGACGCGACGTGTCCCACCCGATTACTATTGCAGGACTTCAGGGCA
Organism: uncultured Planctomycetia bacterium; assembly: GCA_964649705.1. Lineage (GTDB taxonomy): Bacteria > Planctomycetota > MHYJ01 > WSZJ01 > CAZYRM01 > CAZYRM01. Next base: position 6,713 of record CAZYRM010000134.1, read on the forward strand.
GGGGCAGAAGGGACCGGGCACCCTCGGGCGCCCGCAAGGCGGCAGTCAGCGAGGAGCCATCGAACAGACTCCCTCCAGGAAACCGACGAAACCACTCGACTTCGATCGCCTCGAACCGCGCATCCTCTATGATGCGGGTCCGCTGGCACCGGTGAGCGAGCCGGTGGAGGCCCCGGGCGCGGAGGCGTCCCACGTCGACGCGCCCACGGACGGCATGACCGTGGAGTCGCTCGCGGACGCGGTGCAGGCCGCCCTCTCCCAGACCGAGGGGGATACCGCGTCCACGCTCGATCTGCTCGCGGCGGAGCCCGCGGAGATCCTCACGCCGATCGACGCCTTCGCCCCCCTGCCCCGACACGAGATCCTCTTCGTCGACGGATCCCTCCCCGGCGCCTCCTCGCTCGCGGAGAGCATGGCCGCCTCCGCCCCCGAAGGCGTGGAGGTGGAGGTCCGCATCATCGCCTCGGATCGCGACGGCTTCGAGCAGATCACGGAGGCGCTGGAGGGACACGGCTCGACGATCGACGCCATCCACATCGTCTCTCACGCGAAGTCGGGCGCCATGCGACTTGGATCGGGCGTCTACACCGCCGAGACGCTGGTCGAGGACTCCTCGGCCGGACAGGCCGCCGCCTCGTGGGCTTCGCACCTCTCGGCGGACGCCGACATCCTCCTGTACGGCTGCAACCTCGCGGAGGGAACGGCCGGGGTCGAGCTCGTCGGGCGGTTCGCCTCGTTGACCGGGGCCGACGTGGCGGCCTCCACGGACATCACGGGCACGTTCGCGCAGGGGGGGGACTGGGACCTCGAGCACGCCACAGGGGCGATCCAGGCCTCCACGCTGCACGACGACGACTACCAGGGCTCGCTCGTGGGCGGCTTCGGCGAGGTCGACCACAACGCCGACGCGATCGCGGACCCCTTGCGCATGATCACGTGGAACGTGATCGGGCTGGACTCGAACAAGCCGGAGACCTCAGGCCCCGACACGTTCATGGTCGGGCTCCGCGTGGAGGCGGACGCGCTGGGTCTCGCGAACTACACGGTCAAGATTGTGGACCTCGACGGCGTGGACGTCTTCGGGTCCGGGATCCTGATCGGCGACGGGACGATCCCTCAGCCCGAAGACTTCGACGACGGAGTGGACAACATCCAGTTCGTCAACCGGACGGCGTACACAGGCGTGAACGTGGCGCCGAGCACCGCGGAGGACTTCTACTTCAACGTCAGGGTGACGCGCAGCCTCGACTCCATGACGCAGATCCAGCCTTTCCAGTTCGAGGTGTTCGAGGACCAGGACAGCGACGGCAACTTCGACGTCGGCGAACCCGGGAGGGTCCTCGACAAGTTCTCGTGGCTTCCCGACGCCTCGGCGGCGAACACGCCGCTCTACCTGTACGTCGAGCACTACATCTCGCAGGCGCGCAACGCGGTCATCAACCAGACGTTCCCGAACCAACCGACGGCGACGGACGACTTCGCGGCGATCCGCGTGGAGGGGTACACGGTCGGAGGCGTCTATCCCGACCCGACCGCGCCGATCGTCCTATTCGTGGGCTCGACGATCAACATCCGGACCGAGGGCCAGACGGCGACGCAGGGGTACCCGCAGCTCACGCTCTCGACCGTCTTCGACAACCGGATCTTCCAGATCCAGTCCACGGAGCAGGCGTACGACCAGCCGATCACGGTCACGACGTTCCAGCAGGACCTGGGAACGGGGGACGAGACGGGCGACGACAACTTCGAGGTCCTGAACGGCACGGTCAACACGTCGGTCTACGCCAACCCCGCGGGGTGGAACCCGGCGACGCACGGCCTGATCATCACCTCGGCTCCGCCGAAGGCGGGCGGCGGACCGATCGTGACGGACTACACGCTGGTGCTGACGGGGACCGGCGGTGGCTCGTTGCAGACGCTCATCCTCGACTACTCGGGGTCGTCCTTCCACTACAACGCGGACCTGGACAACGGGACGCCGGGGATCAACGTCGTCGAATTCCAGGCGGTCACGGGCTCCGTCCTCGGCACGGTCAGGGAGGACACGGATGGCGACGGCGTGGGCGACACGGCGATCGCGGGCGTGACGGTGACACTCAGCGGGACGTTCGACAGCGACCTCGACGGGGTGAACGACACGCCATTCGCCGGCGCGGTCGCCGTGACGGACGCGCAGGGGCGGTACCTGTTCCGGGACCTCCAGCCAGGCACCTACACGGCGACCGAGGGCGCGGTGGCGGGCTTCGGCGACGTCGCCGACACGGACGGCGCGGGGAACGGGCTGAACGTCGTCACGGTGACCGTCGACAAGACCCCGACGGTGGACACCGCGGCGAACCTGAACGTGACGGGGATGGGGACGCCGGCCCTCCTGGCGGGCGACCTCCTGGGCTACGAGCGCGCGGACTTCGTGGAGGGGCGCGCGGACCTGCGCCTCGCGAAGACGGCGAACACTCTCACGCCGCAGCTCAACGGCAACGTGGTCTTCACGCTGACCGTCTCGAACGCGGGCCCCGCGGGCGCGTCGGGCATCCAGGTCGAGGATGCGCTCCCGGCCGGCCTGGTCTACGTTTCGGACGACGGCGGCGCCGCGACGACCGAGGCGGGCGGCTTGGTGACCTGGACGGTCCCCGGGACGATCGCGAGCGGCGGTTCCGCGTCGCTGCAGATCACGGCGCAGGTGACCTCGGACGACCCGGTCCGGAACTTCGCGGAGGTCATCGCCTCCGGCCTCGGCGACCCTGACTCGACGCCGAACAACGACGTTGGCCAGACGACGGACGAGGACGACGAGGCGGCGGTGACGGTCGACGCGCAGGAGGCCGACCTGTCGCTCGTGAAGACCGTCTCGGACGCGACGCCGAACGTCGGCGACAACGTGACCTTCACGTTGCTGCTGACGAACAGCGGACCCGACGCGGCGACGAACGTCGTGGTCGAGGACGCGCTGGGCGCGAACCTGACGTTCGTGTCCGAGACCGGAGACGGCTCCTACAGCAACATCACGGGGCTCTGGACCGTCGGGACGGTCGCCTCGGGCGCCACGGCCAGACTGGAGATCGTCGCGACGGTGCGAACCGATCGGGCGCAGCCGGCGTTCTCGAACTTCGCGGAGGTCCAGGCCTCCGACCAGTTCGATCCGGACTCGACGCCGAACAACGACGTGGGCCAGACCACGGACGAGGACGACGAGGCGAGCGTGACGGTGACGCCGATCGTCGGGGACCTGGCGATCACGAAGGTCGTGGACGACCTCTCGCCCGACGTGGGCGCCAACGTCACGTTCACGCTGATCCTGACGAATTCGGGCACGGTGACGGCCTTCGATATCCAGGTGCAGGACTCGCTGCCGGCGGGCCTCACCTACGTCTCGGACAACGGCGGCGGTGCGTACAACAGCGGGACGGGTGTCTGGGATGTCGCCAGCCTCGCGCCGGGGGCGACCGCGACACTCGGCATCACGGCGACGGTCACTGTCGCGGCCCCGATCACGAACCTCGCCCTGGTCACTCGTTCGAGGGTCGCGGCCGCCGGGGCGGACCTGCCGGATCCGGACTCGAGGACGCAGAACAACGACACGGTCGACGACTGGGCCGACGGCGTCACGGACGACGACGAGGCGAGCCTGAGCATCACGCCGGGGGCGACCGACCTGTCGCTGCTCAAGAACGTCAGCAACCTGAACCCCACGCTCGGCACGAACGTGACGTTCACGCTGACGGTCATCAACTCGGGGGCGAAGAGCGCGTTCAACCTGCGCGTGCGCGACCCGATCCCGACGGGGATGGCGTTCGTGTCCCAGTCGGGGAACGGCGACTTCGACACGGGGAACGGGACCTACAGCTCCGCGACGGGAATCTGGACGATCGGTAGGCTGAACGCGGGCGCGAGCAAGTCGATCGACCTCGTGATGACCGCGAACTCGCCCTCGTCCACCAACTTCGCCGAGATCGTCGAAGCCGACGCGCTGATCACCGACACGGGGGACAACAACCTCTCGACGCTGCTCGACTCCGACTCGACGCCGTGCGGAGCGACTCCCGACGCGGACAACGTTCCGGACGAGGACGACGAGGCGGTCGTCACGATTCTCACGACGGGCTTCGCGGACTTGCAGTTGACGAAGACGGTCTCCAACGCCTCGCCGGGCCTCGGGGCGAGCACGACGTTCACGCTCAGCCTCACCAACACGGGTGTCAGCACGGCCACCAACATCACCGTCCGCGACTACTTCACGCGGTTCGACAACGATGGCGTAGACGACTTCCGGCAGATCACCGGCTTCACGCCGAGCGCGGGCACGTCCCTGTACCAGGCGGGGACGACCAACGTGTACGTTCCCCAGGCCGCCGGGGCGGGGTACGCGGTATCGGGCGGTACCGGGGGCGACGGGGACTGGTCCATCCCCTCGCTTGCGTACGGAGAGACCGTGACGCTCACCGTCACCGTCCTGACGGGCACGACGGGCGGCGCGCCGTTCAACAGCGACGTCACCAACTTCGCCCAGGTGATCGCGGTCGATCAGCCGGACCCGGACTCCACCGAGAACAGCAACACGGTCACGGACGGCGTCGTCCCGGCCTGGACGCTCGCCAACGAGGACGACGAGGACAGCGTCACCGTCTTCAACCCCGCCAGCTCGCGGACGGACGTGGCCCTGACGTCGTCCGTGTCGATCAACGCCGGGGCCAAGACCCCTGGTTCGACGCTGGTGGCCGGGGACTCCGTCGTCTACACGCTCACCGCGACCAATCAGGGGAGCGACATCGTCGGGAACGTGTTCGTGTTCGACACCTGGCCCACGGGGCTGAACCTCGTCAGCGCGGTGAACAGCAACGCCGACGGCGCCGTCGAGTACTCGACGGACGGCGGGCTGACCTACTCCGCGACCTTCAGCGCGAACCCGACGCACCTGCGGTGGAACACGGATACCTCCACCTCCGGGGTCAAGTTCACGTCGGGGAGCATCATCACGCTGACCCTGACGGGGACGGTCAACGCCGCCGGCGCCGCCTCGAACCTGATCCAGAACCCCGCTTGGTGGACCCAGATCGCGGGGAAGACGGACGCCGACTCGAGCGTCCCCGACCTGGCCGTCTTCACGATAGCGGGCGGCGGCGCGGGAGAGATCGACACGGCGACCGACGACCTCGCCGACACGATCGAGGACGACGACGAGACCCTCCTCACGATCGGTTCCGCCCAGTCCGTCGACCTGAGCCTGGCCAAGGCGATCTCGCTCGATGGCGGTCAGAGCTTCTCGACCGCCGCGACCATCGCGGACGGCCAGGTCGTGACCTTCCGCCTGTCCCTCACCAACGCGGCGGCCTCCGGGTCGGCCGCCACGAATGCCGTGGTCCGGGACGCGCTGCCCACGGGCTTCGCGTTCACGAACTTCTACGGAGACGGCTCCTACAACATCGGGACCGGGGACTGGACGGCGCCGGCCTCGATCGACAGGGGAGAGACGGTCACGGGCTTCATCGTGGCGACCGTGGACTGGGACGCGGTCGTGCCCAACACGATCGTCAACTACGCGCAGGTCAGGAGCGTGGATCAGCCCGACCCCGACTCCACGCCGAACAACAACGCCGGGCCGGTGCCCTCCGAGGACGACGAGGCGGCCCTGACGGTGACCGAGAAGGTGGTCCAGTCCGACCTCAGCCTCTTCAAGACCGTCAGCAACCCGAATCCGGACGTGGGAAACAACGTCACCTTCAGCCTGCTGCTGAGCAACAGCGGCACCGACACGGCCTTCAACGTGCGCGTGCTGGACCTGCTGCCCACGGGCCTGACGTACGTGAGCGACACAGGCGGCGGGGACTACGTCAGCGGCACGGGCATCTGGACCGCGGGGACGCTCACCAGCGGGCAGGTGAAGAACCTCCAGATCACGGCCACGGTGACGAGCGGCGCCCCGATCACGAATTTCGGGGAGGTGATCGAGTCCGACAAGCTGGTGGGCGACACCGGCGGCAACGGAAACTCCACGGCGACCGACCCGGACTCGACGCCGAACAACGACGGCGGCGCTCGGACCGCGAACGAAGACGACGAGTCGCTGGCGACGATCACGCCCGCCGCGGCCGACCTGAGCGTCGCCAAGACCGTGAGCAACCAGAACCCGAACGTCCTCGACGTGGTGACGTTCACCGTGACCGTGGTGAACGCCGGCCCGAATACGGCTTTCAATGTCGTGGTAACGGACACCCTGCCGGCCGCGAGCTCGCTGAACAACATCACGTTCGGCAGCGCGACGCAGGGCGCCTTCAACACGGGAACGGGGGTCTGGACGGTCGGCACGCTGGCCCCGGGGCTCGCGACGTTGACGTTCACGGGACAGGTGCAGGGGGCGGCCGCGTTCACGAACTTCGCGCGCGTCACGGAGATGGACCGGCTCGTCGGGGACGCCCAGAACGGCGTGTCTACGCTTTCCGACCCGGACTCCTCGCCGTCGAGCGGCTTCGGGGTCGACGACCTTGCGGACAGCCTCCCCGACGACGACGAGGACAGCGTGCTGCTCACGCCGCAGGCGGCGGACCTGAGCCTCTCGAAGTCCGTAAACAACGTCCTCCCCTCGGTCGGGGATACGCTGACGTTCACGCTGACGCTCGTCAACTCCGGCCCGAACGCCGCGACCGGCGTGGAAGTGACCGATTCGCTTCCGGGGTCCCTCGACACCGTGACGTTCGTCTCTTCGACCGTGAACGGCGGCGCTCAGGGGTCGTTCGTCACCGGCACGGGCGTGTGGACGATCGGCGCGGTCCCGGTGGCCGGCGTCGCCGTGCTGACCTTCACGGCGCGCGTGAACGCGGCGGCCCCGTTCGCCAACTTCGCCCAGGTCACGGCCGCGGACCAGGCGGACACGGATTCGACGGAGAACAACGACGCCGGCCAGACCGTGGACGAGGACGACGAGGCGGCCGTCACGATCGACGCCCGCCAGGCCGACCTTTCGCTCACGAAGACCGTGGACGACGCGACGCCCGAGGTTGGCGACCGGGTGATGTACACGCTGACGCTGACGAACTCCGGACCGGACGCGGCCAATGGCGTCACCGTGACCGACCTCCTCCCCGCGGGTCTTGTGTACGCCAGCGACGACTCCGGCGGCGCCTACGTCCCCGGGACGGGCGTCTGGACCGTGGGGACGATCGCCAGCGGGACCTCCGCGACGCTGAGGCTGTTCGCCACGGTGACCACGCCGGACCCGGTGCTCAACTCCGCGCGGGTCACGGCGTCCGACGCGTCGGACCCGGACTCCTCGCCGACCCAGGGCTTCGGCACGGACGACCTCGGCGACTCGATCGCGGACGACGACGAGGCCACGGTGAGCGTGGACGCCCGTCAGGCGGACCTGTCGCTGACGAAGACGCCAGGCGTGGTGGTCAACAAGATCGCGACCGAGGGGTACTTCGAGGAGACCTGGACGCTGACGCTCTCCAGCACGGCCGCCTCCGATCAGGCGACGGGCGTGCGCGTGAAGGACCTCCTCCCCACCACGCTCGAGTTCGTCTCCTCCGCCGGCGACGGGACCTATGACCCGTCGACCGGGGACTGGGTCATCGGAACGGTGAACGGCGGAGAGAGCAAAGTCCTCACGCTGGTCACCCGCTTCGCCTCGGGCCTGGCAATCTCGAACTACGCGCAGGTGACCGCATCGAGCCTCCCGGACCCGGACTCGACGCCGAACGACGGCAGCACGCTCGACGACGACGACGCGACGGCGAGCGTGGACCAGAGCCTGATCGACCTGAGCCTGGAGAAGCGCGCAGAGGTGTGGAACGGGGCCGCGTTCGTGAACGCGGAGCTCCCCTCCTCCGCGGTGTTCCTCGTGAACGGCACGCCGTTCCGCTACATTCTGACGTTGTCGAACGCGCGGTTCATGGACACGGCGACCGGGGTCACCGTGAGCGAACCGGTCCCCGCGGGGTTCACGGTCTCGGCGGTGGATGGGGACGGCGCCGGAGTGGAGGCCCCCGCCGGGACCTGGACGTTCGATGGCACGGAGACCTACGTCGTGGGGTCCGGCCTCTGGACCGTGGGATCGCTGACGACGGGAAACGACGAGCAGCTCGTCCTCACGGGCACGATCTCGAACGTCTCCCAGATCGCGAACCAGGCGCGGGTGGCCTCCGCGACGCAGACGGACCGCGATTCGACGCCGACCGACGGCTTCGGCGTGGACGACTACGCCGACGGAAAGCTCGACGACGACGAGGTGGCGGTCAACCCCGGAATCGCTTCGATCTTCGGCCGGGTCCTGGACGACCGCGAGGGGTATCAGGGCGGCGACTTCGACCCGGGCGACGTGGGGATCCCGGGCGTGACGGTGGAGCTCTTCCGCGACGCGGACCTCAACGGATCGTTCGAGACGCTCGTTTCGACGACGACGACCGACGCGCTCGGCAACTACTCGTTCTTCGCGGCGGCCGGGTTCCGCTATGCGACGGTCGAGACGGACCTGCCCGGATACGTCAGTCTGCGCGACCTGCACTACACCGACCCGGTGACGGGCGCGAGCGTGGGTGACACGACCGGTCCGGACTTCAACATCAACCCCGTGGACCACAACACGTCCACACCCGCGATCGACCCCGTCGTGGCGGGCCAGGAGTACTACGACAAGAACTTCCTCGACCTGACGCCGTTCTCGATCGCGGGCAACGTGTTCACCGACAACGGCACGGTAGCCGGGGAGTTCGACGGCAGCGACACCGGCCTCTCGGGCGTGACGGTCACCCTGATCGGGCCCGGCCCGAACCTCGTGTTCGGAGGCGGGGACGACGTCACGGTGGACACGACGACCACGGCCGGGGATGGCTCCTACTCGTTCACAGGACTGACCGCAGGCCCGTATCAGATCCTCCAGACCAACCTGGCGGGGTACAGCAACGTCAAGGACAACGAGCCCTCCACGGGCCAGAACATCATCCAGGTCACGCTCCTGGCCGACTCCGGCGGGGCCCCGACCAGCAGTACGCGTCCATTCGTCGACCTCAGCGTCACCAACGGGGGCAGCGCGAACTTCGGGTCGACGTTCGTCGCGGGCGGAGCCGCGATCGCGGTGGCGAACTCGGACGCGGCCGTGTCGGACTCGGACGACCCGAACATGGCGATCTTCTCCATCGTGGCCTCCGGCCTCCAGGACGGGGCCAGCGAGAGGGTGATCTTCGGCGCGGAGACGTACGCGCTCAACGCCAACAAGACCGCCAACGTGGTGTTCGGCGGGACGACGTTCCAGATCGCGTACACGGCCGCGACGGGGACGTTCGCGATCACGAACTCGGGCGGCGGAGAGATGCCGAGGGCGGACCTGAACCTGCTCATCCGCGGGATGAACTACCAGCACACGGGGGCCTCGCCCACGGTCGGCGATCGCAAGTTCACGTTCTCGGCCAACGATGGCGACACCAGCTCGAACAGCCCGGTGGCCACGGTCTCGATGGAGTGCAACTTCCTCGATACGTTCCCGCCGGTCGTGGACCTGAATGTCGCCAACGCGGGCACGTTCAACTTCGCCGCGACATTCAACGCGGGCGGCTCGGCGGTCGGCGTGACGAACACGGACGCGGCCGTCGCCGACACGGACGACGCGAACATGGCGACGTTCACGATCGTCGCCGCGGGTCTGGTGGACGGGGCGGACGAGAGGTTGGACTTCGGCACGGAGATCTACCTGCTCAACGCCGACAAGACGGCGACGGAGGCCTTCGGCGGCACGACGTTCCGGATTATCTACACGGCCGCGACGACGACGTTCGCCATCTCGAACGACGGCGGCGGGGAGATGCCGCGCGCGGACCTGAACCTGCTGATGCAGGGAATGACGTACCAGAACACGAACGCGACGCCGACGATCGGAAACCGCACGTTCGCGTTCACGGCGAACGACGGCGGGAGCGACTCGAACAGTCCGGTGGCGACGATCACCGTGGCCGCCGCACTGGATGCGAACCTGGTCACCGTGAAAACGCTTACGAGCGGCGACGCAACACCGAACGAGGGCGCCAGCGTCACCTTCCGCATCACCGTGACGAACAACGGCGCGGCGCAGGCCACGAACGTCACGCTGACCGACAGCCTGCCCGCCGGGATCACGTACACCGGCGACTCCGCGAGCCAGGGCGCGTACGTCTCCGG
>CAZYRM010000135.1:0-16157 GCA_964649705.1 uncultured Planctomycetia bacterium
AGACGGGGATGATGGGGGTCTTCTGCGCGCTCGACTTCTTCCTCTTCTACGTCTTCTGGGAGGTCATGCTCCTCCCGATGTACTTCCTGATCGGCGTCTGGGGAGGCCCGAGGAAGGAGTACGCGGCGATCAAGTTCTTCCTGTACACGCTGTTCGGCAGCGTGCTGATGCTCATTGCGATGCTCGCGTTCTACTTCGCCAGCACGCCTCACACGTTCGACCTGGTCGCGCTGACGCACAAGACGCCGGTGTGGGCGAGCGAGATGAGGATGGCGCTCTTCCTCGCGTTCTTCGTCGCGTTTGCGGTCAAAGTGCCCGTCTTCCCGTTCCATACGTGGCTCCCCGACGCGCACGTGGAGGCGCCCACGGCGATCAGCGTGATCCTCGCCGCGGTGCTCCTGAAGATGGGGCTGTACGGGATGCTCCGGATCAATTTCCCGCTCCTGCCCGAGGCCTTCCGCGACTTCGGCCCGTGGCTCGCCGCACTCGGGTTCATCAACATCGTGTACGGGGCCCTCTGCGCGATGGCGCAGAAGGACCTGAAAAAGCTGGTCGCCTACTCGTCGATCAGCCACCTGGGGTTCTGCCTGATTGGGATCGCGGCCGTAAACAGCTACGGGATGATCGGCTGCGTCTTCGAGATGTTCGCCCACGGCCTGACGAGCGCCATGCTCTTCCTCCTCGTGGGCGTCGTCTACGACCGCGCCCACCACCGGAACATCGACGGCTTCGGGGGGCTCGGCGTGCAGATGCCGGTCTACACGGGGATCACGTCCCTCGCCTTCATGGCCTCTCTCGGGCTGCCCGCGCTATGCGGGTTCCCCGGTGAGGCGTTCAGCCTCCTCGGCGGGTGGGGCTCAACGCAGTACAACCTCAGGTGGATCACGCTCCTCTCCGCGATGGGAATCGTCTTCACGGCGGCGTACTTCCTCTGGGCGTTCCAGCGCGTGTTCCTCGGTCCCTTGAACGAGAAGTACCGCACGATGCCGGACGCGAGCCCGCGTGAGATGTTTACGCTGGTCCCGCTGGGCGTCCTGGTCATCGTCTTCGGCGTCTTCCCGGGCCTGCTCATCACGCCCATGAACGTGGCGCTCGACACGCTGGTGGGGATGCTCAAGGGATGACGATCCTCAACACCCTCGACAGCCTGAAGTACGCGTACCCGGAGACGGCGCTCGCGTTCGTCCTGGTGCTCGTGATCCTCCTCGACCTCGTGCCGGCGATCCGGCAGAGGCGCATCGCGATGACGATGACGATTACGGGCCTCCTGCTCACGCTCATCGCGACACTGGTCCACATCTACGTCCTCGACCGGGGCGGGAACCCGCACGCGGGGTACTCCCTGTTCCATGGGATGATCGTCTTCAGCCGCTTCACGCTCTTCTTCAAGGTGATCTTCGTCCTGACGGCGCTCCTCGTGGCGCTCTTCTCGATCCGCAACCCCCTGGTCAAGGCGGCCGGGGAGGGGGAGTACTGCACGCTGCTCCTGACGGGCACGCTCGGCTGCTTCCTGATGGCCGCGGCGAGCGACTTCCTGATGGTCTACCTCTCGATCGAGCTGGTCTCGATCGCGAGCTACGTCATGGTGGGGTTCTACCGCAAGGATCGGAAGTCGGCCGAGGCGGCGCTGAAGTACGTGATCTACGGAGCGGTGGCGAGCGGGCTGATGATCTTCGGCCTCTCGTTCCTCTACGGCCTGGCGGGGAGCACGCAGTACGGGCAGGTCTACGCGGCGCTTGCGGCGAAGAGCCAGGGGGGGGCGGTCTCGACGGTGTCGTTCGTGTTCTCGTTCCTGCTGGTCCTGGCGGGGTTCGGGTACAAGATCGCCTGCTTCCCGTTCCACATGTGGTGCCCGGACGTCTACGAGGGGGCGCCGACGCCGATCACGGCGTTCCTGTCGGTCGGCCCGAAGGCGGCGGGGATCGCGGCGCTGGTCCAGTTCTTCTATGCGAACCTCTCGGTCCCGGGGGCGGGAGGGACGTTCCACGCCCTCGCGGGGACGCACTGGCCGTGGGTCCTGGCGCTCGTCTCGGTCGCGACGATGACGGTGGGGAACCTGGGCGCGGTGCCGCAGACGAACGTGAAGAGGATGCTCGCGTACTCGAGCATCGCGCACGCGGGGTACCTGCTGATGCCGTTCGTGATGATGACGAACGAGGGGTTGCAGGGGATCCTCCTCTACCTCGTCGTCTACCTCCTCATGAACATGGGGGCCTTCCTCGCGTTGATCGCGGTGGCGGAGAAGGGGGGAGGAGAGGAGCTCAAGGACTTCCGTGGGCTGGGCTGGAAGTGCCCCACGGTCGCTGTGCCGATGGCGATCTTCCTCTTCTCGCTGACGGGGCTGCCGCCGCTGGCGGGGTTCATCGGGAAGGTCTGGCTCTTCATGCCGGTGATCGAAGGCAAGTGGTACTGGCTGGCCGTCGCGGGGGTCCTGAACAGCGTGGTGTCGCTCTACTACTACGCGAAGGTGGTGAGGGCGATGTTCCTGGAGGGGATCCCGTCGTCGAGCGCGCCGCCGGAGCGCATCCTGGTCCCCGCGCTGTACAGCGTCCTCCTGTGGGCCCTGGCGGTGCCCACGGTGGGCTTCGGCATCTTCTTCGGCGGGCTGTCCGAGCTGGCGAAGAAGTCGGCGCAACTCTATCTCGGCCATTAGCCCACGGAGGAGCGCCCGTAAGGGCGCAGCTCGGCGCTGCGTAATCTTGACGGCGGGCGGAGGCCCGCCTACTCTCTAGCGGAAAGCCGGAGCGGGCGTAGTTCAGTGGTAGAATACCAGCTTCCCAAGCTGGGTGTCGTGGGTTCGAATCCCATCGCCCGCTCCAACCTCTTCCTCGTCTCCCGCGCTCGCAGCCGCTCGCAGACGGGCTCCCCGTTTCGCTCCGCGGGCGACACCGGGGTTTTCTTTGACGCCCCCGTCCGTCTCAGCCGGTAGCCCCAATTCCCCCCGAACAGCACTGGGAGGGCGCCAGATTGGGGCGCAGGTCTCAGGGGCGGTTCCCGTCTCGGCCGCGGCCTCCCCGGACGAGAGGTCGGGGAGGCGATCGAGCGCACCGGCGAGGTTCACCAGCCCCAGGTGCGAGTAGGCACCGAGCGTCAGCCGCACGTCCGAGTGGCGGGCGAGTCGCTGGGCGAGTTGGGGAGCGACGCCGCTCCGTGCGAGCGACGTCACGAACGAGTGGCGCAGCGAGTGGAAGTCGACGCGCCGCCAGTCCACCTCGAAGAAGATGCCCGCCGTCTCGAGGTCGGGACGTCTGCGTAATGATAGTGTGCATGCGGTTCGTGTCTTATGCAGGCACGTTACGCATGCATATAGTCACTCTCTCTTGACTGCATGAGCGCATGCATGTAGAACATGCCCTTGCAAGGCACGTTATGCTGAAAGACTATCACGAGCCCTCGAAGACGCTGGGGCCCCAGGGAGCCCACCTCGTGGCGACCCTCCACGAGCGAGGCCGCCGCATCTTCACGTTGGCGGAGGTCATCGAGGTCACCGGCCTGAAGCCACCGTCCGCGCGTAGCTTCATCAGGAAGCTGGTCGATCGCGGCATCGCCGCCCGCCTCCGATCGGGCCTCTACATCCTGGTCCCCTTCGAGCTCGGCCACGCGCGCGAGTACCTCGGCAACCCCTACGTCGTGGCGCGTGAGCTTACGCGAGGCAAGCCGTACTACGTTTCGCACGGCTCGGCGATGGACATCCACGGGATGACGACCCAGCCCCAGCTCGTGGTCTACATCACCTCCCCGGCACCGATGCGTGCCCGCACGATCCTCGGCACGGAGTTCCGCTTCGTCCTCTGCAAGCCGCGGCACCTGTTCGGGACCGCCGAGGAGTGGGTGGAGAAGCAGGAGCGGGTCGTCGTCAGCGACGTCGAGCGCACCGTCCTCGACGGCCTCAAGCAGCCACAGTACTGCGGCGGGTTCACCGAGGTGGCGAAGGGGTTCTGGATGCGCAGGGGAGAGGTGGACGTGCAGAGGCTCGTCGACTACGCGCTCCGACTCGATGTCGGCGCGGTGATTCGTCGCGTCGGGTATCTCCTGGAGGCGTACCGAGTCGAGGCCCCCGACCAGGTGGAACGCCTGCGCGCGCGGCTGACGGACGCCTACCAGCTCCTCGATCCGCTCCTGCCCCCCGAGGGGAAGTTCCTCGCCCGCTGGCGCCTGCGCTTGAACGTCGATCCCGAGGAGATCCAGGCGGTCGTGAGGACCTGATCGATGATCGCTTCGCGGAACCTCTCGCTGCTCTCGAATCGCCTCGCCCAGGGCGGCGGACGGCGCCTTCCCGAGGCCGTCCTCGAGGGGGACTACTGCCTGGCGTGGTTCCTCGTCGCCCTCTCGCGCACGCCCCTCCGCGCGCGCCTCGCCTTCAAGGGGGGGACATCCCTCAAGAGGTTGCCGCGCGAGCCCGAGAAGTGGTAGGTAGGTTACTTCTTCGAGCCGTTCTTGCCATTCGGCTTGGGCGTCTTCTTCCCCTTCGGGGGTTGGACGGGCTGCCCGTCGATGATGAGCGGCTTCCACCCGCGACGGATGGCCTCCGCGAGCATCAGGTCGGCGGTGCTCTTGTGCTTCTTCACGATGCCCTCTTCTGAATGGTCACGACGACCAGACGCCCTTCGACGACCCATGCCACGGCCTCCTGCTTGAGCGCGCGTCCCATCTCTTCGAGCGCGTCCAACAGGGCCTTGACCCTCTGCGGGTGGTCGGACTTCGTCCTGTCGGCCCAGGCCTCGATGACCGTCACGCGGTCCCAGTAGTACTCGCCGCCGCTCTTCCAGACTCCGGTTCCACGCCCGTGGGACGTCGCCCCTCCGAAGAGGTCAGCGCACGTGCGCATCAGCCGGATGACCCAACGATCGTGTAGGTCGACCGGCGTCGTCTTCGATACGAGCCTTGCGTCAGGGACGAAGAGCTCCAAGCGGTCGAACAAGGGCACCCTCCTTGGCTCCAGGCGTCATTCTACGATCCACTTCACGAGGCGGGAATCCCTACTTCGGCGCGCCTCCCCGCACGCTCCGCCTGGCGGCCTCCGCAAGCGCCAGGAGCGAGGCGCGGACGGCCTCGGGGAGGCTGGACCAGAGGGCGAGGAGGCGGGCCAGGCCAGGATCGGAGGGCTCAGATTGGGGCGCAGGGGGAGCGGACGGTTGACGCAACCCCTTGCCGGGCCTACCATGCTCGTCATGCGTATCGTGGGTTCGAATCCCATCGCCCGCACCAATCCCCTCCTCCTCCTGGCTCTCCTGTCACTCGTCCTTGTCGGATGCCGCTCCACGCAGGAGCCTCCGCCGAGGGAGCACACAATCGCCGAGGAGCTGGCCTTCTTGAAGGAGAAGCCCGGCCTCCCGCCGGCCGTCCCGTACGAGGGCCTCGCCTTCCGCGTCCACCGCGTGGCAAAGGGGGAGACGCTCTACGGCATCGCGAAGCAGTACGGCGTGCGGATCGAGGCGATCATGGAGATAAACGGGATCAAGAACGCGAACGAGCTGAAGGCCGGTCAGGTCCTGAAACTCCCTTAGAGGTGCGTGTGGACCAGCTCTGGGCCCCCTGGCGGATGACGTACATCGCGAAGGCCGACGAGCCGGGCTGCTTCTTCTGCCGCGATCTCGCCGAGGCGCGCGACGCGGAGAACCTGATCGTCCGCCGCGGTCCGCGGTGCTTCTGCGTCATGAACCGCTATCCCTACAACGTCGGGCACCTCCTGGTCGCCCCCAACGCCCACAAGGCCCGCCTCGACCAGCTCGACGACGCGGAGCTCCTGGAGTTCTGGACGCTCACGCGTGACATGCAGGCCCTCCTCGAGCGGGTGATGCAGCCGCAGGGCTTCAACCTCGGCGTGAACCTCGGCCGCGTGGCGGGCGCGGGGGTGGAGGGGCACATCCACCTCCACATCGTCCCCCGCTGGAACGGCGACACGAACTTCATGCCCGTCGTCGCCGACACGAAGGTGATGCCCGAGGCCCTTTCGACGCTCCTCGCCCGCCTGGTCGCGGGCGCGTAGCGATCATCCGACGCACGGAGCCGCCACGATGAAGATCTGCCAGCTCATCCTGTTCGTGAAGGATCTGGATCAGATGACCCGGTTCTACCGGGACGTCCTGGGCCTCGTGCCGGAAGCCCAGGCCACCGAGTCCTGGGTCCCGCTCGGCGCGGGCGGCTGCCGGGTCGTCCTGCAGCCGATCTCCCCGCAGATTGCGAAGGACATCGCCATCGCCGACCCTCCGATCCCTCGCGGCGGCGCGGCCGTCAAGGTGACCTTTCACACGGACGACGTGGAGTCAGCCCGCGCCCATCTTGAGGGGCTCGGAGCGATGGTGCGCCCGCTCCGCCGCTTCGGCGAGGTCGTCGTCTTCGACGGCGTCGACCCCGAGGGGAACGTCTTCCAGGTGTCGAACCGCTGACGGGACCGCACACCGCGATGTGCCGCCTGGTGTGATGTATCCGCGAGCGCTACTTCGGCAGGATGTCGTCGCCCGAGCCGCCGTCGTCGCGGCCGTTGGGGCCCTTGGAGTAGAGGAGGAAGTCGCGGCGCCCGTCGCTCGAGCCCGGGCGGTAGACGTAGTCCCCCCACCACGGGTCGGCCAGGTCCTCCACCGTCCCGCGCTGCCCGTCGCCGTGCGAGGCGTACATCATCCCGTTGAACGAGTAGTACGGCTTCCCCCTCCCGTCCTTCCCGCGCAGGTCGCGGATCCACGTGGAGGCCTCCGGAAGCCGACCTCGCTCCGAACGATAGCGCTCGATCGCCCTGGCGATCCCCGTCACCCGAGCCGCAGCCTTCTCGGCGAAGACGTCCTCCTGGAGCGACCGCAGCGAAAACTTCCAGGCCCCCCCTTCGCGAACCAGGTTCAGCGTCACCTGCTGCCCGCGCTGCACGATCTTCAGCTTCGCCTGGTTCCCGTCCACCTCCTCGTCGATCACCTGCGGCTCAAGGAGCACCTCCCTCCCCGTCTCCAGGGCGCTCCCGACCGAGTTCATCACGGCCTTGAGGTCGGACTGGCAGACGCACGACTGGAACGTCTCGTAGTCGTTGTAGACCTCGGCGAGCTTCAGCCGGGCAAACGCGCCACGGGGGGAGTCGTCCACGGGCAGGTCGTGCCAGCGATAGCGGCCGTAGCAGCGCGAGCAGATCGTGCTCCGGAGCTGGACCTCGTGGTTGCAGCGGGGGCAGAGCGGCGTCAGGTGGCTCATGTCCCAGGCCACGGGGCGCTCGTACGCGCCGAGTCCGTCCTCCGCGGGGGGCGCCGCGGCTTCCGCGGGCGGTGCGGGGGCCTTTGCCACGTCCCGCGGCGGGGCCTTTCCGCCGTCCGAGGTGCCGAGGAAGCTGCACCCGCAGAGCGCGGACAGAACGAGGGCGGTCGTGAGTGTGCGGATCATGTGCGCTCGCTTGCCCCGGCAGGAGTGGAGGTCGTCCCCTCCCTGATCATCGGCCAGGGAGGGGAGAACCTTGGGGGCTACCCCTTCGCGAGCGCCAGGACCTCGTCGTCGGTGAGGAGGCGGCTCGACTGCTTCGCCGCCTGGAAGATGCGGTCGACAACCGCGTCGCTGGAGGCGATCCCGTGCTTTTCCAGCCAGAAGGTCACGTTCGACCTCCCGCTCATCGGACCGATCCGGATCCGCTGTTCCAGCCCGAACTCGCCCGCGGGGACCGCCGAGTAGACCCGGTCCGCCAGCCACGTGTCCCCCTTCCGGAAGGCCTTGATCACCGCCGCCGCGTGCACGCCTGTCGCCGTCTCGAAGGCGTCCTTTCCAACGACCGGGTACCCCGCCGGGATGGGGACATTGCACGCCTCCGAGACCGTCTGGCAGTACTGCATGAGCTTCCGGAGGTCGTTGTCGATCCAGCCGATGAGCTTCAGGTTGACGAGGACCTGGTCCATCGGCGCGTTTCCCACCCGCTCGCCGATGCCCAGCGCGCAGCCGTGGACGCGGTTCGCCCCCGCCTCCAGCGCCGCGACGCAGTTGATGACGGAGAGGCCCCGGTCGTGGTGGCCGTGCCAGTCCACCTTCACGTCCGCCGCCCCCGCCTCCGCCAGGACGCCTCGGATGAACGTCACCAGCTTGCGCGCGCCGTCCGGCGTCGCATGGCCGACCGTGTCCGAGAGGCAGACGCGCTTCGCGCCCAGCCGGACGGCGGCCGTGTAGAGGCGGCGAAGCGTCTCCGGGTGCGCCCTCGTCGTGTCCTCCGTCACGTACATCACAGGGAGGCCCTGCTTCACGGCGAACGCGATCGCCTTCTCCGTGTGCTCGAGCATCCGCTCGATGGTCCAGTCCTCCGCGTACTGGCGGATCGGGCTCGACCCGATGAAGAGGCACGCCTCGACCGGGATGCCCGCCTTCTGCTGGATGTCCGCGATCGGCGCGATGTCGGCCTCGACGGTGCGCGCGGCGCAGTTCGCCTGGGTGAAGAGCTTCGCTCGCGAGATCTCCTGCGCGAGGGCGAGGGCGTCCTCCTTCGCGCGAGGCCCGGCGCCGGGGAGGCCGATGTCGGCCGAGTCGATCCCGAGGTCGTTGATCCGGTGGAGGATCTCGATCTTCTTCGCGATCGGCGGGTTCGTCACGCTCGGCGACTGCAGGCCGTCACGCAACGTCTCGTCGTCGAACTCGACCTTGCGGCCGAGCGGGCGAGGGGGGTCGCCGGCGGTGTTCCAGTCGTAGATGAGCTCGTCGCGACGGATCTCGGACATCGGGAACCACCTCCATCCGGGTTTCGCATCCTAGTGGACCCCGCCCGCGCATTCAACTTCCAGAATTGGGATTCTGTTGAGAAATGCGAGTTGAGAAATGAGAATTCCACCCATGGCCAAGGACCGCCTTCTGCTCGTCACGATGGGTGATCCCTCCGGCGTCGGCCCGGAGGTCACCGTCAAGGCCCTCGCGGCGTGGCCCGCCGAGGAGCGCCCCAACGTCCTCGTCGTCGGCGACCCCGCCTGCCTCGCGTCCGAGGCCATGGCGGCCGGGCTGCCATTCCCCGCCGAGCCCGTCACCGACCCGTCGGTCTTCGGCCGCGGGCACGGGCGGATCGGCGTGCTCGCCATCTCCCCCGTCCCCCGCGAGTTCTGGGCCTCGGGGAAGGTCCAGGCGCGCACGGGGCGCGCGGCGTTCGAGGCGCTCGTGCGCGCGACCTCGATCCTCGTCGCCGGGCAGGCGGACGGCCTCGTGACCGCCCCCGTGAGCAAGGAGGCCATCGTCCTCTCGGGGACCCACTTCCTCGGGCACACGGAGTACCTCGCGCAGGAGTCGCGCGCGCGGCGGGCCGTCATGTTCTTCGTCACGCCCTCGATCCGCGTCGCGCTCGTCACGACGCACGTGGCGCTCCGCAAGGTCCCTCTCCTCCTCACGACCGATGCGATCTTCGAGACGGTCGTCATCGTCGACGAGGCCCTCCGCGCCCGCTTTGGCGTGGCGAGGCCGAGGATCGGCGTCTGCGGCCTCAACCCCCACGCGGGGGAGCACGGCCTCTTCGGAAGCGAGGACGAGCGCGTGATCGCCCCCGCGATCGCCGCGGCAAGGGCGAAGGGGATCCTCGTCGAGGGCCCCCTCCCCGCCGACGCCGTCCTCCCCCAGGCGGCCGACGGGGGCTGGGACGCGGCCGTAGCCCTCTACCACGACCAGGGGATGATCGCCGCGAAGGTGGCCGGCGGGAAGCGCGCCGTGAACGTCACGCTCGGCCTCCCGTTCGTCCGCGCGAGCGTCGCCCACGGGACGGCGTTCGACATCGCGGGGCGGGGGACGGCGGACCCGACGTCGATGGGGGAGGCGCTCAGGCTCGCGTACCGGATGACGGCGGCCGACGGGACGCTGTTCTAGGCCGACGGCGTGACGGACGCGGGCACGCGCAGGAGCGGAACGAGGCGCTCCTTGCACCGCTCGAACACGTACACGATCGCGAGCACGCGGTGGTCGCGCCAGCCGGGGGCATGGCGCCGGCACCACTCGTTCGCGACATCGTCGCGCGAGACCTGCGTCCCCGCCTTCTCACCGCGAATCCAGCACTCCGCCTCGATCTCCCTGAGCTGGTCGCGGATCTCCGCGACCGGGTTCAGGGTGCGGATCTGCAGGATGTAGAGCTTGCAGGCGACCTCGTCGGTCACCGCCGGGTTCTTCCGGGCGAGCTGGTCGCGGAATCGGAGGATCTCCACCCTGTTGCGCAGGATGAAGGACTCCAGGTCCCGCTCGACCGTCCCGAGATTCCCAGCGCCGTACTCCCTCCCCAACTCGTGGAGCTCGGACATCGGGATGACTCCGGGAAAGTTCGTCCCATTCTACGCGCGGGGCGGGCCGGATTCAAGCCGCCGGTCCCGGAACCGAGGCCGGCGGTGAGCCGGCCCGCGCGGCGGGGGCGGTCTCGCGATAGAGGGGCAAGGTGACCTTGAACTTCGTCCCGACCCCCTGCTCGCTCTCGATCAAGACGCGCCCGCCGTGGGCCTGGATGATGTTCTGCACGACGAAGAGGCCGAGCCCCGATCCCTCCCCCTCGTTCTTCGTCGTGAAGTAGGCGTCGAAGGCGTGTGCGACCTGGTCGGGCGTCATGCCGCACCCGTTGTCGGCGATGATCGCGGTCAGGTCGTTCTCCGCCACGACCGCGGCGATGGTGAGCACGCCGTAGGCGTGCTCGATCGCGTCGATCGCGTTCGAAACGAGGTTGAGGAACACCTGCTGCAGCTCCGCGCCGTCCGCGTACACCTGCGGCAGGTCGGGCAGGAGCAGGTTCTTCACGTCGATCCGCTTCTTCTCGATCCGGTGGGCGACGAGCGTGAGCGACCTCTCGAACAGCGGGACGATCGAGATCGGCCTGGGGTCGGGCTTCCGCGGCGTGAACTGGAGCAGCGTGCGGACCGTCTCCTGGATCCTCGTCAGCCCGTCGATGACAAGGTCGAGGTACTCCTGGCGCTTCTCTGGGGAAAGCGTGTCCTTCTTCAGGACGCGCGCCGCGTTCAGCATCCCCCCGAGCGGGTTGTTCACCTCGTGGGCGATCCCGCTCGCGAGCGTCCCCGTGGCCGACAGGCGCTGCGCGACGACGAGCTGCCTCTCCGCCCCGCGCACGCGGTCGGTCGCCTCCTGTACGCGCTGCTCGAGCGTCTCGTACCCCTCGCGGATCGCGCTCTGCATCTGGTTGAAGGCCCGCACGAGCGTCCCGATCTCGTCGTACGGCCCCGCCCCCTCGAGCGGGTGGCGGTAGTCCCCCGTCGCGACGCGGTGGCTCGCGTCGACGAGCGTCTCCAGGGGCCGCATGATCATCCCCTTGAGGAGGATGTACATCACGAAGATGAGGAGGACGGTCCCGAGGGCCATCACGGTGACGATCCCCTTGAACCCCTCCACGGGGTCGAACGCGGGGGACGAGAGGCGGTCGATGTTGACGCGCAGGGCCACGACGCGGCCGTCGGCGAGCACGAGCGGCGCGGTGACGCGGGTGTCGCGGACGACGACCTCCCGGTCCGGCCTCCCGATCGCGCGCATCAGCTCCTCGTCGTTCTCGAGCGGCGCGGGGGGCGTATCCATCGTGGGGTCGTAGGCGAGGATCGCGCCCATCTCGTCGGCGACGATCCACTCGCGGAAGAGGCTCGTGCGCGAGACGCGGCGCGAGAAGTGGGCCCACGCCTCTTGGTCGCCCGTCTCCCAGACGTTGTTGTTTTCCGTGATCCAGTCCTGGGTGACCTGCTGGATCATCTCCGCCATGTTCCTCTTCTCCGTCCTCACGCGGTCCAGGGCGTTCACCCAGAGGTTCAGCGTGAGCAGGAAGAAGACGAGGAACATCGTCGCGACGACGGCGAACATCATCTTGGTTCGCAGCGACACGGCGGTCCCCCCGGCCAATGAAAACGCCCCCTCGGGGTCTCCGAGGGGGCGTCAGTGCTTCAAGGCGTCCGCCTAGTTCAGGCTCTTGATCAGGTCGACCAGCGGCAAGAACAGGGCGATGACGATGAACCCGATCGTGAGACCCATGCCGATGATGAGGGCGGGTTCGAGGATGCTCATCAGGGCGCCGACCGCGACGTCGACCTCGTCGTCGTAGTTGTCGGAGACCTTGATCAACATCTTGTCGAGTTCCCCGGTCTCTTCGCCGACGTCGATCATGTTGATGACGATGTCGTCGAACACCCCCGTCTGGGCCAGCGGCTCGGCGATGCTTTCCCCTTCACGGATGCTGTCGTGCACCGCCTGCACGGCGCTTGCGACGACCTCGTTCCCGATGGCGTTCTTGACGATCGCGAGGGCCTCCAAGATGGGCACCCCCGACGCGATCAGCGTCCCGAGCGTGCGGCAGAAGCGGGAAATCGTCGACTTCTTGATGATGTTTCCGAAGAGCGGAACGTGCAGCTTGAACTTGTCGATCGCGATCCGCCCCGCCTTGTTCCTCCCGATCATCCTCATGGCGAACCAGATGCCGACAGGGATGCCCGGGATCAGGTACCAGAAGGTCGCGACGACCTCGGAGATCTGCATCAGGACGGCCGTGACCGCCGGGAGGGTGCGACCGAGGTCGGCGAACACCTTCTTGAAGCTCGGGATCACGTAGACCATGATCCCGGACACGATCAGGACCGCGATCGAGATGACGGCCGCCGGGTAGATGGACGCTCCGATCACCTTCCGCTTCAGCTTCTGCGCCTTGTCCATGAACGCGGCGAGACGCTGGAGGATCGTGTCGAGCACGCCGCCCGCCTCGCCCGCCTTCACCATGTTCACGTACAGCTTGTCGAACGCCTTGGGGTGCTTCGAGAGCGCCTCCGACAGGCTCGACCCGCTCTCGACGTCCTCCGAGACCTGCTCGATGATGTTCTTGAGCAGGCAGGGCTTCATCTGGCCCGCGAGGATCTTGAGCGACCGCACGATCGGCAGGCCCGCGTCCTGCAGGATCGAGAGCTGCTGCGTGAACTGGCAGAGCTGGCTGAAGGAGACCCCGCCGAGGATGAAGGCCTTCCCCTTCTTCTTCGCGACAGGCTGTCCGCCGCTCTTGCCGCCTCCGCCGGCGCCCTTCTCCTTCACGTTCGTGGGGAAGTACCCCATGCTGTGAACCTTGGAGATCGCGTCCTGGGTGTTCGCGGCCTCGACCTCCGCCTTCACCTTGCGACCCTTGTTGTCCACGGCCTCGTAGGCGTAGACCGGCATGTCGGCCTCCTGACCTCGCGCCTAATTTCCGGTGAACTGGGTTTCCCGGACGACTTCCTCGATCGTGGTCTTTCCGTCGAAAATCGCGAGGAGCCCCGCCTCGCGCAGGGTCCGCATCCCCTGCTCGCGCGAGACTGTCCGGATCGCGTCGGTCGACGCGTTGTCCATGACCGCGTTCTTCACGCGCTCGGTGCACAGCATGATCTCGAAGATCGCCATGCGCCCGCGATACCCCGTGTTGTTGCAGTTCTGGCACCCGCGCCCGATGCAGAAGCGCTTCCCCTCCACGTCCCCGGGCTTGAGGGCGAGCTCGAGGAGCATCTCCTCCGTCGGCTCGACCTCCTCCTTGCACTTCGTGCAGATCTTGCGGACGAGCCGCTGCGCGATGATCCCCTCGATGGTCGCGCTGATGAGGAACGGCTCCACCCCGAGGTCGAGCAGGCGCGTGATGGCCGCCGGAGCGTCGTTCGTGTGGAGCGTGCTGAACACCACGTGCCCCGTGAGCGACGCCTCGACCGCGATCTGCGCCGTCTCCAGGTCGCGGATCTCCCCGACGAGGATGATGTCGGGGTCCTGACGCAGGATGCTCCGGAGGCACGCCGAGTACGTGACGCCGACCTCCTCGTTGATCTGGCACTGCATGATCCCCTCGAGGTCGTACTCGACGGGGTCCTCGGTCGTGATGATCTTCCAGATGATCTCGTTGGCGAAGTTGAGCGCGGAGTAGAGCGTCGTCGTCTTCCCGGAACCCGTGGGGCCCGTGACGATGATGATCCCGTTCGGCAGCGAGATGAGCTGCTTCGTCAGCTTCATCTCGTCCTCGCGCAGCCCGACGTTTTCGATGTCCAGGCTGACGACGCTCCGGTCCAGGACGCGCATGACGACGCTCTCGCCGAACATCGTCGGGAGCGTCGAGACGCGGAGGTCGACCGGCTTCCCGCCGATCGACAGCATGATGCGGCCGTCCTGCGGCATGCGGGTCTCGGAGATGTCGAGGTTCGACATGACCTTGATGCGGCTGATGAGCGCGATCGCGA
The DNA here is from genome assembly GCA_964649705.1 of uncultured Planctomycetia bacterium. Lineage (GTDB taxonomy): Bacteria > Planctomycetota > MHYJ01 > WSZJ01 > CAZYRM01 > CAZYRM01. The sequence goes on from CAZYRM010000135.1 coordinate 14,139, forward strand.
GGTGGAGCGGCGGCGGCATCATCTCGTAGAGCACGCCGTCGACGCGGTACCGGACCTTGAACTCGTTCTCGAACGGCTCGAAGTGGATGTCCGACGACTGGTCCTTGATCGCCTGCAGGAGGATCAGGTTGAGGAGCTTCACGACCGGCGCGGCGTTCGCCATCGCCTCGACCGAGTTGATGTCCACGGCCTGGGTCTCCCCCTTGCCCATGGGGGACCAGCCGGACATGTCCATCGACTCCTTCGTGACGTCCTTCATCTCCTTCAGGATGTCCTCGACCGTCTCCGTCGCGCCCGCGTAGTACTGCTCGATCGCGCGGTTCACGGCGTCCTCGTTCGAGACCGCGCCCTGGAGCTCGCACCCGAGCATGAAGCGGAGGTCGTCGAGGACGCTCACGTTCAGCGGGTCGGCCATCGCGACGGTCAGGACGTTGTTCTCGAACTTGATCGGGATGACCTTGTAGACCTTCGCCATCGTCGGAGAGACCTTCTCGACGACGTCCTTGGCGATCTTGATCTCGTCGAGGTTGACGACCTCCATCCCGACCTGGGCCCCGAGCGCCAGGAGCATCTCCTCCTCGCTCACGTACCCGAGGTCGATGAGGATCCGGCCGAGCGCGCCGCCCTTTTCACGCTGGATCGCGAGCGCTTCCTGGATCTGCCCTTCGGTCACCAGCTCCATCTCTTTCAAGAGCTGGCCCAGGGGCTTCTGTGGTGTGTACATGCAGGCGGCCTCGAGCCCTCAGGCTTCGATCGTGTGGGGCCCCTCCCGTCGTGTGCGCATTATAGCGGGGCCTGTAACTCGGTCAATAGGAACGTTCCGGTAACTCCAACTCCTGCCGGGTGTTCGGTCCTCACTCCCAGTTGTTGATGTCGTCTCCCTTTCCGTCCTGATCCTTTCCGTCCCTCCCGAGGGAGAGAAGGTCGAAAAGGCCCCGATTGTGCCGTCCGGGGCAGACGTACACGATTGGCCTCCCCCATCGATCGATCAGCTCGCCACGGGCGTTGACCTGCTCGGGCGACGGCGTGTAGTACGCGGCCCTGCCGTTCTCCGGCTCCGCGAGCGCCTTCACGAGGTCCGCCGTCGACCCCGTCGGGTAGTGCCCCACGTCGTTGCGGTAGACGTGGATCGCCCGCGAGAGGGCCTCGATGTCCTTCCGGACCATCCGGTTCTCGGCGATTCGATACGCGATGTAGAGGAGGAACCCGCAGAACCCCACGGCCAGGAGCACGATCGACAGCCGCATCCATCGCGCCGTGCGCCTCCACGAGGCGGCCTTCGCGACGATGTTCTCCGCCAGCCTGGGCGAGGGCTCGGGCGGCGTCCACTCCGTGAGCAGCGCCAGCCGCTCCTGCACCCTGGAGAGCTTCAGGCGGCAAATCGGGCAGCGCCTGACGTGGCGCTCGTTCTCCTCCATGTCCGCCTCGGAGAGGACGCCGAAGAGGAACCCGGTCAGCCTCGTCTCGCTCCGCCCCTCGCACTCGGGCAGGGCGGCCTCGGTCACCGCCGCGGAGCCCGCTGACGCCGCGATCGGCACCCGCTGGTGCAGGCGGTGGAGCGTCACGCGCTCGATGTTCCCCACCTTCTCGAGCGTCGCGCGGTAGCGGACCTTCTCCTCGCCGACGCTCCACTCGAGCTGCCCCATCGAGCCGAGCGGGTCCTCCTCCGACAGGTGGGCCGCGTCGCGGAGCCGAGCGAGGACGTGCGGCCCGACGCCGGCATCGGGGAGCTGGACCGGCCGCGAGAGCCCCTCCACGCGGTAGAGGACCCGGCACGACTTTCCCTCCCGCTCGAAGAGGACGTCGCTCGCCTGCTGTGTCTGCGTCCAGAGAAGGACCTTGTCGATCCAGGCGTCGACGAGGCCCCGGAACGCCGCGGTCTTGCCGCGCGGCGGGCCGCCTCCCCCCTGCTCGGCGAGCGTGGCGAGCTCCCGCGCCAGGTCCTCGGGGCCGTCGTGGGGCTGCGGGTAGAGGCGGTCGAGGGCGCGGGCGATCGCCTCCTCGCCGGCGACGACGCCC
>CAZYRM010000136.1:0-16100 GCA_964649705.1 uncultured Planctomycetia bacterium
GGCGGCGCGACCGCGCGGCCAGGCGCTGGGGGCCGGTCCAGGCGTTCATCGACGAGACCCCTCCCGACACGGCCTCTCAGGCGACGATGAAGGCCCTCGCGGGGTGGGCGAAGGTCCTCGCGAGCGATCCCGAGGTCGGGGAGGCGTGGATGCGCGAGTCCTCCTCGATCGACCCGCAGGTCCCGTTCGGCCCGCTCCTCCGCGCGATGGTCCTCCTTGCGACGTACGTCGGCTACCAGCCGCTCCCTCCCAGCCGCATCAGCACGAGGACCGGCGTCACCTTCGGGTCGACGCCGAAGGAGACGAGCTTCCAGGCCGCCGTGCGCGAGGAGATGCGCCCCCTCCTGGACGAGGCGGCCTCGACGCGCCTCTGGGGAAAGCGCGAGAGCGAGGCGTTCCACGCCGCCCTGGAGGGGATGCGCGCGCTGCACGGAGGCGACCTCCTTCGGGCCGATGAGAGGCTCGGGGAGGCGATCGACGCCGGCGAGATCCGCCCCTTCTCGACCGTGCTGCACTTCGCGCGCGCCCAGGTCCGATACCTGCGCAAGGACTTCGCCGGCGCGCGCGCGGACCTGGATGCCTTGAAGGAGGTCATGGCGGGCTCGCCGGAGTTCTGGGCCCGCGCAGGATTCCTGTCCCAGGCGGAGGGGAACGAGCGGGCATCGAGACACGAGGACCCGATCCCGCAGTTCCTCGGCGCGATCGAGGAGCACGGCAGGGCCGCGGAGCTGAGGCCCGAGGGGACGAACGAGCGCACCGACCTGGCAAACGTGATCGCGAGCCTGGCCGAGGCGCGGGCCGCCCGGGGCGAGGAGGCGTGGGAAGACTTCGGCCGCGCGATCGCCGAGCACGACCGGGCAGTCGCGTGCGACGCCTCCGACCGCCGCGCCATCGGCGCCCGCGCGCGGACGCTCGTCGCGCTCGGGCAGGCGGAGGTCGCGCGCGGGCGGGACGCGCGCCAGACGCTCGCCCGCGCGATCGCGGACGGCACGGAGGCGCTGCGCATCGACCCCGCGTACGGGCTCGCCCTGTGGAACCGGGCCACGGCCCACTCGACGTTGGCGTCGGCGCTGGCGGAGCGGGGACTCGACCCGTCCGAGGAGTTCGGCCTCGCCATCGCCGATTTCGACGCGGCCCTGCGTGTCGAGCCCGAAGAGGGGTCCCTCGCGACCGGCCGCGCCTGCGCGCGGCTGGACCTGGCGCAGTGGCAGGTCTCGGTGGGCGCGGATCCCCGGGAGGGTCTTCAGGCCGCGCTCGCGGACCTCGACCGGGCGTCCGAGGCCGGCGCCCCTCCCGCGTGGACACGTCGCCTCCGCGCACTCGTCCGCCACGCCCTCGGGGACTGGCAGGCGCGGCATGGCGAGGACCCGAGGGACTCGTACCGCGCGGCCGTCGCGGACCTGGACGAGGCCATCCGCATCGACGCGAAGGACGCCCCATCGCACGCCGACCGGGGGAACTCGCGGCGCGCGCTCGGCGAGGCCGATGCGGCGCGGGGCCAGGACCCGCGCGAGACGTATCGAAAGGCCATCGCGGACTGCGACGCGGCGCTCGCCGTCGACCCGGGTCTCGCCGTCGCCCTGAACCACCGCGGCACGGCCCGGGTGCGCCTCGCGGAGGCCGAGGGCGTGCGTGGCGAGGACCCGCGCGAGGACCTGCGGCGCGCGATCGAGGACTACGACGAGCACCTGAAGAGGGTCGCGGGACTCGCCGACGCGCTTGCGAACCGCGGCGTCGCGTGGCGGCGGATCGCCGAGGCCGACGCGGCGCGCGGGAAGGACCCGACGGACGCCCTCCGCCGGGCCGTGGCGGACTGCACGGCGGCGCTCGAGCGGAACCCCCGGTCCGTCCTCTCCCTCGTCGCCCGGGGAAACGCGCGGCTCGTCGTGGCCCGGGCCGACGAGGCGCGCGGCATCGACCCACGCGCCGCCTGCGGGCTCGCCGTGGCGGACTTCGACGAGGCCCTTCGCCTCGCCCCGGAGGAGCTCAACGCGCGGCGGAACCGAGGGAACGCGCACTACCAGACCGCCCAGGCCTCCCTGGCGCGGGGCGCCGACCCTCGCGAGGAGTGCCGGGCCGCGATCGCGGACTATGGCGCGGTCCTTGACCGGTGGAAGGAGGACCCGGTCGCGCTCGCGAACCGCGGGAACGCCTGGCTGCTCCTCGGCGACGCGGAGATGACGACGGGCCAGGACCCGATGGGGAGCTACCTCAGCGCGATCTTCGACGCCGACGAGGCGCTCCGGATCCGGAGCCACGATCCGACCGCCCTCGTGTGCCGTGCAGTGGCCTGCATGAGGACCGGACAGGCGCTCGCCCGCAAGGGAGAGGACCCGCGGAAGAGCTACGCGGAGGCGATCGAGGGATACGACGAGGCCATCGAACGGGACCCGAACCTGTTCGGCGTCTGGACGAACCGCGGCGTGACCCTGCGTCTCCTCGCGGAGGCGGAGGACGCGCGAGGGCTCGACCCCAGGCCGACGTTCGAGCGGGCCATCGGGGACGCCACGGAGGCCCTCCGGAGGAACCCTGCGGACGCAAACGCCCGCCTCGTCCGCGCGGCGACGCTCCATGGCCTTGGCAAGGCCGAGGCCGCGCGCGGTGTCGACGCCGGCGAGCGGTACCGCGCCGCGATCGAGGACTGCGACGCGGCGGTCGCGAGGAACCCTTCGATGTGGAACGCGTACGTCGCGAAGGGGAAGGTGCTCGACACGATGGGCAGGCCGGGCGAGGCCGTGGAGGCCTATCGGGCCGCCTTGCGCGTCGGCCCGGAGTACCCGGAGCTCCGGGCGCTCCACGACGCCGCCGAGCGCGCGGCCGGGCTGAAGCACGAGGGGAAGTAGCGGCGGTCACTTCTTCTCGTCGGGACCGGGCGGAGTCATGAAGCCGTAGATCATGAGGGCAAGGAGGGCCGCGACGACCGCGCCGCCAATGGTGCCGACCCACCGCCAGAGGAACCAGCCGCCGGCGCCGCCGCCGATCGTGGCCGCCACGATCGACGCGCAGCCGAGCAGGCCCATCGGCGGCGTCCCGCCGGCCTCGATCTCCGCCTCGGTCGCCGCCGGCAGGCGAGGCGCCATCGGCAGCGCGGCGCCGGCCGACGCCTCCTTGGCCGCCGCGGCGAGCGCCTCCCAGAGGCCCAGATCGTCCATGGTCCCCTCGTGGACCACCGTCCCGTCGCGCGTCAGGGCGTAGACCCACGGGCTCCTCAGCGAGAGCAGCTCTTCCGAGATCATGTCCTGCTCGTCGTAGAGCAGGGAGAACCGCACGCCCGCCTTCCGCGCCTCCTTCTCGCCGTTCAGCCACCAGTCCCCGATCTCCTTCTCGCTGTCGGTCGACGTGATCACGTGGAGCTCGTGGATCCGCGCGCCGATCGTCGCCTCGAATCGGACATGGCGCCGCATGAACTCGGAGTACGGTCCGTTGGCGCGGTAGCTCGCGAGCGTGCACACGACGAGGATCCTCCCAGGGCCCATCCCGGCGAGGGACCGCTCCAGCGACGCCTCGCCCATCCCCCCGAGGAGGGGCAGCCGGTAGCCGATGGGGAACCGATTCCCCAGGACCTCGCGGTCCGGTTGCGGGCGCTGTCCCGAGAGCTGCTCCAGTGTCCCGGCGATCCGCTCGCTGTCGCCGTCGTAGTCGAAGGCCGCCCTGAGGAGCTGGAGCCCCTCCTCGCGGTCCCCCTTCCGGATCGCCTCCTTCCCGAGCACGTACCGGGCGATGGCGTAGAAGTTCGTCGTGTAGTACTTCTCGTACTCGCTGGCGTACTCCTCGACGAGCGCGAGCCCCTCCTGGTGGCGCCCCAGCTCGTACAGGGCCGCGCCCAGAAGGACGACTGCCGGCGTCCGCCGCGCCTCGCTTCCGGCCAGCCTCGTGATCGCCTTGACGACCCCTCCCGACCGCTTCGTCAGCTCGCGAGTGGCGAGCCGATCGAGCCTGGCCCACTCCCCGGCCTCCCAGAGCGCCGCCAGGCGATCCGGGTCTTCGGGGAAGGAGTAGCTCGCCTCGATCGCCTCGGGCGTCGGCACGAGCTGCGCGCCGAGCGGGAGGGCGGTCTCCAGGTGGAGCGTCTCGCGGTCCGCGGCGAGGTACGCGCGATAGGCGTGCGTCGCGGCCGAGAGGGTCGACATCGCGGCGTCGAATCCCCCCGCGTCCTTGCCGTCGATGGAGACGAGCAGGTCGCCGGCGCGGACGCCGAGGGACGCGAGAGGCCCCGCCGGCGCGACCCTCGCGACGCGGAGGCACCGCGCGGGGTCCGGCGCGCCGTCCGCCCGCTCGCGGCGCTGCACGACGATCCCGGACTGCACAAACGCGTCAATCGACACAGCCGTTCCGCGGGAGATCGAGTCGGACATGGGGCCCCCTTTCGCAAGAAGAAGCACGGGAGCCCTAGCCAGGAGGAACCTCCACAGTATACCGAACGAACTCGCGTGGCGGCTGGGAAGACCCTACAATCCGGATCGACATGCGCATCGCCGCCCGCGTCCTGGTCCTGGTCGCCCTCCTGTCGCTCCGCGGCGTTCCCGAGGGGGGAACCGACGTGCGCGCGTTCCTCCCCGGCGGCACCCTCGCCTACGTCGAGCTGACCTCGCTCCAGGACACCTGGCAGCGGCTCAAGGCCCTCTCGATCGAGGGGCTCACGGACGACGAGCGCGCGCGGCGCGAGAAGCTGATCGTCGACGCGCGCGACGCGCTCGTCAACATCGCCCGCGACCGCGCGGGGCTCTCGATCGAGCCGCTCCTCGGCGAGATCGACGCGCTGCGCTGGGCCCTCCTCTCCATCGAGAGCGTCGACGGGCGGCTCAGGCCCCACATGATCTTCGAGGTCGAGACGAGGACGCCGGGGTTCCTCGAGTCGTCCCTCCGCGAGATTGTCGGCGACCGCTTCCGCGGGGAGTCCGAGGTCCAGGGATTCAAGGTGTACGAGGTCTGGGTCGGATTGACCGACCCGCGCGTCGACTCGCTCTACGCGGCCGTCCTCGGGACCGCGGCCGTCTTCTCGACGCGCAAGGAGGACCTCGAGACCGTCCTCGCGAGCGTCCGGGCGGGGGGCGCGAGCCCGAGCCTCCTCGAGAATCCGCACTTCAAGGCCGCCCAGGCCAAGGGGGGCGCGGGCCCCATGCTCCTCGGCTTTGCCGATGCGCAGGGGATCGCCGGCGCGTGGCTCTCGGGGATGGACCGCGCAAAGCGGATGGAGTGGGACAAGTACGAGTCGTGGTTCGGCTACCGCTCGCTGACCACGGTCTCGCTCGTCGGGCGGATCGAGAAGGACCTCGCGTCGTTCTCGTTCTCCGCGGGGATCGGCGAGGGGGCTGAGCTCTACCAAGCGATCCGACAGGAGCCGGCCGAGCCGGACTCGCTGCGCCTCTTCCCCCCGGACGCCCTCAACGTCGACGTGATCCTCCTGCACGAGCCCTTGAAGCTGTGGGAGCGGCTCTCGTCGTTCCTCAAGGGGCGGCTGGCGATCATCGACCCGGACGCGGGCGAGGAGACGTTCGAAAGCGGCCTGATGGACGTGGAGGAGATGATCGGCGCGACGGTGCCCGAGCTCTTCGGCGTCCTCGGCGAGGAGGTCGCCCTCGGCGTGCTCAAGACGCCGGGAAAGAAGACGAGCGAACGGGACATCGTGCTCGCGTTCCAGATCACCGAGAAGGCCGCGGCCGAGCGGGTCCTCGAGCTCGTGAAGAAGGGGGAGTTCCTGTCGGACTACCTCGACGAGGGAGACTTGAAGAGCGAGGAGTGCCAGGGGCAGACGCTCTGGTACACCGAGGCGGAGGACAGCCTGTCGTACGTGGTGCTGGACCGGTACATCGTCCTCGCGCTCGACCTGGAGCGGCTGAAGCGGGTGGTGGAGACCTACAAGTCGGGCGATCACGTCGGCGCCTCTCCGCTCTTCCTGGACGCGCGCAGGGCCGTCACGTGGCCGGCGAGCAAGATGGTCTACGCAAGCCTCTCGGGGCTCTTCGAGCTGCTGCTGACGCAGTTCTTCGACGAGACGCCGGAGGAGTTCAAGCGAGGGACGGCGGAGGGCGGGATCGTCCTCGTCACGGTGGAGAAGGAGGGGGAGCTGTCGATCGAGGCGGGGCTGGGCCTGAAGGGGGCGAGCGCGGCGGCGGCGACGGCGCTCGGATACGCGGTGCCGAAGCTGATCGAGGCGCATCAGGAGGAGCTCCGCACGCGGTGCATGGGGCGGCTGGAGGTCCTGGGGGCGCGGGCGCGCGACTGGGCGGACAAGCACGAGGGGACGTTCCCGCTGACGACCGGCGAGCTGGGGCTGGAGCCGGACGCGCTGCGGTGCGAGGCGGACGGGCGGACGCCGCCGGAGGGGTCGGACCGCGTCGTGAGCTACCGGTACGTTCCGGTGGCGAAGGGCACGCCGACGACGATCCTCTTCTTCGAGGAGCAGGACGTCCACCCGACCGGGCGGACGGTGGTCACGGCGTCGGGAGAGGCGGAGTTCGTGCTGGAAGAAGTCTTCCGCCCGCAGATGCGGATGCAGCTCAAGGGGCAGGCGGCGCTCCTCGACAAGTGGATCGGCCAGGCGGAGGCGAAGCTCGCGGAGGCCTCCGAGGAGGAACGCCCCTCGATCGAACGCGAGAAGGCGACGCACGAATCGCGTAGGGCTGCGCTGCAATCGATCCAGGAGGAATTCCGGTAGACGCCCCGTTCCCCCTGTACGGGCGACCCGGGGGGGCGCCCGAGGCCAGTCCCTCAAACGCGCCCATCGAAGGCCACCCAGATGGACGACGCAACCGTCCCTGGTCTTCCCCGGCCGCCGGCTGGGCAACCCCGGCCGCTGACGGACTTCCTCGGGGCGGCGATGGAGCCCCGGCGCGCGGCGGCCCTGGCCCGCCAGATGGCCCAGGCCCTCGCCACGGCGCACGCGCAAGGGCAGGCCCACGGCGACCTCCGCCCCTCGAACGTCTTCATCGAGGAGGACGGCGGCCCCAGGCTCGCGCACTTCCAGCCCCAGGCCTCCGGGCGCGACGCGGCGCAGGACCAGTTCATGCTGGGCGCGCTCCTCTACCAGATGATCACGGGCCGCCGCCCGTTCGAGGGGAAGGCGGTCCCCGACGCCCCGAGCGTGGTCCTGGCGAGCCTCCCGCGTGACCTCGACGCGATCTGCCTCAGGGCCCTCGAGGAGGACCACGCGCGGCGCTACGCCTCGATCGCCGAGATGGCCGCGGACCTCGGCCGGTTCCTCGCGGGGGACCCGGTCCACGCGCGGCCGCCGGCGGCGAGGGGCGGCTCCTTGGGAGTCACGGCCGGCGTGGCGGCGTGCGTGCTCCTCGCGGGCGGCGCAACGTGGTGGGCGGCGACAAGGGACGTCTCGCCGCCCCCCGCCCCTCCCCCGCCCGTGGAGACGGTGCTGCCTCCGCCGGCCCCGGCGCCCGCGCCGGCACCGAAGCCCGAGCCCCCGCCGCCTCCGGACCCCTCCGTGCTGGCGCTCCGCCGCGGCCAGGCGCTCTTCGCCAAGGGGGACGCGAAGGGGGCGATCGCCGAATACGATCGCGCGATCGCCGCCAATCCCTCGAACGTGGAGGCGATCGTCTCGCGCGCAGTGGCGTACCACGCCTCGGGCGACGTCGACCGGGCGATCACGGAGTGCGACCGCGCCCTATCGGTCGACCTCACCTACGCGCCGGCTTGGATGGCGCGGGGCTTCGCGAAGCGGCAGAAGAAGGACCTCGACGGGGCGATCGAGGACTTCGACGCGGCGATCAAGCTGAATGCGGACTACGCCGAGGCGTACCACAACCGGGGCCGCGCACGCGCCGCGAAAGACGATGTCGACGGGGCGATCGCGGACTATACTGAAGCCCTGAAGCGCAAGGAGAAGTACCCCGAGGCGCTCGCCGACCGCGCGCGCGCGAAGGAGAGACAGGGGGACAAGCCGGGCGCGATGGGCGACTACGCGCAGGCGCTGCGCGTCGTGCCGAAGGACTGGCCGCAGCGCGAGAAGGTGCAGGACCGGATGAAGGCGCTGTGGTCCGGGAAGGAGGAGAGGAAGTGAACTTCCAGCAGATCATCCAGGAGCTGAACCGGTACTGGGGGGATTACGGCTGCCTGATCGCGCAGCCGTACGACGTGGAGAAGGGGGCGGGGACGTTCAACCCGAACACGTTCCTTCGCGCGCTCGGCCCGGAGCCGTGGAAGGCGGCCTACGTGGAGCCCTGCCGCCGCCCGACGGACGGACGGTACGGGGAGAACCCGAACCGGCTGCAGCACTACTACCAGTACCAGGTGATCGTGAAGCCCTCGCCCGACGAGGCGCAGGAGCTGTACCTGGAGAGCCTGCGCCGCCTCGGGATCGACCTGGTCGCGCACGACGTGAGGTTCGTGGAGGACGACTGGGAGTCGCCAACGCTCGGCGCGAGCGGCCTCGGCTGGGAGGTGTGGCTCGACGGGATGGAGGTCACGCAGTACACGTACTTCCAGAAGTTCGCGAACCTCGAGCTGGAGCCGATCTGCCTGGAGCTGACGTACGGCCTCGAGCGAATTGCGATGTTCCTGCAGCGCAAGGAGAGCGTGTACGACCTGGAGTGGGCGCCGGGGATCAAGTACGCGGAGGTCCACCTCCAGGACGAGATCCAGTACTCGAAGTACAACTTCGAGGTGGCGGACACGGCGATGCTGGCGATGCTGTTCGACACATTCGAGAAGGAAGCGAAGCGGCTGTGCGAGGCGGGGCTGGTGCTGCCCGCGGTGGACTACGTGATGAAGTGCAGCCACGCCTTCAACCTTTTGGACGCCCGTCGGGCGATCGCGGTGGCCCAGCGGGCGACCTACATCGGCCGGGTCCGCGGCCTGGCGCGGCTCTGCGCGGACGGCTACCTCAAGCTCCGCGAGTCCCTGGGCCACCCGCTCCTCAAGAAGGAGGACGACCTTGCGCGCTAGCCTCGCCTTCCTCTTCGTCCTACCGCTCCTGGCGGAGACCCCGACACCGGACGAGCTGGCAAAGTGGCGCGAGTCGTACACCTACGCGCCCGCGCCGTTCGAGGCGACGGAAGAGCCCGTGTCGGCGGACGAGAAGGTCATCCAGACGAGGGTGACCTTCCCCTCCCCCCGCCCGGGCCCCGAGGAGTACAACAACACGGTCGTCGGCTGGCTCTTCACGCCGACCCGGGAGACCGACCGCGGCGTGATCCTCTGCCCGATCTGGAAGGAGAAGAAGCCGAGCGCCGAGACTACGGTGGCGCGGTTGATCGCGAAGAAGGGCTTCAAGGTGCTGGTGGTGGCGATGGCCTACCAGTACGAGCGCGGACCGACGGACGAGCACCCCGGCCAGTGGACGATGTCGAGCGACATGGACCGCACGGAGCGGGTCTTCTACCAGAGCATCCAGGACGTCTCACGCGCGGGCGAGTGGCTTCGCACGAAAAAGGGCGTGGCGGCGGAGAAGCTCGGCATCGTGGGCCTCTCGCTCGGCGGGGCCTTCGCGAGCATTGCGTATTGCCTGGACCCGCAGTTCAAGTCGGCCGTGCTCCTCCTGGCGGGCGGGGACGTGGCGACGATGCTCTGGAGCGACAACGAGGACCTGGAGTACGTGAAGCGCGAGCTGCGGGACTACCAGCACTACGACATGGAGAAGCTCCGCGAGCGCGTGCGCCCTTTCGACCCGCTGACCTGGGCGACGACGGAGCGCGGGGGCGGCGTCTTCATGCTGAACGCCTCGAACGACGACATCGTCACCGAGGCCGCGAGCGGCGCGCTCTGGAAGGCCTACGGCGAGCCGAAGCGCAACGTCGCGACAGGGAACCACAAGACGGTGGGCGCGACGCTCGGCATGCTCTACCTCGACGACGTCGTCCGCCACCTCGATACGCACCTGAAGTAGGGCGCCCTGGACTCCGACTCTGTACACAGCCCCTTGGGCGTCTTGCCCCGGTCCTGACGGACGTCCCACCCGAACCGGGCAGCGAGGCCTTCCATGGACGGAACGGGCGGCCCGGCCGCGTCCGCGCGAGCCTCGACAGTGTGGACGCACGCTGTCTCTTGTGATATGACACTTTTGTGCTATTACGAGATACACTTCTTGCCGTCCTGCGCGACGCCCGGCCGTCGATCCCTCCGCCCCCGGAAGTGGAGCGTTCCCTGGCGAAGGCGATCCCGTCGCGCTCCTCGCAGGCAATCGTGCTTACGGGGGTCCGTCGAGCCGGGAAGAGCACCCTCCTGGGACAGCTCCTCAGGGAGCACGCGGGCTCCGTCTTCGTGAACTTCGAGGACACCCGCCTCTTCGGCCTGGGACCCGACGACTTCGCGACCCTGATCCCCGTCCTGGACGAGCTGTCTCCCGCCCGAGCCCCGATCGGGCTCGACGAAGTCCAGGAGGTGCCCGCGTGGCAGAGGCTCGTCCGCGCGCTCCTGGACCGCGGGAGAACGGTCTACCTCACCGGGTCAAACGCCTCCATCCTCGGACGCGAGATGGGGACGAGGCTCACGGGCCGCCACCTCTCTTACGAGGTCCTTCCGTTCGACTTCCGTGAGTTCCTCGCCTTCACCCGGCGGGATGCGAGCGGGAGCTCGCTGCGTGCATACCTGGACGACGGCGGGTTCCCTGCCTGGCTCAGGGAGCGCAACCCTGAAATCCTCCGATCGCTCTTCCGGGACGTCATCCTGCGCGACATCGCGTCCCGCCATGGCGTGCGGGAGATCCGGCATCTGATGAACCTCGCACTGTTCCTCCTGGCGAACACCGGTCAGCCGTTCTCCCTCCAGAGGCTCACGAAGTCGCTGGAGATCCCGACGGTGTCGCAGACCTCGCGATACGTCGAGTTCATCGAGGACGCCTATCTGCTCCTGGGCGTCCCCAAGCACGCGACCTCGTTCCGGAAGAGGGTCGTCGCTCCTCGCAAGTTCTACGCGGTGGACACCGGCCTGCGCCGGGCCAACTCGCCGCAGCCCTCTCCCGACGTCGGCCATCGTCTCGAAAACGCAGTCTACCTGGCGCTCCGGGCGCGGGGCTGTCCGATCGCCTACGCGTCCGAACGGGACCTGTGGGAGTGCGATTTCGTGACGGACGATGCCGCGATCCAGGTCTGCGCCGAGCTGACGCCCGCCAACCAGGCGCGCGAGCTGGCCGGCCTGGTCCAAGCCACCCGACTCCCCGGCAAGCGCCGCGCAATCGTGGTGACGCTGGACCAGGAGGATCGCCTCACGGCGGAGGGTGTTGGCGTGGCCGTCGTACCGGCCTGGAAGTGGCTTGCCGAGAAGGGGTAGACGCTTCCGGGTTTCGTACCCTGAAGCGGACCGCACGATCGACGCCTTCACGCTGCCGTGACGGCAATCCAGATGCCGGCAGCGGAGCATGGTGCGTCCCTCCCTGGCGACGTGCGGCGCACGATATCCGTACGAAGCCGCCGGTGGGGAGGAATCCCAGACTCTCTGGCCTCTGGCGGACTCGGTCGGCGCTGGCGTACCATGGCAGGAGCGATGGAGGCACCGGTGGCGCATCGCTTGCTGGTCCTGACGTTGGGCATGGCCGTCCTTCACGGCCCGCTCGGGAGCGATGGCCCGGACCGCGCGGCCATGGAAATCGTCCTCGACGCGTGGCGCGACGACTCTCCGTCGCTGCGGAACGAGGCGAGCACGCATGCGCTGCGGTCCTGGCGGGCGTGGACGGACCGCGATGTCGAGACGCTCCGGACCGCCGCCCAGGATCCCGATCCGGAGGTCGCGCAGCGGGCGCGCGATGCGCTCGTGGCCATCGAGGCCCGCAGACGCGCGGGAGACAAGGCGGAAGAAATCGACCGGTTGATCGAGGTCCTCCGAACACCGGAGGGCAAGGTCGAGTGCCACATGTTCGTCAACCCCGGCGGCCCGATCGTCGAGCATAGCCCGGCGATGCGGACGCTGGAAGGCATGGGCTCCGCCATCGAGCCGCTTCTCCTCGACCGGATGAACGACTCGGAGATCCGTTCCGAAATCGCGGTCGTTCTCGCCTCGATCGGCGGTGTTGACAGCGTCTCGGCGCTGGTCGCGTCGATCCCGCCGAACGACACGCGACACCAGTCGTATTGGTGCGTGTACTCCTTGTGGATGCTGACCGGGCTCGAGATGGGGATTGATCACAAGGGGTTCGTGCCGTGGGACCCGCAGATCGGAGAGCGTTGGCGATCCTGGTACGACGAGAATGGTCCCTACCTGTACGTGCCCGAGCACCCACGCCACGCAGCGACGAGTTGGGGCCATGACCGCGTGCTCGTGGACCTCGAGGCCAAGAACGCGGGGGTTCCCCGCGAGGTGTACCGGCGAGCGCGGACGCAGGTGCGGTACGAAGACGTTTCCGACTGGAAGGAGACTCCCGAGTACGCAGCGACCCTGCGCGAGTTCTGCGTGTCGCTCCTCATTCAGGATCTGTACGACGGCGGTCACCCCTGGCGCGAGGCAGTCCTCTCGCTGTGCCAGATCGACGACCCCAGGGCGCGCACCGCGATTGACCGATTGCGCAAGTCGTCGGAGGCTGGCTCGATGGCGCTCCATGACATCCAGTGGGGGACCGAGATGGCGCGGGAGCGCGATTCGCCGTGGACTCCCGAGCGCGCCAGCGAACAGCGATTGGCGGATCTGAGGTCGTACCTGAAGAACGACATCCCCCGCGTGCGCGTGGATGCAGCGGAGACGCTCTGGCGGCTCGGGCAGCCGGACGGTCTGCCGGTTCTGATTGAAGCGCTCTCGTTGCGTCCCTTGGAGGGCGAGAACCTGACAGCCGTTCGGAGGGCGTGCGAGATCCTGGGCGAGGTTGGCGACCCAGCCGCGCTCCCGCCTCTCCGCGCCCTCTTGAAAGAGAACCTCAATGGCGCCCTCAACACCGGGGCCGGCGGGATGGGCTGGTATGGGCGTCCGGATGCCAGGGCCCTCGCCCGGCTGGGAGACCGGGAGGGCATCCAGTACCTGGAAGCGACCATCCGCGAGGGGGACCCGTACGGGGTCGTGGGGCGCTGGCCCATCCACAGCGAGATCGAGGAAACGGGGTTGAAGCGGTTCATCCCGCTCGTGATTCCGCTCCTCGACTCCGAGGAGAAGAACGACCGGGTCCACGCCGCGCGCGCGATCGTCTACCTTCTGGATCACGGGCATTGAGGGCGCCTCGGCCCCGACATTCCGCGGGGCCGAGGGACATCGAACGTTCGGGCGCCACGCTGGTGTCTGGACAACCATGGCGGTCCCAAACGCATCCGCGAGGCAGTAGACTCCCGTTTCGCGGCACCCGTTCACGGAGATGGCCATGAGGCTCGCAGCTGTCGCGCTTTTCATCGCCCTCCCACTGAGCGCGGGGGACGCCGAGCTCGACGACATCCTGCGCCGACTCGAGTCCGATGTCGCCGAGGGACGAGAGGTCGCGCAGAACGACCTGGATGGGTGGTGCGACAAGGCAGGGCCGACGGCCGCGGAGGCGCTCCGCGAGCGCGCGGAGGGAGCAGGCGCCGAGGTGCGCGCGCGGATCGAGGACCAGATCGCATTCCTGGCGCGCCTGGACGAGTGCCGTAGCGCCCTCGCGCTGTTCGGGGACCTGGGCTGGCCCGACGTCCGCGGGAAGACGCTCGCCCGATTCAATACGGGCAGGTTGTACGGCCACACCAAGCCAGAACATCTGCTCTTCCTGTACGACGTCGGATGGGTTCTCGACGAATCCGGGGACGAGGTCACGCTCCTCCTCGATCGCCTGGCGACGGTCACGCGGAAGCGCGATCGCACCCTCCCCCGCGCCTGGATCAGGCACAAGGACCGGCATCCGAACGACCGGCCGCTCCCAGGCGAGCTCGCGCCCATCGACTTCGCCAAGGCCTGTGATCAGCTCCTGGCCGGGCCGCCGGAAGAGAGCCTGGAGACGTTCATGGCGCGGGACCAGGGGGCACTGCCCCACTTCGCGCGCGCAGCGCTCTACGCGTGGTGGGCCTTGCAGCTCGGGCACAGCCGGACGGCCGTCGTCCTGATCGACCATGCGAAGGGCGCCCGTCCGAACGCCACCCAACCGCTCCCCGATGCGCTCGCCGAGACTGTGACCTCGACGCTGCGTTGGCTCGCGATGACTGGGGCCAATCAGGGCGAGCCTCGGGAAGCCCTCCTTTCGCGGTGGCGGCAGCTTGCCGCCCTCCCCTGGTCCGACGTGCGCGACGAGGCGTCCAGAATGGTGGCCTTCTATGAGGACCTGCTCAAAGAAGACCAGGCGTGGAAGCCTCTCTCCCGCGACGAGGTCGCTGCGCTCGACAAAGAGGAGCAGGTCGAGCACTGGATGCACGCCGTTCGGGACCTCGGTGCCAGGCAGTGGTCGCAGCCGGGGGAGTGCATCGTCATGGGTGTCTTCGCCGGACTCGGAGAGGACGTGGTGAACCCCGCGGAGGAGCTCCTCCACATCGGGTGGGCCGCGCTGCCGGAGGTCATCGCCCACCTCGACGACGAGCGCCCGACACGGTGCATCGGGTGGTGCAGGGAACAGTGGTGGGACAGCTACTGGGTGCTGCGATACGGCGATGTGTGCAAAACGATCTACGAGGGCATTACCGGCGAGGCCCTCTACACCCGATCGTCGACGAGCGGCTACATGGTGCGTGACGGCAAGGCCGTGGAGGCGAAGAAGGCCGCGCTGAACTGGTGGGAGGATCACCGCGAGGGGGGGCCCGACAAGTACTACGGGGCGATGTTCGACGGCCCGGACCCCCGCTCGCACCAGTTTGCCGCGATCAAACTGCTACGCGAGGATTCGGCCAAGCACCTCCCCCGGGTCATCGAGAGGGCGAAGGCGAGCGACGGCGCGACCCGCACCGCCCTGCTGCGGGTGTTGATGCCCTACCTCGGTCCCGAGCACCGCGAATTCCTGGAGTTGTTCCTGGAGGGAAGCGACCACGGGGCCTCCTTCGACGCGGCGTGGGCGCTCTGGGAGAAGTGCGGCACGGACTCCGGGATCCTGCGCCTCCTCGAGCGGGTGGAGAGCGGCGACGAGACGCACGTGAGCGCGGGAGGCGTCGTGCGGCTCCTTGGGTGCCTCGAAGGGGACCTCGGGGCGGAGGTCGTCTGCCGCTGGGTCACGATCAAGGGCGGATACCGCCGCTACCATGCCCTGCAATGGGGTCACTTCGTCGCCGATCGGCGGGTCGCCGACGCCCTGGTGGCTGCCCTGGACGATCGCTCGAAAGTCGGAGGGCCGAACTCGTACCGCCACTGCGACTACGCCGCTGATTCACTTGCGAAGTTGATCGACAAGACTTCTATCTTCGACCTGTTCGCTGACGGAGACGATGCCGATCGCGACGCGGAGATCGTCGAACTGCGTGCGTGGTATTCCGAGAACAGAGAGTCGCTCGACTGGAAGCGCCTTCGCGCGTCGGCAGCCCAGCGCCGAGCGCGATGAGGAACACAGGGTCCGACGAGCTCCACGATCCAAACGGACCTGACAAGACCATGCCCTCGGGTGGTCCGGCCGAGAATGCGGGTGCCGCAGCGAACAGTCCTTTGCCGTCGCGGGGAACTCGCTTGTACGCCTCTGGGGTGCGGGGCATGATGATCACAGAGGTGACCACTCGTGCGAATCGCCACGGTTCGGGAGTTCCGCGACAAGGCCAACCTGCTGCTTCGGGGTAAAGCCCCCATCCTGGTGACAAGTCGCGGAAAGCTCACCGGCATCTTCTTCCCCAGCCCCGAGGAGACCCTGCCCATCGAGTTCAAGCGGGAGCTCTTCTCCCTCCTGTCGGGCCAGATCGCCCGCGAGCTTCGGAAGCGGCAGGTACCTGAAGACGAGGTTCTGGCCGACTTCGAGGTTTGGAGGCGCAAACGGCGTGAAGCTCGCCGCAGACGTTAACGTCCTCCTCTCCGCCAAGTGCATCGAGGACCGGGCCCCGGACGATGTGCCTCTCCTCGCGCTCGCCCTGGCGATGGGGATCCCGGTCTGGTCGAACGACGACGACTTCCGGACCGCGGGAGTCGTGTGGTACACGACCGCGCGGCTTCTGAAGAAGCTCGGACCGGCCGAGTGACGCAGGAGACCTACTGCGAGAGCGTCCGCCGCGTGTTGGTGCGGGCGCAGAGGTCGACCCAGTGCTCCTTGAGGCGCTTCGCGATGATCGCCGCGAGGCGGGCCATGAAGCGGTAGCCCAGGTCGG
>CAZYRM010000137.1:0-15904 GCA_964649705.1 uncultured Planctomycetia bacterium
CGAGGTATCGCTTGACGGAGGCGCACCCCACAGGGATGTCCATTCGTGGATCGTCCACGGTGCTTGACTCCATCGGCACGCGCGGATAGCGTTCCCCGCGGAAATGTACCCGTTCTGTCTCGTTGTCGGGCTGGGGGACCTGGGCCGCAGCACCATTGCGGCCGTGCAGGCGCACTTCCAGCAGCAGGGCTTCTCCCCGGGCGAGACCATCCAGTTCGTCGTCTTCGACGCCCAGGCCCTCGGCCCCCTGCAATCTCCGCCCGACGCCTCCCCCACCCGTCGCGACTGGCACCAGCGCTGCACCGAGCAGGCCGAGGTCGCCTACGACCGGCTGCGCAAGGCTGTCCTCGCCTGCGAGGGGATCCTCGCCGGGGCGAAGGAGAGCCGGACCACGATCCTCCATCGCAAGGTCTTCTCCGTCTTCATCGTCGGGAGCCTGCCCGACCCGCTCGCAAGCGGCGTCCTGTTCGACGTGGCGAGCCTCGTCGCCAGCGCGGCCGCGCCCTGGACCTGCTTCACCACCGCGGTGCTCAACCTCGAGGTCTTCTTCCGCGACCTCGCGCAGGAGAAGCGCGACTGCGCCTCCGTGTACGCGACGCTCCGCGAGCTCGACACGCTCATGCTTCCGGCCGCGCCGCCGTTCGGCCTCGACTTCGGTGGCCGCGTCCCCGTGGCGCCGCGCTCGCGGCCCTTCGACCTCTGCTACGTCACGACCGGCGAGAACCACCTCGGCACGCTCAAGTCCGAGGAGCAGATGGTCGCCTTCCTCGGGCGGTTCCTCGGCCACTGCCTCGCGTCCCCGCTCGGCGTCCGCCTCGAGCAGCTCTGGGACGACGCCCAGGTCTCGACGGCCGTGATCCCGTGGGGCTCGATCGGCCGCCCCGCGGCGTACAGCGGCATCGGGATGGCCGACGTGCGGATTCCGCTCCCCGCGCTCACGCGGTACTGCGTCGTCCGCTACGGCAAGGACCTCGCCGAGAAGTACCTGCTCCTCTCTCCCTCGGCGGGGGAGGGGGACGCCGCCGCGGACCAGCTCATGAAGGCGGCGACGCTCGTGCGCGAGGACCTCGTGGGAACGATGCTCGAGGGGGAGGGGAAGGAGCGGATGAAGCCGCGCATCCAGCCGCTCCCGCAGCTCGCGGAGGACGACGTCCGCGGGCACCTGAACCGGATCGGGGAGGCGCTTAAGAGCGTGCCGCTCGAGCCGATGGAGGCGCAGGTCGAGAAGAACTACGAGCGGCTGCGCAAGGACCGCGCGCGGATGTTGGACTACGCGGCGCACCAGATGATCCAGATGAAGCCGGCCGGGGTCCAGCGGGCGGTCGGAATGCTCCGCAGGCTGCTCGACCTCCTCCCCGCCGAGCGCGCGAGGTGCGTGAAGAAGATCAAGGAGTACCCGACGCTCTGCGAGGCGTACGACGAGGCCCTCCGCGCCCTGTTCGAGGCCCTGACGAGCTACGCCGACACGTGGTGGATCTGGCGGTGGCTGTTCGGCCGGAAAAAGCGCAGGCGGATCGAGGAGCTCCAGCGGCTCGTGACCAGCGAGCTCGACCGCAAGCTCACCGCGCTGCTGGAGTGCTGGGCGATGGAGCGGGGGGTGAGGCTCTACGACCAGCTCAAGGCGCAGTGCGAGGACCTGCTCGGGGCGATCGCGGGGCTGCAGGACCGACTGCGCGACGTGGCGCGGAGGTTCGCGGAGCTGCCCGTCCCGACGGCGGAGGAGGAGCTGTTCACCGACCGACTCGCGGTGACGGCGTCCGAGTTCGAGAGCCTGTACGAGAAGGCGCGGCTCGAGGCCATGGGGGGCGAGGCGGCCGCGAAGGAGATCGCGACGTTCCTGCAGACGTACAACCCGCTCAACGCCTGGAGGGAGACCGACGCCGAGGGGCTCTTCCAGGTCTTCCGCGGGTACGTCGAGCAGTACATGACGCGGCTCAGGAAGCTCGACGTCCTGGCGGACCTGGTGACGGACAAGCGCCTCGCGGTGGGGCTGATCCCGACGGGGGAGCTGCTCCAGCAGATGATGGACCGCGCCTCGCCCCTGTCGCTGCACAGCGAGGAGATGCTCGGCGGGAAGGGGAACGTCCTGTCGGTCGACGCGATCGGGACGGGAGGGGCCGAGCGGCTGCCGGAGAGCCTCCCGCCGCCCGGAGGGGCGGTCGAGCGCGTAGAGAACGGCGATCGGACGGCGCTGTCGATCTGCCGGGTGCAGCACGGGTTCCCGCTCTTCGCCCTGCCTCACCTGCCCGAGTACCGCAAGAAGGCGGAGATGCTGCCCGCGGACGAGCGCGCCGCCTTCCACGTCCTCTCCGGTGCCGATGCGCTTCCGGAAATCTAGGCGGAGCCGCCGCGCTCCGCGGGAAATCCCAGATCCCAAATCCCAGATCCCAACGAAATCCCACATCCCGAATCCAAACGAGATTCGTCCGTAGTTGGGATTCGGGATGTGGGATTTCGTTGGGATCTGGGATTTGGGATTCGGGATCTCCCGAAGGGCCTCAGCGCTCCCACGGGATGAGCACCCCCCCGGCCGCCGACGCCTCGCGCACCCAGCGCTCGATCGCGGCGACGGCGTCCGGCTGCGACACCGTCGAGGCCGACGGGTCGAATCCGAAGTCGCGGTCCGCGCACCCGACGAGCAGCGCGTACGCCTCCCCCCTGAGCGGAGGCTCCCCCTCGCGGACGATCGCGAGACACGCCGCCAGGACCCGCGGGTCCCGCTCGCGGCGCCCCGAGAAGTGTTCCAGCCCGCGCCGCTTCGACTCGTCGTCCGCGGAGAGGAGCGCGTCCAGCGCCCAGTCGTCCCGCGAGCCGTCCTTCGCCGAGAGCCACCAGCGCCTCCAGGCCGGCGCGTCCAGGCCGAAGTCGCGGACGGTCAGCTCGACGAGGACCTCGCGGATCCGCTCCCTCGAGTCGACGAGGCTCCGCACGCGGCGATCGAGACGCAGGCTCCCCAGCCCCTGGAGGATCCCCATGCGGTTGATCAGGTGCGGCACGGCCGCCTCGCCGCCCTGGACGAGGCGGACCCTCCCCTCGACCCGCGAGCGCAGGTCAAACCGCGAGAGGCGGTCGAGAGCGCGCTCCAGCTCCTCGGCCCGCGCGGGGTCGAGAGGCGGCAGCTCCTCCCAGTTCGAGATGCGCGTCAGCACGAGCGAAACGATCCGGTCGCGCCCCTCCCAGAAGAGGGCGATCCACGCGAAGGAAAACAGGACCGCGAACCGGAGCCATCCCCTCCCGCGGAGCGTCCCCTTCGACCGGCGGATGCGCGACTCGGCGATCGCCCCGAGCGGGAGGGCGAGGAACTGCCCGACGCCGCAGGCGAGCGGCCCGGCGAGGCCCAGGACGAACGCCGCGACCGCGAGGCGCGATCGCCTCGCCGGCGGGGCGGGCGGGCGGGGCGGGCCGGCGACCCGGGCATGCACCTCCGCAGGTGTCGGGAGGCCTGCGCCCAGCGGGAGCGGGGCGGACGGCGGGGGCCCCGACCGGGGAGGCCCCTCCGCTCGGGGTGGACCCTGGCTCGGGTCGGGCGCTGGCTCCATGGCGGGATCCGAAACGAGGATCGAAACCGGAACGACCGGGGAGTAGAATACCGCATCCCCAGGGCGATTGGAACCGGCGGATGGATCGCGACTTCTTCGAGGAGATCGAGCGGCTTACCGACGAGGTCGGCGCGGAGTCCTCCGCGAGCCCGTGGGCGAGTCTCGCCCACGTGGCGCGCGAGCTGACCTCCGCGGCGCTCCATCCCCAGAAGGCGCTCGCGAAGATCATCGAGACGACCGTGCGCCTGACGCGCGCGGACCGCGGTTTCCTGATGCTATACGACGAGCGCGGGGACCTCTTCGTGGCGATGGCGCGCAACTTCAAGAGCGAGACGATCGAGGACGACGAGTTCCGCCTGTCGATGACCGTGGTGAACCACACCGTCGAGACCCGCTCCGCCGTGTACCTCCCGAACGTGAAGACCTCGTCGTTCGCGGGGGCCGACAGCGTCAACGAGCTGTCGCTCCTCTCGGTCATGTGCGTGCCGATGCGCGTGCCCTCGGACCTCCTGGCCGAGATCGGGCAGCAGGACATCCTCCCGACGCAGCACGGCCTCGCGGGCGTGATCTACGTCGACAGCTCGGACCCCGCGAACCTGTTCAGCGGGCAGGAGCTGGAGGTCTTCCAGGCCCTCGCCGACCACGCGACGACCGCGCTCGTCATCGGCCGCCTCTTCCAGGCCCATCTGCGCGAGAGGGACCTGACGCAGTCGCTCGAGGTCGCGCGCAAGGTCCAGGCGGGGCTCCTCCCGCTCGGCGTGCCGTCCTTCCGCGGGCTCGACCTCGCGGGGTGGAGCCAGGCGTGCCTCTCCGCGGGCGGCGACTACTACGACTTCATCCCGGTTTCGGACGGGAAGATCGTCGCGGTCGTCGGGGACGTCGCGGGACACGGGCTCGGATCGGCGCTCGTCATGGCCACGGCGCGAGGCGCGCTCCTCTCCCTCGTCGACTCGGTGGCCGACCCGACCGAGGTGATGTTCCGCCTGAACAACGTCCTCCGGAACGACGCCGCGACGAAGCTCTTCATGACGCTCTTCTACGGCATCCTCGACACGGAGCGCATGACGCTCCAGTACGTCAACGCGGGGCACGAGGCGCCGATCCTGTACCGCCCCGCGAACGAGGAGTTCCCGACGATCAAGCCGACCGGAATGGCGCTCGGCTTCTTCGGGGACAGCACCTACACCGTGTCGGACCCGATCCCCCTCTCCGAGGGCGACATCCTCCTCCTCTACACCGACGGGGTGACCGAGGCGCTCGACAAGAAGCAGGAGCGGTTCGGGCGCGAGCGCCTGAAGGTCCTCCTGCGGGAGGGGAGGGACGAGCCGGCCGAGGACCTCGTCCAGCTCATCCGCGAGGCGCTCGTCTTCCACGGGGGGGAGGGGGTCGCCGAGGACGACGTGACCGTGGCGGTCATCAAGTTGGCCCGCACCGCGGCGCGGTCGCTCAAGCCGCTCGATCACGTCCGGAGCGGCCTCACCGCGCTCAAGATGCGCAACGCGGGGCGCGCGGCGGAAGAGCTCCGGCAGGCGGTGTCGCTCGACCCGAAGCTCGACAGCGCGCGCTTCTACCTCGGTCTCGCCTACATCGAGCTGAGGGAATTCAGCCGGGCCGTCGAGGAGCTGGAGGAGGCCCTCAGGCTCTCCCCCGACTTCGCGAGCGCGAGGAAGTACCTGAACTACGCGAGGGAACGGATCGACTCATGAAAATCCTCCTGGCCGACGACGAGAAGACCGTGCGCGTCACGCTGACCGACGCGCTGAAGGAGGCGGGGCACGAGGTGGTCGCCGCGGAGAACGGCACCGACGCCGCCGCCGCGGCCGAGCGCCAGGTCTTCGACTGCCTGATCACCGACCTCCGGATGCCGGGCATCGACGGGATGGAGCTGATCCGCCGCATCAAGCCGAAGAACCCGGAGATCTACATCCTCGTGATCACCGCCTACGCCTCCGTCGAGCGCGCCGTGGAGGCGATGAAGGAGGGGGCGAACGAGTTCATCCCGAAGCCCTTCGACAACGACGCGGTGATCATCCGCCTGCAGAAGATCGAGGAGCAGCTCTCGAAGTCGAGGCGGCTCCAGGAGGAGCTGACCGGGCGCTACCGCTTCGACCGCCTGCTCGGGCGATCGAAGAAGATGATCGAGGTGTACGAGCTGGTCGAGGCGGTCGCGCCGGGGGACACGACGGTCCTCATCGTGGGGGAGAGCGGGACGGGGAAGGAGCTGGTCGCGAACGCGCTCCACCACAACTGCCCGCGTCGCGAACGCGAGATGGTCAAGATGAGCTGCGCGAACTTCCCGGAGACGCTCATCGAGGACGAGCTGTTCGGCCACGAGAAGGGGGCCTTCACCGACGCGAGGGACTCGAAGACCGGGAGGTTCGAACGGGCACACCAGAGCAGCATCTTCATCGACGACATCGACGACCTCTCGCCGACCGTCCAGGTGAAGTTCCTGAGGGTGCTCCAGGAGCGCGAGCTGGAGCGGCTGGGCGGCACGAAGACGATCAAGGTGGACGTGCGCATCATCGCCGCGACGAAGGTCGACCTCTACGGGCTCGTCCAGCTCGGCAAGTTCCGCGAGGACGTCTTCTACCGCCTGAACGTCGTCGTGATCAACCTGCCGCCGCTCCGGGAGCGGGACGGCGACATCCCGCTCCTCGTCGGGCACTTCATCCAGCTCTACGGCAAGGGGAAGCACTACGAGGTCGCGCCGGAGACGATGGAGGCGCTGGAGGCGTACCCCTGGCCCGGAAACGTTCGGGAGCTCGAGGCCGCGGTCCAGCGCGCGATCGCGCTCGCGGGGACGGCGAACTACCTCAAAAAGGAGAACCTGCTCCGCCCGAAGGTGGAGACGCAGATCCGGAAGGACCGGCGGACGCTGAAAGAGGTCGTCGCGGAGGCGGAGAAGGAGCACATCCGGTCCGTCCTGGCGCTGACGGGCAACCACAAGGGCGAGGCGGCGGGGATCCTCGGCATCTCACGGAAAAACCTGTGGGAGAAGCTGAAGGAGTACGACCTCGACGGCGATCGCTGACTACGGCGAGGTAACAGCCTTCCAGCAAAGTAACAGGGCACCGGCGCTCCCATCACGACCGTCGCAATTCGCCAATCCAGGTCGCGGAGCCTACCATAGCGGCTGTCAGTGCTTAGCGCGCTGGCGCATCCCGGAATTCCGCACGCTTGCTGGTGCGGCGCTTGCTGAAGTAGCGTATGGGGTCGGACCAATGCTTCCCATTGCCCTCACCGACCGGCGGAAGCGGCGGTCCTGGGGTACGGGACCGTCGCTCCGCCGGCCTTAACTTTCGGACGTGGCGAGACGGGCTTACGAGCGGGTAACGCGCTTACGCGCTGGTAACCCGGTGGTGATCAAGGGGTTTCGTCGCGTGTGGGCCTTCGAAATCGATCTGGATCCGGGGATAGACGTGTGATAGAAGGCTAACTCACGCTGGAGGTTGGGACGGCGTGAATCCTGACGCGGGGGAGGGGGGATCGAAGGGGTCCCGCCGACCGCGGAGTTCGGTGGCGTGCTGATTGCACGCTCCCATGCAGATTTCATCGCATCCATCCATTGGAGGTCGGTCCACATGACGGCATTGCATCGCCGGAAGGGCGGCTTCACGCTCATCGAGCTGCTCGTGGTGATCGCGATCATCGGGATCCTCGCCGCGCTTCTCCTGCCTGTGCTCGCCGCCGCGCGGTGCCGGGCGAAGGAGGGTGCGACGCAGGCGATGATCCGCCAGCTCGAGGCGGCCTGCACCTCGTACCACGCGGACTTCGGCATCTTCCCGATGCCTGTGGCGGACCGGGCGACGACGCCGAACTCGGCGGGGCTCGTGCAGCGGCTCGAGACCTGGCCGATGCTCAGCACGCGCGCCCAGCCGTATTACGACTTCAAGCCCTCGGATTTGAACGCGGGCGGGAACATCCAGAGCGCGCTCGGACAGTTGATCTTCTACCAGGAGAACGACTCCGTCCGGCCGAAGCAGAACCCGCCGAACATGATGAAGCCGATGACCTACGACTTCTGGTCGGGCGCGTGCGACTCCGCCGCCCCGGGCAACCCGGCCGCGCTCAAGACCGAACAGAGCGTCATCTGCAACTGGAAGTAGGGGGAGGGAGAACATGCTGAACGCACGGCGCGGTCGCGGGGGATTCACCCTCCTCGAGCTGCTCGTGGTCATCGCGATCATCGGGATCCTCGCGGCCTTCCTGGCGGTCTTCGTGGGCGGCCTGACGCGCAAGGCGAAGATCGAGAAGACGCGCGCGCTCCTGAACCGGATCTCGACGGGGCTGCAGTCCTACAAGGAGCAGTTCCTGAACTACCCGCCCAGCTCGCAGCCGTTCAACGACGGGGCGAGGAACCTGCACTGGTACATGGTCGCCCCGCAGGTCCGCAGGACGGCGATCGACCCGGTGACGGGGGTGGGGACGTTCGTCCAGGTGGGCCCCTTCGTCGAGAACCTGAACAACGGGGAGGTCCGGAACAACCAGGCCAACCCGTGGGGGGCTCCGCCCTACAGCAACACGCAGGCGAGCCAGATCATCGACATGTGGGGCTGGACCTTCGGGTACTACTGCGCCCAGGTGGGCCAGGTGTACGGCGGAACGAACCACTACGCGGCGATCCACCCGGATTGGCTCGACTGCCGCGGCAGCTTCGACCTGTGGGCACCGGGCCCGAACGGGACCGCGGACGCGCCGCAGGGTCCGCCGGCCAACAACGTCGGCGACAACGAGCAGATCACGAGCTGGAGTCCCAGCCGGTAACCGGTTCTCAATTCACCGTTCCCGGCGCCTCGCGTCGGGGAGGTGTCGAGGAGAGATAGCATGAGGCGGACCGCCAACCGGGCGCGACGGGCGTTCACGCTGATCGAGTTGCTGGTGGTGATCGCGATCATCATCATCATCGCCACGGTATCGCTCGTCCTGATCCAGTCGCTGACCAAGGGACAGTCGGTGAAGTCGGGCGGCCGCATCACGCAGGGGGCCTTCGCGAAGGCCCGGCAGCTCGCCGCGGCGCAGCGCGTGACGCACTTCCTCGTGTTCGCGAACGGCACCGATCCGGCGACGGGGATGGCGACGGGGCGGATGGAGGTCCACCGCGACGTGAACCGCAACAACGTGTTCGATCCGCCCTACGCGAACAGCGCCGACGTCATCGTGGACCAGGCGATCATGGTGCCGAAGGGCCTGCGGTTCCGCCTGCGCGGCGCGAACAACTACCCGCAGCAGTCGACGCCCGCGTGGCTCGCCTTCCTCTCGGACGGATCGATCGTGCAGGATGCGACCTACTTCCCGAACCCGGACGTTCCGAGCTCGCAGTACGACGCGGATTTCGGCGCCGGAAACCTGACCTGGAGCCGCGCAGACCTGACCCTGGAGCAGTCGAGCGGGGCGCCGGGCAAGGTGTACCTGGACTACACGCCGCCCACGGGAAAGCTGCGCAAGCTCGTCTACTGGGAGAACTAGCATGCTCGCAATGCGCGCCCGCAAGACTCGGGGCCTCACGCTCATCGAAATCCTGATCGCCCTGATCATCCTGATGGTGGGGCTCGTCGGGATCTTCGCCCTGTTCCCGGTCGGGATCCGGAGCACGCAGGAGTCGGTGGAGGACAGCACCGCGGCGCTGGTCGCGGAGAGCTTCCACCACGCCCTGATCGCCGCGATGCGCTCGTCACCGCCGGCGAGCGGCCCGAACGTCCGCGTCGACGTCGTCATGTGCCACGATGGGCTGCCGGGGCGGCGCCACGACGGCGGGACCACGCACAACGCCACGTCGGGCGGCACCGCCGGCGGGATGCTCCTGCCGGACAACACGTACGTCTTCTTCCTCCCCTCCGAGAGCGACGGCCCGAGTGCCTCCACGAACCTTGCGACGTTCCCGCGCAGGAACTCCGGGGCCCCCACGACGCCGCAGCAGTCCCTGTTCCGGATGGCCGAGTGCGGCCAGGCGGGGACGCCGCAGTACGTGAAGCGCTGCCTGATGGGCACGGGCAACAATCGCACGACGCCCAGCCCGGGTTCGGTGTGGTCGGAGGATGCGAGCGAGGCGATCGATCAGTACTGCGTCGCGTTCGACGTCGTCCGCGTGCGGGACCAGAACAACCTGTACACCCAGCCGCTCTTCGAGTTCCGCATTGGCGTGTACCGCAACTACCAGGACCGCGGGTCGCAGGGGTGGGCGATCAACGACAACCCGCCTGGCGGCGCGGCGTGGCCCGTCGGCTCGGTCAACAACCCGAACGGTCATCCTGACCTGAAGAAGGTCTTCCGGACGCTGATCGCCGGCAACTAGGAATTTGGATTGGCGCCTGGCGGCGCCTTGGGATTGGCGCCGTGGCGCCTTGGGGGGAGCTCATGATGTCCAGGACTCGTCGCGCCCCGTTCGCGGCCTTCACGCTCATCGAGCTGCTCGTCGCGATCGGGCTCATGATCATCCTGATGGGTGCCGTGGCGATCATCTTCTTCCAGTCCACGGACCTCTTCAAGACGAGCGAGGCGCGCATGCAAATCGCGAACAACGCGCGCACCGCGCTCGACATGCTTGCCCGCGACCTCGCGGGCAGTCTGCCCTACGACAGCCAGGCCCAGACGTTCATCATGTGGAACGTCCCGGGCTCGGCGGGCGGCGGGCCGAACAACCAGAACGGGCAGGAGATCCAGGGCGCGAACTCGTTCGGCGCCCGGGACGCGCTGCAGTTCTGGGCCACGACGTCGTTCCGCGGCACCGTGAGCGGCGTCCACATCACCTACTACGTCGACCAGTCGCGCGACCCCGAGATCATGAACCAGCAGGGGGCCACGACGGGCGTACGGACCGGGCGGACCATGATGGTGCTCCGCCGCATCGCGCGGCGCAGGAACGGCGCGGCGTGGGACACCGACGAGGCGGACCTCTGCGAGTACGTCCTGTCGTTCAACGTGGAGCCCCTGGTCGACCGTGACGACGCGGGCCCCGAGGCCCCGCGGTTCTTCCAGCTCGACGAGCCCCCGTTCCGCAACGGCCCGCTGTTCCCCCCACCGGGCAACCCGTACAACTCGACGACGCTTCCCGGCTGGTGGGGCCTGACGGCGCCGCATCCGAACTCGAACCCGACAGCGAACATCCCGCCGCGCACGCCCGCCGCCTCGGAGCAGGTCTTCTCCGCGAACCTGCACCCGCTCTACCCGATCGGCGTGTGGGCCGCACCGCACCAGCCGAACTCGATCCGCGTCCCGATGGCGGTCCGCATCACCATGCGTATCGTCGAGGGGGCGAGCGAGAAGCAGGAGAGGCTCATCTCCCGCGTCGTTTGGGTGCCGATCCAGTAGCGGGGTCCACGGAATCGAAACGAGGCCGGGCGGGGTGACCCGCCCGGCCTCGCTGCATTCCCGTCGTTCGACTACGGCGCCTGGATCTTGTCGGCGTTCGCCTCGCACCACACCTTCCAGGCCGCGGCCGCCTGCTTCACCTCGTCGTCCGTCGACTTCTCCGTGACCTTCACGATCGCCTCGCCCGTCAGGTGGGAGAGCATCCGGATCGCCACGCGCAGGTCGTCCGGGTGGTTGGCGGGGTCGAGGCGCGCGGCGACCCACTGCTTCGGGTTCGTCCGCTGGCCCTCGTTCGCCCACCACAGGTTCATGGCCTCCTCCGTCTCGAACGTCTGCGCCACGATCTGCTGGATGGCCTTGAAGATCTCCGGCTTGCGGTCGGGGAAGTTCATCGGCATCCCGATCAAGCGCACCATCTTCTCGGGCTGGCCCGAGATCACGGCGAGGCGCACCCCCTCCATCTGGATCTCGAGGTACGGATGACCGTCCGCCTTCTCGATCACCTTGGTGAGCGCGTCCGCGGACGGCTCCGTTTTCGGAAGGAAGTCGAACTCCTTCTTCAGCCCCGCGAAGCGCTCGGGGATCGGCAGGTAGCGCTTCTCCGGCGCCGTTCCCGCGGCATAGAGCCCCTCCAGGCAGATCTGGCGCACGCGCTCGTCCTGATTGAGCTGGAGGGCCTGCGACATGAGGTCGATGTTCTCCTGGCAGTGGAACCCGTACCACGCGGCCAGGGCGAGGGCCATGATCCCCTTGTCGCGGCCCGCCTGCGAGGACTCCCCACGCCCGCACTCGCTCTGGAGGACCGCCATCACCTTCTCCGGGGGGAGGCCGGCGAGCGCCTTGGCGAATCCCTTGAAGTCGTCCAGGTTCCCGTCGCGAAGGGCCTCGCGTGCTGGAATCGAGGGGTCGTCCGCCGCGGTCGGTTCAGGGGGCGGCGGCTTGGTCAGGTCCTTGTACTTCTTCCAGCCGAAGTAGCCGCCCACGACGAGGACGATCACAATGACGCCGAGCTTGATGAAGGGGCCGAGCGGCCTCCGCTCAACCTTCTTTTCAATTTTCTTCCCCGTCTTGAGGTCGGTCCCGCAGTTGATGCAGAGCGGGTCGCCCTCGAAGATCGGCTTCTTGCAGAAGGGACAGGCCTTCGAGGTCGCCTGCAGGGAAGACGCCTGCTCCTCGGTGAACATCTCCCCGTCGGTCATGGGGTCCGGCTCGGGCTTCCTCGGCGGCTCGTCGGCGGGGAGGAGGTCGATGTCGTCGGAGGCGGCCTTCCTGGCGGGGGCGGCCTTCTTCGCCGTCTTCGTCTTCGGCCCGCCCGACGGGGGACCGGCGGCGGACTTGGACCCCGGCTTGGCGGCGCGGGAGGGGGGATCGCCGGCGCCGGCGGGGATCCTCACCGGCTGCCCGCAGCCCGGGCACTTGATCTTCTTGCCGGCCCACTCGTCCTTCGCTTTGAGCGTCTTTCCGCAGGCGCAAGTGAAGGGGATCGACATCCTCGGGACTCCATTCACGAAGGAGAGCGGGCCGATTCTATCCGCAAGCACATCTCGATTCAAGCACTGGTCCGGCCAAGCCTTTGTTTGATCCCATGCGGCCCGGGGGCTAGAATCGGAAGTCCGCGGCGAGGCGTTCGACGCGGGCCCAAGAGGGGATGGACATGCCCGCCCGCATCCTCCTGATCGAGCCGACGGAAGAGGCTCGGAACGACTTCCACAAGGCCATCAAGAACTCCCAATTCGAGGTCGTCAAGGAGGTCGGATCGGGCGAGGAGGCCGTGGGCTGCTACCAGGCGGTCGATCCCGACCTCATCGTGCTCGACCTGAGCGCCCCCGGCTTCAAGGACCGCGCTGGCGAGGGCGGGATCAACATCGTCACGCGCCTGAAGACCATCGACCGCGCTGTGCGCATCGTCGTCTCCCACACGCCCCAGACCAAGTACCTCGTCATGGAGGCGATGCGCCTCGGCGCCTGCGGGACCATCCGGAAGCCCTACGTCCCGGACAAGACCATCGAAGGGCTTGGCAAGGCCCAGGGAAAGCAGGACGGCACGGTCGGCGTCAAGCTGGCAGGGGTCCGCCTGAAGAAGTCGCTTCCCATCTCCTACAAGAAGACCACCGACGGCTTCTTCACGAGGCAGCGGAACGCGGTGACCGAAGACATCAGCCACAGCGGCATCCAGATCAAGACCCCGGAGGCGATCCCCGAGAAGACCATGCTCCTGATCGAGGTGCAGCTTCCCGTCAAGACGATCAAGGCGAAGGTCCAGGTGGTGCGCTCGAAGCCGATCGTCGGGATCGGGCTGAACGAGCTCGGGTGCACGTACACGGAGATCGCGCACGACGACCAGGAGCTCCTCAAGGCGTTCATCCTCGAGCAGGTCGCCAAGGGCCCCGCAAAGAAGCGGTAGCTACTCCTCGTCGCTGTGATCGAGCGGCGACTCGCGACGGCACCGGGGACAGAACTCCGTCACGAAGCAGACGTGGTCCAGCACCTTCACGTCCTTCTTGCAGCGGGGGCAGGGGAGCACGACCGGCTCCGCCCCTTGGAACCGCATCCGCTCGAGGATCTCGCATCGGGTCGAGCGGCTCGCCCCGACGACCGCGCGGCACTCCGCGCAGTAGGGGAACGAGACGTCCCGCTTGCAGGTCGCGCAGTAGCGGGTCACGTCGCAGACGTGGTTCTCCGCGACCTCGGTCATGCACTTGGGACAGAAGTGGGTGACGCCGCAGACGTGGAGGACCTTCCCTCCGAGCAGTCGCTCGGCGGAGTCGGGACGGACCGCGTCGAAGCCGCAGGCCCGGCAGAAGCGGGTGAGGCAGCGGCCGACCTCGTTCCGCATGTGGCCGGCGGCGACCTCGGCGCGGCAGTTCGAGCACCAGTGCGTCACGCCATGGGCGTGCTCGTGGCCGACCTCGAAGACGCACTTGGGGTTCCCGAGGCGGCAGATCGAGGTGACGCCGCACAGGTGGCCGCGCCTCACGTCCCGGCGGCAGGTGAGGCACCGGTCCGCCGGGTCACAGTCGTGGCCGTCCTCGACCTTGCGCCCGCACGTCGGGCAACCGTTCTCCCCGGACGCGCTGGGCGCTGCCGTCGGCGCGTCGGGCCCGCACCCGACGAGGGCCCAGGACACGAGGAGGGCGGCGAGGGCGCGCGACATGGCTACTCCCCTTCGGGCGTGCCCAGCAGGCCGAGCAGGCGGCGTTTCCCCTCCGCCAGGAGCTCCGGCGTGCGCGCCTCGACGTTCAGCCGCATCGCCGGCTCCGTGTTGGACTTCCTCGCGTTGAACCACCAGTCTGGGTACTCCACGGTGACGCCGTCCAGCTCGTCCATCCGTCCATCGGCGAACTCGGCCTTCAGCCTTTGGAGCATCCCGTCCTTGTCCTCGACGTGGAAGTTCAGCTCCCCGCTCGCCGCGTAGCGCTCCAGGGGCCTGACCAGCTCGTGGAGGGGCTTCCCGGCGCGCGAGACGAGCGAAAGGACGCGCAGGAAGGCCATGATCCCCGAGTCGGCGTAGTAGTGGTCCCTGAAGTAGTAATGTCCCGAGAGCTCTCCGCCGAGGGCGGCCTTTTCCCGGCGCATCGTCGCCTTGATGAAGGCGTGGCCGACACGCTCCCGCACCGCCCGCCCGCCGGCAGCCTCGATCTCCTCGCGCACGGCCCAGCTCGAGCGCAGGTCGTAGACGACCGCGCTGCCGGGAGAGGCCGCCAGCAGCTCGCGCGCGAGCACGCCGGTCACGAGGTCGGGACGGACGCGGCGCCCCGTCGAGTCGACGAAGATGCACCGGTCCCCGTCGCCGTCGAACCCCACGCCCAGGTCCGCTTTCTTCGCCGCCAGGACCCGCTTCAGCTCCGAGAGCGTCTCCTCCTTGAGCGGGTTGGGCTCGTGGGCGGGGAAGCGGCCGTCGGGCTCGAAGTAGAGCCGCTCCACCCGGCACGGGAGCTTCTCGAGGACGCGCGGGAGGAGGGTGCCCACGGCCCCGTGCGCGGTGTCGATGACCAGGGAGAGCGGCTTCACGTCGCGCGCGAAGGACAGGAGGTGCCGGACGTAGTCCTCCCGGATGTCGCGGGTCTCGAGGCGGCCGGACGCGGGGAAGGCCGAAGGCGCCGATCCGACCATGCGTTCGAGGTCCTTGATCCCCGTGTTCTCGGATAGCGGGATCGCCTGCTCGCGGCAGAGCTTGAACCCGATCCACTCGGGGGGGTTGTGGCTGGCCGTGACCATCACGCCGCCATCCGCGCCCAGCGACCCGACGCCGAAGTAGGTCGCGGGGGTCGTGACGAGGCCCACGTCGATGACGTCGGCCCCAGTGGAGCGGATCCCCTCGATCACGGCGGCCGAAACGGCCGGGGCCGCGATCCGGACGTCCCGCCCGACGAGGACGCGCTTCGCCTTCAGGAACGTGGCGAAGGCCCACCCGATCCGCCGCGCCATCCCCTCGTCGAGGTCCTTCCCGTGGACGCCCCGGATGTCGTACGCCTTGAAGATCCCCGCCACGAAACCCCTCCTACGACGGCGCCTTGAACCTCGGGCTCTGCGAGAAGAACGCGATGGGGTTCTCCCAGGAGACCTTCTTGACCTCGGCCTCCGTGAACCCGCTCCGGAACATCAGGTCCGCGGTCTTCGGCACGATGAGCGGGTCGCTCTGGCCCCAGTCCGCCGAGCTGTTCATCATCATCCGATCGGTGCCGAACTTCCTGAGGATCTCGATCATCCGCTCCGGCGAGAGCTTGGTGACCGGGTAGATCGTGTGGCCGGCCCAGCACCCCAGCTCCTTGACCATCCCGATCGTCTCCTCGTTGTTGTGGTCGATCAGGACGCGGGAGAGCGTCAGCTTCATCTCGCGGACGATGTCGATGATCCGCTTCGTGCCCCTCGCCTTGTCGACGTGGGGGGTGTGGACGATCACGGGCATCTTCTCGGCCTCGGCGAGGGCGAGCTGGCGCCTGAGCACCTCCTCCTCGGCGGGCGTGATCCGGTCGAGGCCGACCTCGCCGATCCCGACGACGGTCTCGCGGTGGAGCAGCTCCTTCATCCGCTCGATGACCTCGAACGCGACG
>CAZYRM010000138.1:0-15861 GCA_964649705.1 uncultured Planctomycetia bacterium
TCAATTGTCCGTTGCCCCGAGGCCGACCTCCCCCTAGAATGCCGCGCCCGCTCACCGGAACGGACCCATGACCGACGCTGCGACCGAGACTACACCCCTTACGCGAGAGGAGCGCCACCTCAGGCTCCTGATGGGGATCTGCGTCGTCGCCTTCGGCACGACCGGCCTGTCGTTCCTCTTCGCCCCCGCCCTCGTGGGGCGGAACCTCGCGACCCTCGGGGATCTGGCCGGCTTCGCGAACACGAGACCCCCGGAGGGCGGGGGGCCCTGGGTGCCGCTCTCCGTGTCGATGATGACGATGATCACCGTGATCTGCGCGCTCGCCTGGCGCGACGTGCGCCGCTACCGCGTGCTCGTCCCGATCCTCCTCGTCTCGAAGGCGGCGAGCTCCGTGGTCGGCCTCGGGACCTGGCTCCTCTCCTCCCACGGGTTCCACGACCTCGTCGTCTTCCTGACCGACTTCCCGATCTTCGTCCTCTGCGCGGTCATGTACTGGCGGGCGGCGCCGCGGCGGTAGGCTTCTCGGCGTGATTCAATCTCCCTCGTCTATCGGTAGCACGACGCGACCTAAGCGAGTGATGCGCCCCGTTTCACAAGGCTCAAGGCTCAATGACCACCTCTCAAGGAAGCGCCAAGTCACAAGTCTCGAACTCGGCAGTTCTTCAGCCTTTGAGCCTGGACCTTGCGTGAGAGTTGGTCATTGAGTCTTGGGACTTGTTGGCGAGACGCGCTCGTGACCTGATCATGCCGGGGGTGTCACGCACGTCTGAACCATGCCAGGCTTCTCCTCCTTCTTTCGCGGCCACACGGCCGCGAGGAGGCCGATCGCCGCGTACCACGCGCACGTGACGAGCCAGGCGTGCCTCGCCACCGGGCCCACCTCTCCTCGCAGCTCGTCGAGCTTCGTCACGTCCTCCCCGGTCGTCGCCATGAGGCGGAGGAACACCGACGCCACCGGGTTGAGCGGGACCACGGCGGCCAGGGAGACGTCCGCGGCCGTCGCGACGGCCGGGGTCGGCACGGACTTCTTCGCCACCTGGAGCAGGACCGGCACCACCGTGCTCACGAAGACGATCATGAGGACGAACGCCGCGAACGCCCCCTTGTTCGCCGGCGCGTCCTTGGCGTTGCGCGAGGACCGGTTCCCCAGGGCCGAGAGCCCGAGCGCCGTCACGACCGTCGTCGCCGCCACGGGGAGCGCCTCCCGTCCGAGCGCCATCCACAGGAACGGCGTGGCGAGGAGGGCGAGGAGGACGAGGAAGCCTCCCGCGCCGCTCACGCGCGACCGGAAGAGCCGCCGCGGGGAGAGGGAGTTCGCGATCCACTCCGCGCGGAAGCCCTTCTGCTCGGCCCTCGTCAGCTCGCCGACGGAGAGGCACGGCGTCAGGACGATGCAGAACAGGAAGGTCACGGCGCAGCCCGCCACGAACGGCCCGGCGGCCCCGGCGCCCCCGAGGTGGCCGCAGAGGAGTCCGACGGCGAACGTCACGAAGGCGAGCAGGCACGCCCGTCCCCCCACGGACGTGTCCCGGTCCCTTCCGCGGAGTTGCCCGACGCCGAAGTGGAAGAACATCTTCGCGAGGAGGAGGTTGCACCCGACCGAGAGGAGCCACAGGGGCACCGGCAGGCCGAAGACCTCGACCTCGCCCCAGAAGGCGAGCGTCACCGCGGGGCAGATCGTCCCGAGCAGGGAGAGGTCGGGCATCATCTCGACCGAACCGCCGCGCCCCGCCGCGGCGCGAGAGGCGGCGGCCGCCCCGGCGAACGTCGGGATGAGCACCGCGTAGAACGGGAGCAGGATGAGGAACAGGACGCTCACGCCCATCGCCTTCTGGAGGGCGACCTGCGTGCGCGTCGCGCTGTGCTTGAGGGCCGCGATCGAGATCTTCGGCAGGCGGTGGGGCTGCGCCGAGACGTAGAGCCCGAGCGACGCGATGAAGAAATCCGTCGCGAGGAGCACGACCTGGTAGAGGAGGAGGACGTGGAACGGGAAGCCGCCCGAGAGGTAGACGACGGCCATGGGGACGAGGAGGAGGACCTGGCGGACGAACACGCCGTACACGGCGAAGAGGGCCTTTCCCAGGAAGAGGCGCTCCGGCGTGACAGGGCTCACCTGGAGCACCTCGTACGTGTTCTTCTCCCGCTCCGCGACGATCGCCGTCGCGGCGATGGCGACGGCCCCGAGCGCCGCGACGTTCGAGAGGATCCCGTACCCGAGCAGGACGTAGCGCCCCACGCGCGCGAAGATCCCCGGAAAGGCGAACTGGAGCACGAGCAGCACCACGGCGGGGGCGCAGACCATCGCCACGCCCCACCAGCCCCGCCGCTCGGCCTTCCGGTCGCGCAGCAGGACCCTGAGGTCCTTCAGGAAGAGCGGATTCCAGTCGAACTTCCAGCTCATGACGCGTCCGAAGGGGGCCGCACGACCTCGCTCTCGCCGCTGCTCGTCAGCCTCAGGTAGAGGTCCTGGAGGTTTCCCTCGTCGACGAAGAACGAGAAGACCTTCGCTCCCGCCTCGACGAGGCGGCGGTGCGCCTCGGGCATCGCCTCGCGCGTGCCCGACCACAGGAACGTGAGCGACTCGCCGTCCGCGCGCGGCTCCTCGACCCCCGGGAGCCCCTCGATCGCCTTGAGGGCCTCCGAGGCGGGGGAGAGGAGCGCCACCCGGACCTCGGGGCGCGGGCGGAGCGCCGCGCGGATCTCCCCGATCGTCCCCGTGGCCTTGACGAGGCCGCGCTCGAGGATCGCCACGCGGTCGCACACCTCCGCCAGCTCCCCCAGGATGTGAGACGACCACAGGATCGTCTTCCCGCGCCGCTTCAGCTCCCTGAGGATCTCCTGGAACTCGACGCGGGCGCGCGGGTCGAGCGCCGAGGTCGGCTCGTCGAGGAGGAGGACGGACGGGTCGTGCAGGAGCGTCTTCGCGAGGAAGAGGCGTTGGCGCATCCCCCGGGAGAGGTGCTCGATCAGGGCCTCCCTCTTCTCGGTCAGGTCGGTCAGCTCGAGGCAGTCGGCGATCGTCCGCTCGCGGATCGCGGGGGGGACGGCGTAGATCCGCGAGAAGAGGTCGAGGTACTCCCACACGAGGAGGTCCTCGTACAGTCCGTACGTCTCCGGCATGAACCCGAGCTTCCCGCGGACCCCCTCGGGGTCCCTCGCCGGGTCGATCCCCGCGACGCGCACCTCGCCCTCGTCGGGGTCCTGCACGGTCGCGAGGATCCGGAGCGTGGTCGTCTTCCCCGCGCCGTTCGGCCCGATGTAGCCGAAGATCTCGCCGGCGCCGATCGAGAGCGAGATCCCCGCGAGGGCCTCCAACTCCCCGTAGCGTTTGACCAGGCCGCGGACCTCGATCACTTCCGACCTCCCGGGCCGCTCGCGTCCCGCCCGAGGAGCGGGACGATGAGGACCGTCTCGCGGGTCCCTACGCGTCCTTCCCTGGGGAGCCACATGGACGGCGCCTCGATGAACGCGACGAGCAGGAGGTCGCCCTTCTCCTTGCCGCCGGCCGAGGCGGCGGACCTCGTCCAATCCCACGTCTTGGCGATCCGATCGAGGAGCCCCTCTCTGAGCCTCCCGCCGCGGGCCATCTCGGTGACCCCCACCGGGTCGTCCAGGGGCGTCGCCAGCACGATCGGCTCGCCCACGGCGCCTCCCCGCCTGACGCTGCCCAAGCGCGCCTGCTGGTGGTGGGTGAGGAGGCAGACGTCGGCCCAGTCCCACGGCGTCCCGTTCACGAGCGATCCGCTCGCGCCGCTCTCGGTCAGCGCGAAGTCGCCGTGCACCCCCTCCCCGAGGTCGGTCACGCCGAGCGTCCGGAAGATCCTCGACGAGCCCGGGGGGAACTCCACGTCCGCCAACCCCGGGGACGCGCCCCCCTCCCGCCAGGCGTACCGCGTGTGGCGCTTCAGCTCGAAGATCTCGGACACCTCCGCGAGGCAGAGGGCGTTCCGCGAGACGGGCTGCTCGTCGTACCGGCCGGCGCCGTAGTGGTAGAAGGCGTCGAACGAGACGACCACGCCGCGCCGCGCCCCGGGCGCCGCTTCGACGAAGACCACGCTGTCGAGGCGGTCTCCCCCGCGCGTGAAGAGGCCGAGCACCCAGGCCGAGAGGGCGACCAGGAGCGCGAGCACGGGGGCGGAGAAGACCGCGTAGGCGAGGCGGTCGGGCCTCGCCGAGGATCGGCGGCCGATCCAGCGGAGGCCGACGAGGAACACGAGGACGACGAAGGCCCCGGCGATCACGGTGGCGACCGACGGGCCCTGGCGCGTCGAGAGGACCTCCACGACGCCCTTCTGGAGCGCGTCGTCGTCGTAGGGCGGGTCGCGACGGTTCCCCCGGGCGAGGAGCCCGTCCCAGAGCACGCCGAGCCCGGGGCTCGAACGGAAGGGGTCGGCCATCGGGTCGAAGGCGACGAACGTGACCCTTCCCGAGCCTCGCCGCTCCGTCGCGACGAGCGGGACCTCCCCCTCGCGGCAGGGCACCTCCGCCTGCGCGGAGGGGGCGAGCACGGCGATCTCCGACGGCGTCGCCTTCGCCGCGCCGTAGAACTGCGAGAAGGCGTCGAAGCGCGAGAGCGTCCGTCGCCCCGTGACCGCGCCCGGCAGGAACCGGGAGAGCGTCGCGACGTCGGCGGTCTCCCCGGAGATGAGGAGGTGGCCCCCCGCCTCGATCCACGACGCGAGCGCCTCGATCTGCGCCTCCGTCAGGTCGCCCTTCCCGACCTTCCTGAGGTAGACGAGGTCGACGGAGGTCAGCGCGTACGCCGCGTCGGGGACCAGCGCGGGCTCGATGGAGTGGCAGTAGATCGAGCCTCCCCCCGTCGACCTCCCGAGGAGGCCGGGCAGCACGATCGCGCCCTGGAGCGGGTCCCCGCAGACGGAGAGGACGAGGTGGTTCGGGGAGTCCACCGCCGTCGGGATCGGCACGCGGACCTCGCGCCGGGGCTTGCCCTCCGGACACCACCAGACATCGACGGGGGCGTTGAGGCCGCTCATGGAGACGTGGACGACGATCGACTTCCTGGCCCCCCTGGCGAGGGCGACGTGCGTGACGTACCGCGTGACCCCGAGGAAGTCGGTCACCTCGACGACGAGGTCGCCCTCCTCGTCGGGGC
This sequence comes from uncultured Planctomycetia bacterium, assembly GCA_964649705.1. Taxonomy (GTDB): domain Bacteria; phylum Planctomycetota; class MHYJ01; order WSZJ01; family CAZYRM01; genus CAZYRM01. The sequence continues at coordinate 5,114 of CAZYRM010000138.1, forward strand.
CGTCGTTCGCGAGCGGGACGCGGATGGGGACGGGGCCGATGCGGTGGTAGTTGCCGAAACCGATCTCGACGGTCGGCTCTTCGGCCGCGAGGGCCGCGCAGAGGAGGAGGAAGAGGGGAAGACGCCTCATGCCGTGGGCGCCTCCTCCTTCTTCCGACCGATCTTCGGCTCGGTCCCGGCGAGGAGCCGCTTCAGGTTGGCTCGGTGGCGCACGATGACGAGGAGGACGGCGAGGATGCAGAGCGCGAGGATCGGCCACCCCTCGCCGAGCCAGCGTTCACGGTCGAGCGCGACCATCTCGGCGGGGAGGCTCGCCGTCCCCAGGATGGAGGCGAGCGACATGTAGCGGGTCGCGGCGAGCACGATGGCCCAGACGCCGAGCGCACAGGCCGCGGGGAGGGGGGCGAGGCCGAGGAAGACGCCCAGGCTCGTCGCGACCCCTTTGCCCCCGCGGAAGCCGATCGTCACGGGGAACATGTGCCCGAGGATGGCGCCGAGCCCCGAGGCGACCTGGCAGGGGATGACGGCCACGTCGAACGCTCTCGCGAGGAGCGGCGCGAGGACGAACGCGGGGACGAAGCCCTTGCCGAGGTCGAGGAAGAAGACGGAGATGCCCCACCACTTGCCGAGGACGCGCCCGACGTTCGTCGCGCCGATGTTGCCGCTGCCGACCGTGCGGATGTCGACCCCCTTCATGAGGCGCGGGATCAGGTATCCCCACGGGATGGCGCCGACGGCGTAGGCGGCGAGGGCGCAGGCTGCGCAGGCGGCGGTCATGCGTGCATCGTAGCGGTTCCCACTCGCGGCGATCAACCGAAAGGGCGGCGCGCTTGTTCCGGACCGACAGCGAAGGGTAGAATCCGCGCCCCTTGGGAGGCGAACGTGGCCGACGCGCTGAGGACCACAGGCCTGGTGAAGCGGTACGGGAAGCGCCGCGTCGTCGACGGCGTGTCGCTCTCCGTGCGCGAGGGGGAGATCTACGGCTTCCTCGGGCCGAACGGGTCGGGGAAGACCACCACGATCCGCATGGTCCTCGGCCTGATCTCGGCCACCGAGGGGAGCGCCGAGCTCCTGGGGCGAGACGTCGCGAAGTGGGGGCCGAAGTCGCGCGAGGGGGTCGGCGGGTTCGTCGAGTCACCGACGTTCTACCCGTACATGAGCGGGTACTTGAACCTCCGCACGTACGCGGACCTCTCGGGCGGCGCGAGCGACGGCGAGGTCTTCGAGGCCCTCCGCCTGGTCGGCCTCCTGGGCCGCGAGAACGACCTGGTCCGCACCTACAGCTTCGGGATGAAGCAGCGGCTCGGGATCGCCCAGGCCCTCCTCCCGCAGCCGCGGCTCCTGATCCTGGACGAGCCGTCCCTCGGCCTCGACCCGCACGGGATGGTCGAGGTCCGCGAGATGATCCAGCGGCTCCACCGCGAGAAGGGGCTCACGATCCTCTTCTCCACGCACCTCCTCGCCGAGGTCCAGATGATCTGCACGCGCGTGGGGATCCTCCAGCTCGGGAAGCTCCTCTTCGAGGGGCCGATCGACCAGCTCGTCCGCTCCGGCCGCGCCTGGCGCGTGAAGCCGGACCGCGCGGAGCGGGCGCGCGAGGTGCTCTCGGGCCTTGCGTCCGTGTCGGCCGTCGGCGTCGAGGACGGCTTCCTCACGTTCGAGTCGGACGCCGAGGCGGTGCCAGACGTGAACCGCGCGCTCGTCGAGGCCGGCGTGCGCGTCTTCGAGATCGGGCCGGGGGCGAAGACGCTCGAGGACGTCTTCCTCAAGATGACCAAGGACGCGCCGAAGGTGCTGTGATGTTCTTCCGACTGTGCCGAATCGAGCTCGGGAAGACCTTCCGGCGGAAGGACCTCTACGTCTCGCTCGTCCTCGTCCTCATCTTCATCTCGGCCTACTTCTTCGCCTTCACGAAGAAGCCCTGGGAGCGCGACTTCAAGCGATCGAAGTCGATGATCTACAACGGGCTGAAATACTACGTCGAGAAGATCGAGAAGCGCCCGTTCGAGTTCATGGACTTCATCAACGGGCTGTTCTTCACCGGCATGGCCGTGGCGTTCTCCTTCTACGTGATCATGCCGATCGTCGCGAGCCTCATCGGCGGGATCCAGATTGCCGGAGAGGCGAAGGACGGCACGTTGCGCGCCGTCCTGATACGACCCGTCTCGCGGACGCAGCTCCTCCTCGCCAAGTTCGGCGTCTCCGTCCTGTACGTCGCGGGCGTGATCGCGGTCTACTTCGGTGTGACGCTCTGGCTGGGCGTGACGGTCTACGGCTGGGACCGGATCATCGCGTTCAACAATCCGTTCATGCAGGTCGGGGAGGGGAGGGGGGCCTTCTTCATCATGGGGCCCGAGGACGCGCTCCAACGCCTCTGCCTTGTCTGCCTACTCGGCGGGTACTCGATGCTCATCGTCGTCAGCCTCTCCCTGTTCCTGTCGACCCTCTTCGATTCCCCCATCGTCCCGATCGTCGGCAGCCTCGGGATCTACTTCATCAGCTACGTCCTCGGCATGCTCTCGGAGGGGTACTTCGAACACATCCGGGAGTACCTCTTCACGACCCACATGGGCTTCTGGAGAAGCCTCTTCGCCAAGGAGATCCCCTGGGACGCGGTGCGGAAGGACCTGCTGTGGTGCACGGGGTACATCGCGACGTTCCTGCTCGCGGCGCTCGTCGCGTTCCGCTGGAAGGACGTGAAGTCGTAGCTATGGCGGGGAGAGGCGCAGGACGCCGCGGAGGCGGACCTCGTCGGCTTTCCCCTCGATCGAGAGCGCCGCGACGCCGTAGCGGGCGATCTCCGCGGCCGCGTCCTTGATCTCCTTCACGTACCCCTGCTTGATCTCCGCGACCTTCTGCTCGAAGGCCTGCGCGACGTGCTCGTCGAACTCCTCGCGCAGCCGCGCGCCGACCCGCGGGCGGAAGCGGGGCCGCTCCCGCTGCTCGATCTCCTCCCTGAGCCTCTTCCGGTCGATCAGGCGGTCGGCCCGCTGCTGGGCGAACTTGTCGGCGCTCGACGTCAGCGACTTCGAGAGCTCCACGAGGTCGACCCACAGGAACGCCTGGCCGAGGGTCTCTCCGTCCACCGTTCGCCTCGCGTCGATCATCGACCGGGTCCCCGAGAGGGGCGTCCCGGTCCCGCTGGCAGGGCCGGCTTGCTGGTCCAGGCGATCGATCGTCGCCCTCACGAGCGGCAGCGACGTCCCCGCGACGAGCGTCTTCCCCGCCGATCCGTACGCGAACGAGACCCCCTCCTTCCAGCGGTTCCGGCTCTCGATCACCCTGAGGATGTGATTGCCGTACTTCTGGAACCGGATCCCCTTGCGCGTCTCCTCGAGTTGGTCCGCCCCCGTGAACTCGTCGATCACCGCCATCGCTGCCTTCTCGTCCTTCAGGGACACGGCCACCGCCGCGGCGGCCGACCCGAGCAGGATGTCCTCGCTCTTCTCCGGCGCGATCACGACGGCCGCAGAGTCCCCGACGTGCGGGAACAGCCGCCTCGCGAATCCGCGCTGCTCGAAGTCGTCGAGGAGCGGCCTGAGGTTGGCGTAGGCGAACTTCACCGCCTCCCCCAGCTCCTCCCCGCGGTTCTCGCGATCGTCGGCCGCGGCCAGCTCCCGGACCCAGCCCCACTCCCGCTCCGCGTCGAGACGGAAGGCCGAGAGTCCCGCCGCGCGCGACGGCAGGCCGTCCAGGAGGGCGGCCGGGAGCGGGGGCTGGGCGTAGAGCGAGGCCAGGCGGCGATCGAGCCTCTTGCGCTCCATCGCCCCGAGCGCGTCGATCCCGATCGTCGTCCCGTCGGTCGACACGGTCGCGGCGAGCGAGCGGATCGACTTGAGGTTGACGGCGTGAAGGACCTCCCGGTACGGCACGCTCTCCAGCAGCGCCGTCAGGTCGAGGCGGAAAGGCGAGTCGGCGGGGATGGCCTCCAGGTCGAACCGCGCGGACACCGCTACGCCCGGCCCCGGCGCCTTGACCTCCGTGATGGCGCCTGCCCCCGTGAGCTGTTCGAGCCTCTCGCGCCGCGTGGCGATGACGACCGTGCGGCCCTGGCCGCTCATCGCGATCGACCCCTGGTCTCCCAGGAGGAGGCCCGCGAACGGCATGGGGGCGTAGTAGAGGAAGGGCAGCTCGACGACCACCACGAGGTCCCGCGCCGGGTCGTCGATGTCGTAGACGGCCGCGGTCGCGTCGCGGACGAGGAGCGACAGGAGGCGGTCCTCGGTCAACGCGGCGGGAAGCGGGTCCTCGCCGGCGAGCGTCCGGGCCAGGTCGTGGACGACGTCCCCCTCGGGCTCGCGGCCGAGGAGGAGGCGGACGAGTGGCGAGGTCCTGAGCTTCGGCCACGCGGCGGGGAGGTCGCGGACGCGTACCACGGCGTGGGCCCCGGGGGGGAGGAGGGCGAGCGGGTCGGCCGCCCCGGCGATCGCGTACTGGATCCCGCGGACGCCGATGAACCCGAGGACGAGGAGGAGGAGCCCCGCGGGGACCCCGACGAGGACCTTGGTCCGCCTGCGCCAGGCCCGGATCCGCGCCAGCACTCCGCTACTTCTCCTTCTCGGTGTAGATCGTCAGCTCGACCGTGCCGTTCCCGTCGGGCTTCTCCGGGGACCTGGCGTAGTTGATCAAGGTCGTCTTCGCCTGCGGGAAGAGGTACTCGACTACGGAGACGAACATCCCGAGGTCTTCGAGCCGCGCCCGGTTCACCTTGAGCGTTTGGGCCTCGTACGACCAGATGTCCTGCACCGAGCCGGCCCGGGTCCCCCCGCTGTTGAGGTCCAGGTGGTACTTGTCCTTCAAGGGTTCCTGGACCAGGGCCTTCACCTTCTCGTTGTTCCCCCCGAAGATCGCGTCGTTGACGTCCTGCGTGGTCCAGACGGTGCCCGCGGCCCCGCCCTTCTGCGGGAAGGCCCTGATGTCCTTCTCGAGGAGGAGCGACTTGTCCCACCACTCCTTGGTGCGCGCCAGGCGGGTCTCCGCGGCCTGCATCGCCTTGTACTGCCTCCAGGTGAAGACCATCCCGACGACAAGCAGGACCCCGGCGGCCAGGAGGAACGCCGCGTAGGGGTCGGTCTTCTTCGTATCCATGGCGATGGCTTCCTACTGGTTCGACGGGTCGACCGGGATCGTCCAGTCGCTGAACTTCGCCTCGGTCGTCGTCGGCATGCGGACGTTCGTGAACTTGCCGCTCTCGTTCAGCTTCTTGATGAGCGACGAGAAGACGCTCACGTCGCTCACCTCGCCCGAGAGGCGGATCGAGGAGGTCTGCCCCTTGTCGTCGGACCTGGACGGCGGGTCGACCTTGATGTTGAGCGTGTACACCTTGAGCCAGGGCTCGGAGGCGCTGCCGCGCGTCTTCCGCTCCTCCACGAGGGCGGCCCCCAGGATCTGCCACAGGTCGGCCCAGTAGCGGGTCGCGGAACGGGTCACGGCGGAGTTCCCCCCGCGGCCCGAGACCAGCTCGATCCGCCGCTTGTTGATCCGGTTGAAGACCCCCTCGCCCTGCGCGAACACGATCGGGCGCTCCGTGTCGATCTCCCTGCCCGCGGGGTCCTTCCCCTTCGACACCTGCGGGTTGAGGTTCAGCCGGTCATGGACCTCCGCGAGGGAATACAGGTACCCCCGCTCCCCCATGTCATCGAGCTGCTGGGCGCGCGCGCGGAAGTAGATGAAGAGGAGCCCGAGCATCACGAAGAGGAAGCTCGCGGTCGAGACGAGGGCCTGCTTGATCGCGTCGAAGCGCTTCTCGTAGGCGAACTCCTCCTTGCGGAAGTCCAGCCCTTCGGCCTGTCCGGTGAGGGCGCGGAGGGCGAGGCCGACGGGGACGGCGGCCCTCGCGCTGTTCGTCCCCTTCGCGGGAGTCACGCCGCAGCCGGCGAGGAGGTCGAGGGGCTTGCAGGGGACTCCGACGCGCTCCTCGACGGCGGCGCGGAGGCCCGGGTCGCCGCTCGCGTCCCCCGTCAGCCAGACGACGCCGGGCGGGGCCTTCGGGGCGGCCTGGAAGATCGTGCGGACCAGCTCCTGCGCGATCCGCGCCGAGGGCGGGCCGTCCTCGCCCGCGGGGAGGAGGATCGTCCGCGCCGAGCGGAGCTTTCCCCCTTCGATCACGACGAACCTGGCTCGGGCGCCGTCGATGTGGACGGCGACGCCGTTCGGGTGCGCCACGAGGGCCCCCGCGGCGCCCAGGGCGCTCACGAGGCCGAAGGTGTCGAGGTCGACGAACACGGGGTCGACGCGGAGGCGGTCGAGTTGCTTCAGGCGTCCGCCGACGAGCGTCTTCGGCAGCGCGGAGACGAAGACGCGCGACTCCTTGTCGTTGCGGCCGAGGAGGACGTAGTCGACGACGATCTCGTCCGGGTTGTGGCTGTGGACGTGGGTCTCGAGTTCGTACTTGAGCGTGCGCCTGAGGTGGTCGTCCCGCACGAACGGGACGGTCAGGTCGCGGAACATCGCCTCGTCGCTGTCGAGGCCGAGAGCGACGGGGGAGCGGGGGAACTTGTGGTCGCGGAAGAGGCGCTCGAGCGTCGAGGCGACGGCGTCCTCGGGCAGGGTGCCCTCGGGGACCTCGACGGGGAGGTCGACGAAGCTCTTGACGCGCAGCTTCTTGGCCGAGCCTTCGATCTCCGCGGCGCGGACGAAATCCTTCGAGATGTGGAGGCCGACGGCGCGGGCCATTCTCCCCCTCCAGGCCTTCCCCCAGGTCAAACGACGGAGCTTCCCCCGGGTTGGGTTCCCCGAATGGTATCTTCGGCAGGATGGGGCTGCAACCTAAGCGAAGAAGCCCGCGGGGGATCCCCGCGGGCTCTCGTGATCGATTGGGGATTGCAAAACCGCCGCTAGTGGTGCCGTGCGCTCTTCCGCGCCTTCGGGATCCAGCGGTCCAGCGCCTCCTTCTCCGCGGCGGCCGCGCCGGCGAAGAGGGGGTCGTTCGGACCGACGTGCTCCCTCCGCGCGATCGTGCGGAAGGCGGTCTGGATCTGGCGGGCGCCCCAGTCGCTCACCCGCTTCTCGAGCGCGTGGAGGCGCAGGAGCGGGAGGAGCGCGCGGCGATCGCCGATCCGTGCGAGCGCGTCGACCACGGCCTCCGGCACGCGCCGGGCGCCGTCCTTGAGGAGCGACAGGAGCTCGGGCAGCCCGTCGCTCACGCCGACCTCCGCGAGGAGGAGCAGCAGGCGCAGCCGCGTCGTGTGGCACCGCTCGACGACCCGCGCCTCGTGGGAGCGCTCGGCCAGCGCCTTCAGCCGGCGGAGGTGCTCCAGGACGGCGGGGATCGCCTTCCGGTCGCCGAGGTAGACCAGGCTCCGCGCCATGTCCTCGATCAGCTCGAACGACAGCGACGAGCGCGGCTCGTTCAGGCGGGCGAAGACCGACAGGAGCGGCTCGAACGCAGGACGCTGGATCTCCTCGATCGCGGCGAGGAGCGTGTCCTGGACGTACGGGTCGGTCGTCCGGGCGAGGCGGCGCGAGAGGACCTCGGCGCCCTTCTTGCCGTTGCTGGCAAGGTCGGACAGGGCCGACAGCCGCGTCTCGAGGTCGTCTCCAAGCAGGTCATTGACCAGGTTCGTGAGGTCGTTTACGCCACGCGCGTGTCTCACAGGGCGCTCCAGCGTGCGCACCCGGGTCCGCACGCGTGTGGCGCTACTTTCCGTGGAGTCGTCCATCAAGGCACCCCCTCAAAAGACCGCGATGCGTCCCGCCCTCACGCCGAGGGACAGGCTACGAAGCGTAAATTACATCGTCAGGAATTCCGATGCAAACGATTTGCTCGGTCTTTTTTCTACTTCTCCAGGGCGAACTCCTGGAAGCGGCCGTCGGAGCCGATCCGGGAGCCCCACACGCGGTGGAGGCCCTGGTGGTCCGAGGGGCCGAAGCTGAGGGGAGCGCCGATCCCGGAGTCGTAGGACTGGATCTTCTCGAGCGCGTCCGCGAGCGACTCCGTATCGAGGTCGCGCCCGACACGCCGCAGGGCCTCCGCGAACACCGTCGCGGCCAGGTACCCCTCGAACCCGACGAAGCTCGGGGCCTCGTCTGAGAAGTGCCTCTTCATCGACTCGCGGTAGGCCTTCGCCGCCGGGAGGTCCGAGTCGAAGTGGGGGACGACCTGCGTGACGATGACGCCCTCGGCGTACTTCGCCCCCATCGACATGAGCTCGTCGGAGAGCGCCCGCGATCCGACGAACGAGACGTTCGCGAACGCCGCCTCGAGTTTCGCATCCTTGAGCAGCCGGATGAACTTCGCGCAGGGACGGTACACCCCGACCATGGCGACGGCCTTCACGCGGTCGCGGCGGTCCAGGATCGCCGCGACGGCCGCCTCGACGTCGTCGGTGTTCCGCTTGTACCCGACGCGGAGGACCTCCCCGTGGTACCCGGCGATCCGGAGCTGCTTCTCGACCCCCTGGAAGCCCGACTCGCCGTACGAGTCCTCCTGCGCGAAGACGGCGATCGCCTCCGGGGGGAGAGACATGGGGCCCAGGAAGTGGCGGACCATGGAGGCCGTCTCTTCCGCGTAGCTTGCGCGCACGTTGAAGACGTACCGGTCGGGAGGGTCGTTGCGGAGCATTCCGGCGCCCGTCATCGCGCCGAAGAGGATCGTCTTGTCCTCGAGGGCGATCGGGAGCACCGCGGCGGTCGTCGGGGTGCCGACGTTCCCGATCAGCGCGAAGACCTTTTTCTCGCCGAGCAGCTCCCTCGCCGCCTTCTCGGCGCGCTCGGGCTCGTAGCCGTCGTCGACGGAGACCAGCTCGATGAGCCTCCCGTGGACGCCACCGCCCTCGTTGAGGTCGGAGAGGGCGCAGCGGATCCCTCGCTGCATCTCGCGGCCCAGCTCCTTCGAAGGGCCCGAGAACGGCGCGCACATCCCGAGGAAGACCTCGGTGTCCGTCACGCCACGGGCCCGGCGGGAGGGCTCGCTCGGCTGCGCAGGGGGCTCGGGGCCGGGCGGCGGCATCGAATGGGTCTTGCCGGTCCACTGGACCACGCCGAAGACGCCGATCGCCAGGACAACGGCCGCGATGGCTATGAAAACACCCCGCCCTGGGCGCCCGGGGTCCGTCGTCGTCGGCACGGGCGGGGTCGGCGTCGGCTGCGCGGGCTGTGCGGGAGGCGCGGCCGGCACGGTCGGCGAGGACGGGCTCGGCGGCGCCGGAGCGCCCGCGACCGCTGCGTTCAGCGCGGCCATGAGCTGGGCCGTGGAGGCGAACCGCTGCGTCCGGTCCCGCTGCATCGCCCCGGCGATGACGTCTCCGAGGGCGGGCGGCAGCCCCTTCGCGGCGTAGTCGATCGGCACGGGGGGGCCCTGGAGCTGCTTCATCATCACGGCCGTCGCGGACTCTCCGTCGTACGGGTCCCTCCCCGAGAGCATGAAATGGAGGATGGCGCCGAGGGCGTACACGTCCGACCGCGCGTCGGCGTCGGCGGAGTTGTGGATCTGCTCGGTCGAGATGTACCCCGGCGTCCCCATCGCGATCCCGGTCGCCGTCAGGCGGTCGTTCTCGCCGCCCTCCTTGCCGAGGCCGAAGTCGAGGACCTTGACCAGGTCGCGCGTCGCGGTCACGCGGGTCAGGAATACGTTCGCGGGCTTCAGGTCCCTGTGCACGAGTCCCTGCGCGTGCGCCGCACCGATGGCGTCGCACATCTCGCGCATGTAGGGGACCACGACCTCGAGGGGGAGGCCCTTCCCGATCGGGACTCGCTCGGCGAGCGTCGCGCCCGTGAGGTGCTCCATGACGAGGTAGAGGAGCCCGGCCTCGGTCTGGCCGAAATCGATCACGGAGACGATGTTGGGGTGGGCGAGGTGGGAGAGGAGCTTCGCCTCGCGGAGGAAGCGGGCGCGGAAATCGGACGCGACGGCGAGGTTGGGGAGGAGGACCTTCAGGGCGACGTTCCGCGAGAGGGCGAGCTGCGTGGCCCGGTAGACGGCGCCCATCCCGCCGGCGCCGATCGCCTCGTCGATCCGGTAGGTCCCGTTCAGCACGCTGCCGACGAGGGGGTCCTTGGCGAGGATCGTGGCCTCGCTGGTGGGCGCGCCGCGAGGGCAGGGTCCCTCGGCGTGGATCTTCCCGCAGATGGGGCAGGCAGCCATGGGCCTCTCTTGGCGGTGGAGAAGCGACTCTGTGCGGACGGTATCACTGCCGCGCGGGCCTTGTCACGCGGAATTCCGGGTACGGGTGCATGACCGCGCCTGCTGCAGTGGCGAGCGAGGCGTGATCCAGGATCCTCTTAACACGAAGACACGAAGACGCAAAGACACGAAGATGGGATTGGCAGGAAAGATGTCGCTCGTGCGAGGGGGCGAGCGGGTCAACCGCTCAAGCCGGCGGATCTGATCCGAATCGGCTCTCGCTGCCCGCGGCCTTCGAAGCGCTGCCCCCTCGCGCGAGCGACCTGTTTCCGTCCAAACTCATCTTCGTGTCCTTGCGTCTTCGTGTCTTCGTGTTAAAGAGGTACCTGGATCACGCTCTGCTGGCCCTTGCACGCAAGGGCGGTCAGGCACCCCCCGGTTACCCCGACCGGAGCTGCCGCTCGGCGTCGACGACGTCTCGGTTGAGCGCGGCCATCCCCTTCTTCAGCCGCTCGCGGATCGGGTGCGCCGGGTCGACCGCGTGGTACACCTGCCTCAGGAGCTGGTTCGTCAGGCGGAAGGTCCGCACCAGGTCCCCGTCGCTCCCCGACGTGTACGACTCCAGGTCCGCCCACTCGCACCCGCGGCTCCAGGCGTCCACCCCCGCCGCGAACAGGAAGTCCAG
>CAZYRM010000139.1:0-15800 GCA_964649705.1 uncultured Planctomycetia bacterium
AGATCGATGCGAATCGCCATCAACACGCTCGCGGTGACCGCGGAACGGGGCGGGATCCTGACGTACCTCGTCGACCTGCTGGACTCCCTCACGTCCCTGGAGGGGGACCACGAGCTGACGCTGATCACGGCGCCGCTGAACCAGGAGCTGTTCCGCAGGTTCGAGGCCTCGCCGCGGGTCTCGTTCCGGAGCGTCGGGCTGACCCGGGACTCCCGGCTCCGCCGAATCTGGATCGAGCAGACCGCGTTCCCGCGGATCCTGTCCGAGTGCGGCGCGGACGTCCTCCTCTCCCCGGTAAACGTGGCGTGCTTCTCGGCCCCGTGCCCCCAGGTGGTCGTCGTGCACGAGGCGATGTGGAGCCTGATCCCCGACCAGCTCCCGCGCTTCAAGAGGATGTGGCTCTCCTGGGCGGTTCCGAAGTCGCTCCGCGTCGCGACGCGCGTCGTGACCGTGTCCGGGGCGGTCCGCGACCACCTCGTCGGGCTGGGGCTGGTCGAGGCTGGGCGCGCGGACGTCGTGTGGAACGGGGTGCGCCGCGCGGGGCTCTTCGAGCTGCCTCCCCCCGCCGAGGTCCTGGATCGCATCGGCGGCGGCTACTACCTCTTCGTAGGCGACCTCTACCCCTACAAGGGAGTCACGCGGATCCTCGACGCGATGGACCTCCTCAGAAGGAACCTGGGCCTCGACCGGGACCTCGTGGTCGTCGGGCGCGACATCTGGGGACGCGGGAACGAGATCGCGGAGCGCGCCCGGGAGCTCGGGCTCGACCGGCGGGTCCACTTCCTCGGGCCCGTCGAGCATGGGGCGCTCGGATGGCTGTACGAGCGTGCCTTCTGCCTCGTCCTGCCCGCGGACGTGGAGGGGTTCGGACTCCCGCCGATCGAGGCGATGGCGTGCGGGACCCCGGTCGTCGTCTCGAACCGCCCGGCGCTCCCCGAGGTCGTCGGCGACGCGGCGATCCAGGTCGACGTCCGCAAGCCGGGGGAGCTCGTCTGGGCGCTCCGACGGTTCGAGGAACCGAGCGTGCGCGCGGCCTACGTCCATCGCGGCAACGAGCGGGCCGCCCGGTTCGACTGGGACACGGCCGCCGCCGGGACGCTCGCCGCGTGCCGGAGCGCCGCGGGGCTCGCCCCCCTGGAGACGCCCGCGAGGCGCCTTCGGGAGCGGGCGACGACGCCGCGGTAGCGTCGCGTCAGGCGCTGTCCTGTGGGTCGGATGGATGCCCGCGCCCAGAATCCCAGATCCCAAATCCCAGATCCCAACGAAATCCCAGATCCTAACAAGTGAGTAGGCATCGTGTTGGGATTTGGGATCTCGTTGGGATCTGGGATTTCGGATCTGGGATCTTGGGCGCGGGCATCCGTCGGATCCACCGAACAGCGCCTGACGCGACAGTAGGCCTCCCGAGGCGGCCACGGCGAGCCGATATAGGGGAAGGGAGCGTTTGGACGAATGCTACGGGAACGCGGCAAGCTGATCATCGGGGCGAACTACGCCCTCGAGATGGCGATCGTGTGGGGCGCCTTCTGGGTGGCCTACCAGGCCTACGCCCCGACGCATCAGCCTCCGTTTCCGCCGTACGCGAAGTACCGCTCTCTCCTGCTCCTCTCCCTCCTGTCCTGGTCGATCGTCCTGTGGTTCACGCCCAGCTACTTCTCCGCGCGGGTGCGGTCGATCCGCTGGGCGCTCGGCAAGACGGTGCAGGCCGGCCTGTTCTCGGCGCTCCTCCTGTTCGCCGGGACGGCCGTCTTCAAGCTGCAGTACGCGAGCCGCGGACTGGAGCTGATGGCCATCGCGATCGGCACGGCGGCCCTGGCGGGCGAGCGCGTCGCGGTGCGCCTCGGGATGCGTTGGGCGCGGACGCGAGGACATAACTACCGCCAGGTGGTCATTGTGGGCACCGGCGGCGCGGCGCGACGGGTCGCAAGGATGATCGAGGGGCACCCGGAGTGGGGGCTCCGCATCCTCGGCCTCTTCGCCGACGGCGACGACGCCCGTCCCAGGACGGTCGGGGGGCGGCCCGTGCTCGGGGGCGTGCGGGACCTCCCCGACTACATGCGGTCGAGCGTCGTCGACGAAGTGATCTTCTGCGTCCCGCGGCAGCGCCGCGACACGCTCACGGACCTCTTCCTCAAGTGCGACGAGCTCGGGATCAAGACCCGCGTCATGATGAACTTCCTGCCGCGATCGGCGGCCAGGGTGACGCTCGAGGACCTCGACGGGATCCCGATGCTCACCTACAGCAGGACGCCGACGAGCGAGCTGGAGCTCGTGGCGAAGCGCGCGATCGACCTCGCCGCGTCCGCGGCCCTCCTCGTGGTCCTCTCGCCGGTCCTCGCGGCGGTCGGCCTGGCCATCCGCCTGGAAAGCCGCGGCCCCGTGCTCTTCCGCCAGCGCCGCGTGGGGCTCTACGGCCGCGTCTTCACGCTCTACAAGTTCCGCTCGATGACCGTGGACGCCGAGGCGCGTCAGTTGACGCTCGCGGCGATGAACGAGATGGACGGCCCGGTCTTCAAGATCCGCCGGGACCCGCGGGTAACGGCCGTCGGCCGCGTGATCCGCCGCCTGAGCCTGGACGAGCTGCCGCAGCTTCTGAACGTCCTCCGCGGCGAGATGAGCCTGGTGGGCCCCCGCCCGCTGCCGGTCGGCGAGGTCGATCGCATGCAGTCGTGGCAGCGGCGCCGCCTGTCGATGAAGCCGGGGATCACCTGCCTGTGGCAGGTCAGCGGGCGGAACACGGTGAACTTCCAGCGCTGGATGCGCCTGGACCTTGAGTACATCGACAACTGGTCCCTGTGGCTCGACACGAAGATCCTCCTCCGCACCGTGCCGGCGGTCCTCGAGACCCGCGGCGCCTGGTAGTTCGCATGAAGATCACCATCCTCTCCCTGTACTACTGGCCGGAGCCCGCGGGGATCGCGCCGCTCGCCGCCGAGCTGGCCGAGGGACTCGCCGCGCGCGGCCACGACGTCTCCGTGGTCACCGGCTTCCCGAACTACCCCGCGCGGAAGGTCGCAAAGGAGTACCGGGGCCGCCTGTTCGCCCGCGAGCGGATCCGCGGCGTGCGCGTCTTCCGCACCTGGGTCCACGTCTCGAGCGAGCGGAACGGGCTCCTCAAGATCCTGAACCACGCGAGCTTCACGGCCTCGTGCGTCGCGGGGCTCGTCGCGGCGGGGAGGCCCGACGTGATTGCCACGTTCTCGCCCCCGCTTACGCTCGCCGTGCCCGCGATGGCGGCGTCGCGCGCGTGGGGCGTCCCGCACGTCTTCTGCGTCCAGGACCTCCTGCCCGAGGCGGCCGTGACGTTCGGGCTCCTCAGGAACCGGCGCCTGATCGCCGCGATGGAGGCGCTGGAGCGCGCCGCGTACCGGCAGGCCTCGCGGGTGGCCGTGATCAGCGAGGGGTTCCGACGCAACCTCCTCGGGAAGGGCGTCCCCGAGGGGAAGATCGACCTCGTCTACAACTGGGTCGACACGGAGCGGGTGCGCCCCTCAGCGCGCGAGAACGGGTGGAGGCACGGGCTCGGGCTGAACGGCGACCCCGTGGTCCTCTACGCGGGCAACATGGGATTCTCCCAGGGGCTCGACCGCGTGGTGGACGCCGCGGCGATGCTCTCGCGGGACGGCGTGAAGTTCCTCTTCGTCGGCGACGGGACGCAGAAGGCGGAGCTCGCGGCTCGCGTGCGGGAAAGCGGCGTGACGAACGCACGGGTGCTGCCCGTGGAGCCGCAGGAGCGCATGCCAGAGGTGCTCGCGGCCGCGGACCTGCTCCTCGTCTCGCAGAAGGGGAATGTCCTCGACATCAACCTGCCCTCGAAGATCCCCGCATATCTCGCGGCGGGGAGGCCGATGATCGCGGCCGTGAACCCGCTCGGGGACGCGGCGAGGATCGCGCGTGAGTGCGGGGGCGCGGTGTGGGTCCCTCCCGAGGACCCGGCGGCGCTCGCTGCCGCAATTCGGGACCTCCTGGCCGATCCGGCCCGCCGCGAGGCCATGTCGCGCGCGGCCCGCGCGTACGCGGAGGCGCACTTCCGCCGCGGCCCGGCAGTCGAGCGTTACGAGGCGAGCCTCCGGGGGGCATGCGGCCAGCCTCCCACTTGCATCGCCCCCCGTCCCTGCTAGAATGGCCCGCACGAGACCCCAGGCAATGACGGAGCGGTCATGAAGTCCTGGAACATGCCGAAGATCCGCGAGTGGATCGCGGGCAAGATGAACCAGGCCGCGTCGTGGCGGGTGGTCGCCATCCACACACAGTGGCTCTGCCCGCTGTGCGGCCAGGTGGGAGCGATTTTCAAGAACGAGGAGCGCCTCCCCGACCTCGTCCTCGTGCACCTGACGGAGAAGTGCAAGGTCTTCCTCTCCGGGCAGACCGCGGCCCCGTACACGACAGAAGCCCTGACGGCGAAGAAGGCCTACATCGAGGTCAAGCACCACGTCACGAACGACGCGCTCTTCCAGCAGCGCGATCGGAGCCGGAAGTGGTACTGCCCGTACTGCCTCCAGCAGACGGAGATCACAGTGCCCGAGGACGGGAAGATCCCGCCGCTCCTGATCGACGAGATCCACCGCCACGTGACGACGTGCTACGGCTGGGACCACGGGAAGGGAACGCTAAGGACGTTTGAGGAACTCACGAAGGCAATTGCGGCCCAGGACCGGATGCAGAACACCGTGGAGCACGTGAAGAACCAGATGCAGGCGAACCCTGCGTGGCGCGTGAAGGACCACACGGGGCACTGGGTCTGCCCGCACTGCCGCCAGGTCCTGCGGTCGATCGACGTCTCCAGCAACATCCTCATGTACCAGACGGCGCCCTTCCCGATCGCCGAGCACATCATCAAGGACTGCTCCGGGGCGCGTTCGGCCGCCGCGACGACGCAGGAGGTCGAGAAGATCGCCAAGCTCGAAGCGCCGAAGAGCGAGGTGGAGGTCCGTTCCGGCATCCCCGATGAGCTGCTCGCGAGCTTGAAGAGCGAGATCGAGTCGGTGCGCTCGCAGGTCGGCCAGGACCAGGAGCTGACGAAGAACCTCGAGGAGGCCCGGAAGAAGCAGCTCATGATGCTGCCCGACCTCCCGAAGATCCCCGGGTACGACTTCCAGGTGATCTACAAGCCCTGCTCGCACGTCGCGGGGGACCTGTACGACTTCGTCAAGGTGAGCGAGAACGAGATCGGGATCCTCCAGGGCGACGTCTCCGGGCACGGGGTCGACGCGGCGCTCGTGATGTCCCTCTCGCGGAAGGTCTTCCAGATGCAGGCACGGGGGCGCTCCTCGCCCTGGGACACGCTCGTCACGTCGAACATGGAGATCTACCCGGACCTCGACCGCAAGACGTTCATCACGACCGCCTACGGCGTGCTCAACCTCCAGACGAAGATGCTGAAGTTCGCCCGCGCGGGGCACAACCCGCTGATCATCCACAATGACAAGCGCGACCCCCAGGTCCTGCTGCTCGAGCCCAAGGGGATGGCCGTCGGCATGGACAAGGGCCCGCGGTTTGCCTCCGGTCTCGAGGAGGTCGAGCAGCAGCTCATGGTCGGTGATATGATGCTGTGGTACACGGACGGCGTCATCGAGACGCGCGGAAAGGGCGGCGCGGAGTTCGGGATCGAGGGCGTCATCGAGGTGGTGAAGAAATACGCCCGCATGGAAGCGAAGGTCCTCCTGCACATGCTCGAGCTGGCGCGCACGGAGTTCCAGGTCGGGGAGCAGGAGGACGACGTGACGCTGATCGGGATTGGCGTGCTGTAGCCGCGAGGGGAAACGATGGAGCTGGCGCTCCGCGAAAAGGAACACGTCTACATCGTCGAGGTGCGCGGCCGCATCGAGGTGAGCGACGTCGACTCCTTCGAGGCCTACATGAAGGCGCTCAGGGCGCGCGGGGTCACGCGGGTCATCATCGAGATGAGCCAGGTCGAGAGCGTGGTCAGCGGGTCGCTCGGGGCGCTCATGGGGCTCGCGGACGAGCTGGAGGCGCAGGGGGGCCGCCTGGTCCTCCTCAACCCGAACGTGAAGGTCATCGCCGTCTTCCGACGCATGGGCCTCGACGAGGTGTTCCGCATCTGCGACGTCGAGGACGAGGCACGGCGCGTCGTGATGAGCTAGGAGGCGCCCACGGTGCGCCGGGCGCTCCTTTTCCTGCTGCCGCACGTCCTCCTGCTCGGCCTGATACCGGTCGTCCGCCGCGCCCCGGGGCCCGCCCCCGCGCCCCCGAAGGCCGATAGCGACGTCGTGGCGAGGGTCGATGCGGCCCACCGCGAGCGCGAGGCCGCGCTCTGGGCGATCGTGGACGACGCGGCCGCCGACCCGCAGCTCGCAGCGGCCTCGGCGCTATCGGCGGACGACCCCGGTGCCGCCGCGGTCCGCGAGGCCGCCTTTCGCGCCCTCGCCCGCCTCGTGGCGGCCACCGGGTCGGAGGACGCGGGCCTCCTCCTGCTCGATCGGGAGGACCGGGCGGTCGCGTGGGCCGGGCGGACGTTCGACGTCGACGAGGGGTTCCTCGCCGCGGAGGCGCGACGATCAATCATCAAGCGGGGCCCGACCTACGGGCGGATCGCGTGCGGGCGACGGCTCGGAGAGGTCGGCTCGGTCGTCGGGTTCCTCACGATCGAGGTCGAGTACCCGTTCATCAACCAGTACCTGAAGCCCAGACGGCTGCTCGAGGAGGCGATCGGCGATCCGGGCGTCGAGGTCCGCCTGTCCGCGCCCCGGCCCGGCGGCCCGACGGAGGCCCCGACCGCCTCGGGCCCCTTCGTAGTCCGGACGGAGGGGGCGGCGCGGGCGGCGGAGGAGCGGGCGCGGACGGACCTGCGACGGCGGCGCGCCGCGTGGAGCGCGGGCCTCCTCCTCCTCTCGCTCGCGGTCCTCGCCTTCCAGCTCCTGCGGCTGAGGGCGCCCCGCCCCGCGCGTGCCCTCCTCGGCGCCGCCGCGATTGCGGCCGCCCGCGTCGCGTGCGACCGCCTCGGCCTCGCATCCGCGCTCCTCCCCGCGCAGCTCCTGGACACGGTGGCGTACGCGGGTCCCTGGGCCGCCAACCCCGCCGACCTCCTGATCTCGACCCTGTCCGCGTGCGCGGCGGCGCTCCTCCTGGCATGGGGGCTCGCGCCGCCCGCCGGCCCGCCTCGATTCCGCCGCGCCGCCCTCGCGCTCGTCCTCCTTCTGCCCGCCGCCGCGTGGGGAGCGCTCCACGTCGCGACCTCCCTGGCCGAAAGCGTCGTCCAAGACGGCACGGTCCCCCTCTTCGAAGGGGCGGGGGACCTGCTCGGCGTGGTCCGCCTGGCGCTCGACCTGTCCATCCTCCTCGCCGCGACCGCGTGCCTGTCCGTCGTGCGGCTGGGGGGGCTGTGGGCCGCTTGGGGGACACGCGCGCTGTCCCCGCGGTTCGCGGTCCCGCTGACGGTCCTGCTGCTGGCCTCCGCCGTCGTGCCGGGCTCCGCCTCGCTCCCGGCCGCTGCGCTAGCATTCGCCGCCATGCTGCCCGCGGCGATCGGCCCCGGGCTCGGCGGCCGCGGGGTCGCGTGGGTCCTCCTGCCCCTGTGCGCCGCTCTCCTCATCTTCCCGCCGCTCGACGTGGCCCAGGCGGCGGACCAGTGGCAGCTCCTCGACACGAGAGGAGATGTGCTGTCCAACACAGCGGACGAGGACCGCGTCGCCGCCGAGATGGCCCGGTACATCGAGGCGATCGCGTCGACCCCGTGGCTCCCCGCCGAGCTCGAGCGGATCTCCTCCACGAACGCGAAACCGGACGAGCAGCTTGCGCTCTCGCTGTGGCAGGAGAGCGAGCTCGCACACCGGGGCGTGGACTGCTACCTGGCCGCCCGGTGCGAGAGGCACCCGACGCCGGACAGCGAGTTCAGCTTCGGCCTGCCGCGCGAGTGGATCGGCGGGAACCCCTTCCAGCAGGAGGGGGACGCCGGGCTGGTCGCCCCGCACGACGTGCCGTTCCGCCGCGCCAGGGTCGTCGACAAGGACGGGGGGGAGCTGGGCGAGGTCTTCCTTGCGGTCCTCCCGGCGTACCGGGCGGCGGCGCTCGGGGGGCGGGCCTCGCTGCTGCGCGTCGAGCCGGGGTCCTCGAAGGGGATCGTGGGGCTCGTGCTGACCGAGTACCGAGAGGGGAGGCTGACGGCGAGCGAGTCCTCGGAGGCGCCCGTCCCGCCCGTGCTCCCGTTGGAGGTCCTCCGCGAGCTGGACGACGGAGCGGTCTGGCGCACCGAGACGGTCGAGGGACGCACGTGGCAGACGATGTTCGTCCTTCGCGGTGGGGCGAGCCGGCTCGTCTACGCCCTGTCCCGCCCGCTGCCCACGGTCTTCGAGCGATTCCAGTCGTTCCTGAGGTTCTTCCTCCTGTTCGTCCTGGCCGGGGGCGTCGTCGGCGCGCTCGTCCTCTCGGCCCGTGCGCTCCGCGGCCGCGCGGGGATCGCCTCAGTCCTCGGGCGCCTCCAGGTCCAGCTCTTCGCGTCGTTCGTCCTCCTCGGCCTCGTGCCGATCGTGGCGCTGGCCGTGGTCCACCAGAGGCTGAGGTCCGAGGAGGCGCACCAGGAGCAGGACGCGGCCCTCAGGCGCGTCGTGGACTTCGCCGCGCGCGAGTGCGTCCTCAGGCAGGAGGAGCTGACGGAGCGCGAACGCCACGAGGCGGCGATCACTCCGGGCAGCCTCGAGCGAGTCCTGGAGTCCCACCGCCACGAGCTGGCGAACGCGACCGCGCGCGCGACGGGGGTCGACGTCGTCCTCTACCCTGAGAACGGGCAGGTCGGCACGAGCCGGCCGGAACTCTTCCAGACGGAGCTCCTGCCGACGCGGATGGACGAGGAGGCCTTCCGCGAAATCTTCCTGCTCGGCCGCGAGACGCACATCGTCACGAGGCCCGTGGGCGACTATTGGCTGCGGATCGGTTTCCAGCGGCTGGCGGGCGGGCCGTCCCGGCGGACGTACGGCGTCATCGCCGTGCCGGAGCTTGCGCCGTCCCCCGGCGGGCCGCGCCCGTTCGACTCCACCGTGACGCTCGTGTTCGGGATCTACGGCCTCGTCGTGACGGCCGTGTGGCTCGGGAGCGCGGCGATCTCGAGGCGGATCGCGGCCCCTGTGGAGTCGATGACGCTCGCGACGCGGCGCGCGGCGGCGGGGGACCTCTCGGGGCGGGTGACCTCCGGCGGGACGGGCGAGCTGGCGGAGCTCGTCGAGTCATTCAACAAGATGCTCGAAGACCTCCAGCACGGACGGGAGGCCCTGGCGAAGGCGGAGCGCGAGGCGGCCTGGCGCGGGATGGCGCGGCAGATCGCGCACGAGATCAAGAACCCGCTCACGCCGCTCAAGCTCTCGGCGCAGCACCTGGCGCGGGCCTACGCGGACGGCGCGCCGGGGTTCGCGAAGCTGCTCGAGGAGTGCGTCGAGATGATCGTGCAGCAGGTGGACCTGCTCGGGCGGATCGCGAGCGACTTCTCGTACTTCGCGAAGCTGCCGGACCGGAGACCGCAGGAGACCGACCTGAACGAGCTGGCGCGCGGATGCGTGCAGCTCTTCTCGAGCACGATCGAGGGGAGGATTGAGACGAGGCTGTCGCTCTCGGAGGGCCTGCCGCCGCTCTGGCTCGACTCGGACGAGTGGCGCCGCGTCCTGACGAACCTGATCAAGAACGCGATCGAGGCGATGGAGGGGGGCGGGATCCTCTCGGTGGAGACCGAGCGCGGCGAGACGGTCGTACCGGGGCGAGGGACGGGGAGGCGGGGCGGGCGCATCGAGCAGGCGGCGGCGAGGCCGTGGGTGGAGCTCCGGATCCGGGACACAGGCCCGGGACTCCCCGAGGAGGTCCGCGAGAAGATATTCCAGCCGTACATCACGACGAAGCCGAACGGGACGGGGCTGGGGCTCGCGATCGTCAAGAAGAGCGTTGACGACGCGGGGGGAACGATTACGCTGGAGAGCGCGCCCGGCAGGGGGACGACGGTGCGCGTGCGCATCCCGTTCGGCCCCGGCACGCCGGTCGCCCTCCCCTCGGACCCGAAGTGACCCCACCTGGAGGCCCGCCGATGACCCGCCTCATCCTCCTCCTCGTCGCGTCCATGGCCCTCGCCGAGGGGGACCTCCGCGTCGGCGTCGCGTCGGCCGACATGACGCCCGATTGGCCCGTGCCCCTCGCGGGGTACTCCGCGCGGCAAGGGCGCAAGTCGACCGGCGTCCATGACGCCGTCAAGGCCAAGTGCCTCGTCATCGAGAGCGGGGGCGTGAAATTCGCCTGGGTCACCGCCGACTTCATCGGGATCAACCGCGACATCCGCGAGAAGGTGTTCGCGAGGGTCTCGGAGGAGACCGGGATCGAGGACGACGCCTTCCTCATGTGCGCCTCCCACACCCACTCCGGGCCGGGGGGCGTCTCCAGGAACCTCCTGTGGCAGATCGCCGTCGGGCCGTACGACAGGAAGCTCTACAAGCAGATGATCGACCGGCTGTCGAAGCTCGTCCTCGACGCCGACGCTGCCCTCGCCCCCGCGCGCATCGGCTGGGGCCGCGTCGAGGCCCCTACGCTCTCCCACAATCGCAGAACCGACGGCGGGCCCACCGACCCGGCGCTCAGCGTGGTCCAGGTGACCGATCCCGAGGGGAAGGTCCGAGCCGTCCTCGCGAACTTCACCGCCCACCCCACGATCCTCGGCGCGGACTGCATGGAGATCAGCGCAGACTACCCCGGCGCCTTCCAGCGGATCCTCGAGGAGCGCCTCGGCGGCGGCGCCGTCGTCCTCTTCACGAACGGCGCCGAGGGGGATCAGACGATCTCCGCCCCGGGCGGGAAGGACGACTGGGAGCGGATCGAGCAGTCGGGCGCCGCGCTCGCGGACGCCGTCCAGGGACTCCTCCCCTCCATCGAGACCCGGGACGAGATCGAGATCCGCTCCGAGATCCGCACGGTCGAGCTGCCGTTCCACCTGAAGTCGATCGTCGCCCCGCGCGACACGACGCTCATGGTCGCCGACCTCGGGGGGCTGGCGCTCGCGTGCATGCCGGGGGAGGCTTGCGTCGAGATCGGCCTCGACCTCAAGCGCGACCTCCTCGCGGCGGGGGCCTCGCAGGCGATGATCGTGGGCCTCGCGAACGACCACCTGGGGTACTTCGTGACTCCGGAGGGGTGGAAGGGCGGCGGCTACGAGAAGGACATGTGCTTCTACGGCCCGTCGATCGGCGAGCACCTGAACCAGCGGTTCCGCCGCATCTGGCGGGACCTGCATACCGAGTAACCCCGGGGCCGGCCGGCGTGTACGATCTCCAGTCTCCAGGAGGCAACCGATGAAGACGCTGCTCGCCCTCGCCCTGACCCTCTCGATCGCCTCGGCCGAGGAGGTCAAGCTCGAGGCGAAGTGGACGGCGGGCGACCGCCACGACGTCGCCGAGGAGCAACTGATCGACACGAAGGTCAAGGCGACGGTCCGGGGCGCGTATGGCGACCCGTCGGGGATCGCGAAGCAGAGCGGGAAGTACAAGGAGCGGAAGGTCCGGGAGTACCAGGAGGAGGTCCTGGAGTCCTCGGAGGCGGGGACGAAGATGACGCGGGCCTACTCGAACTCCCTCAAGGAGGTCCTCAAGCCGAGCGGCAAGAAGGAGAGCTCAGAGCGCACGGCCCTGTTCGGGCGGACGGTGACGATCGTGCGGGCGGGCGCGAGCCAGCAGCTCACGAGCGAGCTGGGGCCCGTGGAGGGGGACGACGCCGGGGACGTCGTGTTCGTCGACCAGGTGTACGCCCTCCTGCCGAGGCACTCGATCGCCGTCGGGAAGGGGTGGGATGTCGATGCGGACGCCCTGGGAAGGGCGATCTTCCACGAGGGGTACAACCCGTCGCTCATGCACGTCTCGGGAAAGGCGATCCTCAGGGACGTCTCCGGCAAGGAGGGGGAGCGCATCGCGAAGATCGCCCTCGACTGGGACGTGAAGCTCGACAAGATGGACAAGATCCCGGGGATCTCCTACCACCTCACCGGGGTCGCGATGTTCCACGTCGACCGCGGGCGGTTCCTGTCGCTGGAGGCGAGCGGGCCGATCGAGATGGACATGTCGGACGGCGGAAACCGGATGGAGCTCGAGGGGAAGATGAGCGTCAGCTACCGGGCCAAGGCGGCGAAATAGGCATTTCCCGCTGGACGATTCCAGGACCGCCCGTTACGATTCCGGCGGTCAGGGATCAGGAGACCACCCATGCCCGTGCCCGAGTCCGCCCGGGGGGCCAGCGTCCAGACGCCGTTCAAGATCGTCGAGGACGAGATCAACAAGCTCAAGAAGGAGATCAAGGAGCTCAAGACCTGGGTCGGGCAGATCCGGGCCGAGTCGTTCCTTGCGCACGATCTCCTGTCGGAGCTGGCGGGGAAGACGATCGAGGTCGGGCTGATCGACGGCAAGTCGATCGTCGGGAAGTTCCAGCGGCTCGACCGCTACAACGTCGAGCTGGGAACGGACGAGGGGTCGGTCCTCGTCACGAAGCACGTCATCCGGACGATCCGCCTGAAGGCCTAGGAGAGCGGGGGACGGGCGGGCGCCCGCCCCCCGGTTCACACGCCTAGCTGAGCTTCTTCAGCGCCTCGAGGATCTCCTTGTTGTCCGGCAGGTTCGGGATCCCGTGGTCCTTGGCGAACCGGATGATCCCCTCCTTGTCGATGACGTAGGTCGCGCGGCCGCAGAGGCCCTTGTCCTCGAGGTAGGTGCCGTACGCGGCGCACACCTTCCCCTTCGGGTGGAAATCGGCGAGGAGGCGGTACTTCAGGCCGTGCTTCTCGACGAACGCCTTGTGCGCCCACACGGAGTCGACGCTCAGGCCGAACACCTGGGCCTTTGCGCCCTCGAACCCCGCGAAGTCGGACGCGAACGCGCAGTGCTCGTTCGTGCAGACGGGGCTGAAATCGAGCGGGTAGAACACCAGGACGACGTTCTGGCCCTTGAGCGCGGACAGCTTCACCTCGGCCTTGTTCTGGTCGGGAAGCGCGAAGTCCGGCGCGGGGGTCCCTACGGGCAGCAGCGGCATGGCGGTCTCCTCCTGCTTGGTTGACTCCGGAAAAGGGAGCGGGAGTCTAGCGACGGGCCCGGCCCGGCGCAAGCAGGAAGTGCCGCGGATCTAGGCGCTGAACACGTCGCGGAGGGAGCGCAGGAGCCCCGGGGCGTTCGTCTTCACCTTCCCGCGCGCGATGTCGAGGACGCCGGGTTCCCACCCGTCGAGCATCTTCACGAAGAGCTCCGGCGTGGTCTTGAGGACGCAGTCCGCCTTCTCGGTGTGCTTGCCCTTCTTCACGTCGCACTTCGCGGGGCCGACGCTGATCGTCCACTTCAGGTCCTCGGTGTCGCCGAGGGTCAGGTAATACGTGACCGTCTTCTCGACCTTCGACTTCTTGAACTTCTTCTTCAGCCCCTGCATGACGTCCTGGATGTCCTCGGCCATCGGCTCACCTCCTGTCTCCGAAGCGCGCATCCTACCGCGCGCCCCGCGGGGAATCAACGCGGCGGCCGGGATTTGCTTGACCGCCGCCGGCCCGCTCCGTATCTTGACGCGGCTTCGACGAACCTCGGTCGAGGCGCAAGAGTTGTGCCGGGGTGGCGGAATTGGCAGACGCGTACGTTTGAGGGGCGTATGGCTTAGCCGTGCGGGTTCGAGTCCCGCCCCCGGCACTCCCCTCCCTTCGCCGTAGCCACGACGGCGAACGTGTTCTCCAGCCCGAGTCCGCTCCCGACCCGCTGCCAGAAGGCCCCGTGCGTGCTGAAGTACCGCACGACCTCGGCCTCGAACCCCCGCTCGCGCAGGGCCGCGACGATCGCCTCCGCGTCCACCCCACCCCGAGTCACGTGGTACTCCGCGTTGTCCTGAGGGCACCCGTCCAGGTGGACCCCGCGCATCCTCCTGAGCCGCCGCCGTGCCCCTCCGAAGACGTCCCCCTGGAACACCCTCCACGATCCGTAGGCGAACGCGGAGAAGCCGCGGGCGAACAGGCCCAGCCCGTCGTATCGGAGCGGGTCCTGAAACGTGAGGAGGCTTCCCCCCGGCGCGACCCGCCCGCACGCCTCGCGGACGAGCGCGACGTAGTCAGGCACGTGGTGGAGGAATGAGTTCGCCGAGACGACCTCGAACGTCTCCCCCTCCCGCGCGAGCCGCGCGATCGCCTCGATGACGTCCAGGCAGAGCGTCCTGAGCCTCGCCGCGTGCGCGACGCAACGCGAGCCGAGCGCGCCGAGTTGCTCGGGCGACAGGTCCACCACGGTCACCCTGGCGCCGGCCTCGAGCCATGCGAGCGCGTGGGTCCCTTCGCCCCCGCCGAGGTCGAGCACGCGGGGGCTCGGGTCGAGGAGGCGCGCGGCGCCCAGGACGCGGTCGGAGAGCGATCGCTGCAGCGCCCGCAGGGCGGGGTGCCTGAGGTGGGGCGCGACATCGCGGTACGCGGCCCCCGAGGTCGCGGCGTAGGCGGCGAGGTTTGCCTCGCGGGCCGCGTTGTGCCGGTCGTCGGGCATCGGCCTAGGGATTCGCGAGGAGGAGGCCGTGACGGAGGCCCCGGCGGCTGACCTGGAGGACGCGCTTCGTCAGGGCCGAGATGAGCGCATCGACGATTGACAGGCCGGCGACGATGATGTCGGCGCGGTCCGGCTCGAGACCCGGGAACGACTTCCGGTGCTCCTGCCTCATCCCGCGCAGCTCCGCCACGAGGTTCCGCACGTCGCGCTGCCGCAGACGGCAGCCGTCGACGCGCGCGGGGTCGAGCCGCGCGAGCTTCATGTGCATCGACGCGAGGTTCGCGAACGTCCCGCCGACGCCGATCACGCGGCACCCCTCCGTGTCGAGGCGGCGCAGCTTCTTCCCCAGCTCCGCGCCCAGCCACGACATCATCGCGAGCCACTCGTCCATGGGGATCGGGTCGTGCTTGAGGTAGCGCTCGGTCAGGCGCACGGCGCCGACGTCGAGGCTGATCCGCTGCTGCGGCCCGCGCTGGCCGCCGAGGATGACCTCGGAGCTCCCCCCGCCGACGTCCAGGACGAGCGTGGGGCGTCTGCCGCGAAGCCCGCTCATGGCGCCGAGGAACGTGAGGCGCGCCTCTTCCTCGCCGCTGATCACCTGGATGCGCACCCCCGCGTGCTCCCAGGCGCGGCGGACGAACTCGTCGCGGTTCGTCGCGTCGCGGAGCGCGCTCGTCCCGACGGCGCGGACTTCCTTCGCGCCGAGCTCCGCGGCGCGCAGGGCGAACTTCTGCAGGACGGGGATCGTCCGCGCCATGGCGGCCTCGGTCAGCTCGTTGGTCAGCGAGACGCGCTCGCCGATCCGCGTGGCGACGACCTCCTCGGCGATCAGCTCGAGCGCCTTCCCCTTCCCGGGGTTGGCGACGAGCATCTTGACCGAGTTCGTGCCGATGTCGATGGCGGCGATCGCCATGGGGCCTCCGGACGGACGCACAAGGTCGGCTCACATGTGAGGCGCAAGATTGTAGGTGCGCGTCCGGGGGGTGTCAAGCAACCCCCCTTCCCATTCCCGTTCCCATTCCCCTTCCCAGCAACGACGTGAACATCGGATCTGGGAATGGGAAGGGGAACGGGAAGGGGAGCTACGCAACCCACCCGATCACGGAGAGATTCCGTCCGCCCAGCGGACCCTCGCGGCGGTGCGAGAAGAAGAGCTCCGCCCGACACCGCGTGCAGAGGCGCGGGGACTCGATCCGATCGGGGGAGAGCCCGAGCTCGAGGAGCTGGATGCGCACCGCCTCCCACAGGTCGAACGTGGTGCGCCCTTCCCGCGAGACGAGCAGCTCCGGGTGGGCGTGGAACGCCGGCATCGCCTGCGCGACGAAGTCC
>CAZYRM010000140.1:0-15770 GCA_964649705.1 uncultured Planctomycetia bacterium
TCTCGGTGATGGAGTACTGGCGCTGGTGGGTGGTCCATCTGTGGGTCGAGGGGTTCATGGAGGTCTTCGCGACGGCCGTGCTCGCCTTCCTCTTCCTCAAGCTCGGCCTGGTGGAGGGGAGCAGCGCCTCGCGCGCGGTCCTGTTCTCGACGGCGATCTTCCTGGTCGGGGGGATTCCGGGCACGCTGCACCACCTGTACTTCACTGGCACGCCGGTGTCGGTGATGGCGGTGGGGGCGACGTTCAGCGCGCTGGAGGTGGTCCCTCTGGCGTTCCTGGGGTACGAGGCCTGGGGGACCTGGAGGCTCGGGCGCAGCGTCCCGTGGATGGACCGGTACCGCTGGCCGATCCGCTTCTTCCTGGGCGTGGCCTTCTGGAATGTCGTCGGAGCGGGCCTGTTCGGGTTCCTGATCAACCCGCCGGTCGCGCTCTACTACGTGCAGGGCCTGAATACGACGGCGGTGCACGGCCACGCTGCCCTGTTCGGCGTGTACGGGCTCCTGGCGCTCGGCCTCTGCCTCGTGGTGCTGCGTCGTCTCCGACCCGAGGGGGAGTGGAAGGACGGGTCGCTCAGGATGGCGTTCTGGGGGATGAACCTGGGGCTGGGCCTGATGGTGACGATGAGCCTCCTCCCGATCGGGCTCTCGCAGGCGTGGGCGAGCGTCGAGCACGGGCTCTGGTACGCGCGGAGTGCGGAGTTCCTGCAGCAGCCGGTGTTCGTCGTCCTGCGCTGGCTGCGGGCGGTAGGCGACACGCTGTTCATCGGCGGCGTGGCGTCGCTCGTCTGGTTCGCCCTGGGCCTCTGGCGCGGCTGGTCGATCCGCCCGGTCTCGCCGTCCCCCGAGGAGCGGGTGGAGGCGCCCGGCGAGCTGGCGGTCCGGTAGGGACCAGCCGCTCCCGTCAGGGGAGGGGTTCGAGAGGCGGTCCGGTCGGGGTTCAGGCTCGGCGCGCACAGGAGCGTCCTTGACGTCGCCACCGCGCCCTCGGTAGCCTGCCGAGGGGATCGCGGGGGCGAACGATGCGCGGCGCAGCCTGGACCTTGCTGGTGGTCGGGGCGGCGTTCGGACAGTCCGAGCCGACGCCCGATTGGATCGACCGACTCGCGGACCCCGATCCCGAAGTCCGTTTCCTTGCCGCCCACCACGTCACGACGCCCGAGGCGGTGCCCGCGCTCACGGTGCTCCTCGGCGACCAGGAGCCGGCCGTCCGCGAGGCCGCCCTGTGGTCGCTGGGGACAATCGGGGCGCCGGCGGCCTCCGCTGCACCGAAGATCGCGGAGCTCGTCCTCGCCTCGCCCGAGCGGGCCAGGAGCGGTCTCTGGGCGCTCCGTCGCATGGGCTCGGGCGCGCTTTCCGCCTGGATGCGGCTCGCAACGAGCGGTCATGCCTCCCTGCGCCTGGAGGCGGTCCTGGCCCTGGGGGACCTCCGCCCCGTCAACATGGAAGCAGCGCGTTTCCTTGCGGGGCGTCTTGGCCAGTGGGACGGTGCGGCGGGCGGGCTCGTCCACATGGGCGAGCCGGCCCTTCCCCTGCTGGAGCATGCGCTCCTCGCCGGCGACCTCCGGGCCTCCTCCGAGGCTGCATCGGCGCTCGCAGAGTCCGGGGATCTCGGGCAGCCCGTGCTGCTCAAAGGGCTGGCCTCCGACCGAGTCGAGGTCCGCAGGAGCTGCGTCCTCGAGCTACGTTCGCGGTCGGCGGACCGCGTCCTCGCCCGCCCCTACCTCGAGGCGATGGCCCGGCTCTGTCGCGACGCCGATCCGGAGACAAGACAACGGGCGGACGAGCTGCTGTGCCTGCATGTCGCGACCGCGCCCGACTTGGTGGTCGCGGCATTGAGCGACGGCGACGCCCGTATTCGCCAGGAGACGACGTCAATGCTCCGGGTCGCCAAGGCCGTCCCGGACCCCGTACTGGCAGCCCTGCGGACGCTCCTGGACGATCCTGAGCCAGATGTCCGCTGGAACGCCCTGCTCGTGTTGGAGTCCCGGGCCTCACCGGATGCCGCTCTACTTCCCGGTTTAGTGCGCGCGCTTCAAGACCCCCATGCCGGCACTCGGGCACGCGCCGCCGAGATGCTCGGAGCCCTCGGCGAGGCCGCGGCACCCGCGGCGGAGGTGCTGGGCGAACTCCTCGCCGACCAGGAGGCCCATGTCCGGTCGGCGGCGCTTGAGGCCCTCCAGAAGCTCGGGCCCGCCGCCCTGCCGGCGCTCCCTGCGCTCTGCGCCTACCTACGGTCGGGAAGGGCATCCGCGAGAGCTGCCCAGGCGATCGTCGCCATCGGGGCCCCCGCGGTTGACCCGCTGGCCGGGATGCTGGCCGATTCAGACGCAGCACTGCGAGCTCGGGCGGCGTGGTGCCTCGGCGAGATCGGCTCCGACGCCTCCGTCGCCGTGCCGCCTCTCCTCGAGATGCTTGCGTCGCGAGAGGCGGACCTCCGCGCAGCCGCCGCATCGGCCCTCGGCGGCATTCATGCGGAGGCAGCGGCCGTCGTCCCGCTCCTGGTGAAGGCCCTCTCGGACCGCACTCCGGAGGTCCAGCGCGCGGCGGGGGCGGGGCTGGTCCGCTTCGGGGCAGAAGCGGCCGGGTCGGTCGCCTCAATCCTGGACGACGCGGACGCGGATTCGGGCCTCCGCGAAGACGCCCTGCGAATCCTGGTGGGGATCGGTCCGGGGGCGAAAGACGCTCTTGCGACGCGCACCGCGCTCCTCGCGGACCCGGACGCGAAGAGGGCCGGGGTGGCCCGCGCGGCCTTCGTCGCCGTGGGGGAGGGGGGCGTGCCCATCCTGGAGCGTGCCCTCGCCGACCCGAATCCGCTCGTGCGTCGGCAGGCGCTGTGGGGACTGCGAGAGCTGGCTCCACGGGTGGACGGCGCGTTCAGGGCCCTCCCGGGGATGCTCCAGGACCACGACCCCTCCGTTCGCCTGTGGGCGACGCGGGCGATCGGTGAACTGGCCGGCAAGGAGGCTGCCGCGGCTCCAGCGCTCGCGGCCGTCGTGAAGGACGCGAGCGTCGAGGTCCGTCGCGAGCTTTCAGCGCAAGTCAGGGCCGCCTCGCGGCGGATGGCGGAGTGGGGGCGGGATCTGGAGCCGTTCCTGGCGGGAGACGACGCCGCCGGGCGGGAGCAGGCCGCGGAGGCCGACGCGCGACGCCGAACGGTCGTCGCACAGCTCCTGCCGCTCCTCTCGGCGGGCTTGGCCGACCCGGACGAGGGGGTGCAAAGTTCCGCCCTCGGTGCGGCGATCGAACTTCACCGGGAAGCCCGCCCGCTCATGGCCGATGTCGCGAGGCTCCTCGCGAGCCCCCATCCCGAGGTGCGTGCAGCGGCCGCGTGGGCGATGCGCGGCATGGTCTATCTCCTACCCAGGAGAGTGGGCGAGTACTTGGCGAAGGTGCGCTCCGGCGCGGCGGAGCCGGAGACGGCCGCGGCCGTCGGGCTCCCGACGGAAGTCGATCCCCAGGTCGTCTCCGCGCTGGTTGAGGCGCTCGGCGATGAGGACGGAGCCACGCGGTCGACCTCCGCGCATGCCCTGGCGAACCTCGCGAGCGATGAGCCTGCGCTCGAGGCGCTTCAAGAGCGCATGTGGAAGGACCCCGAGGAGGACGTGCAATGCGCGGCGGCCGAGGCGGTCCTTCTGGTGGCGGTACGACTGCGGCGTCCGGAGGCCGTCGTCGACGTCCTCCGCAAGATGGCGCTGGAACCGCCGAAGCGATTCTGGGACCCGCCATCGCCTGCTGGGGCCCTTTCGGCGCTCGGCGAGGAGGCGGGGCCCGCCCTCGTCGCCGCCCTCCGTGATCCGGACCCGCGCGTCCGGGGAAGATGCGTGTCGGCCCTGGTGCCGGGGCTGGGATACGAAGAGTACCCGAAGGGCGTCCCCGCAGCCGTCGTGGGTCTCCTCTCGGACTCGGATGCCGTCGTCAGGGAACGGGCCAGGGAGCTCGTCTTGCAGAGTTCGTTCGACCCTGGCTTGGACGTCCTGCTGGCGTGGGTCGCCGATCCTGCGCTGGAGGGCCGTCGATGGCGCACCATGGACCTCCTGGTCCGCTACCACGCCAGGGCACCCGAGGCCATCGATGCCCTGGACCGGGCGCTGGAGGACAAGGACGGGACGCTCCGGCGCTACGCGATCGAGTCGATCGGCAGGTTGGGGGCGGCGGGGGAGCGCTACGTCCCCGCGCTCGTCCAGGCGCTGCGAGACGCCGACAGGGATGTCCGGAGATCCGCTGCGTACGCGCTCGGGGCGCTCGGTCCCGTCGCGCGACCTGCCGCCGCCCGCCTCGCACTATGCGCCGCGGGATGGGCCTCGAACGACGCCGTCAGCGCCATCGGCGCGCTAGCGGCCATCGGGCCCGACGGCGCGCCCTGGGCACCGACTCTGGCTGCGCGGCTGGACGTGGACACCGATCCCGAGCGCGTTATGTGGATCGCCGAGGCCCTTGGCCGGATGGGTCCCGCCGCCGCCACCGTAGCCCCGCGGCTTCGCGCGCTTCTAGCCGACGGGCACGCCGTCGTTCGCCTCTCCGCGTCGAGCGCGTTGATCCGAATGGGGTGCCCTGGGCGGGAGGTGCTTGAGACGCTCACCGCCCTTCTTGTCTCAGAGGCGTGGTACGAGCGACGGAATGCCTGCGAAGCCCTCGCCGAGTGGGGGACCGGCGCGCGCGCCGCGCTCCCCGTGCTCCGCAAGGCCCTCGAAGACCCCGATCCGCAGGTGCGCGAGGCGGCCGCCAAAGCGATCCTGGCGATCGACGAGGAGGAGTAGCGCGCGGCCAGGGGATCAGGGCCTTCCCGTTTTGCGTGCGGCCAGCGGGTTCTCCCAGCGGAGCCCGGCGAACCGGGCATAGTCGGAGTCCGTGGAGCACAGGGTGAGGCCGTGTTCCACGGCGAGCGCGGCCAGGTGGGCGTCGGGGACCAGATTGCCGACGGCCCCCGCGGCGAGGAGGAGGGTCCCCAGCACCTCGCGATGCCTCTCCGTGGGAGCGGGCACCCAGACGGACGGGCAGTCGAGCCACTGCTCGACCTGGCCCCAGGCCTCCCCGACGCTCTCGGGTCGTTCGAACACCCGCGGGTTCGTGACGATCCGTACGAAGGCCGTCAGGCTTGGCCATGGCAGGCCGACGCGCGCGGCCTCATTCAGGGTCTTCTCGAGCCATGCGCGGCTCGCGGTGTGTTGAGGCATCGACGAGATGTGGGCGTAGAGGAGGAGGTTCGCGTCGACGAGGATCATCGGAACGTCTCGTCCTCCGCGACCGCGAGGACGTCCGCGATGTTGTCGAGACTTCCGATCCGACAGCGACCGAGGTCCACCGCCTTCTGGCGGAAGACCCTCCTTCGCTTCGGCGCGGCTGCCATCTGCTGCAGTCCGAGTCGCAATGCCTCGTTCACGACGCGTCTCAGGCGTTCACTCCTCGCCTTGCGTACCCTCGCGAGGAGCGTGGCGACATCCGCGTCCAGGGTGAGTGTCGTCCTCATACATCAAAGCATAGCTGCTCTGATGTCTTGATGTCAACGTCCTGCTGCCACGATCGCCCTGGAGCGCATGCCGTCCAGCGACTCTACGGCTCGGTCTTGAAGCCGCACTTCGTGTGGCTGCCGTCGCAGAAGGGCTTCGAAGCCGAGGCGCCGCAGCGGCAGAGGGCCAGCCTCGGCTTCTGCGGCAGGGCTATCGGCTGGTCTTGCGCGTCGACGAGCTGAACGGCGCCCTCCACGATGAGGGGGCCGTTCGCAAGCGTCTTGATCTTCACGTCGGACATCGGGGTCTCCTTTCCGACGCCCTGACGGGCGTCACTCCTTGCGCGCCCCTACGGGCGCGACTCCAACATCTCGATGCTGCGCTCGGCGAATCTCGGTTCGATCTGACTAATTGCGGGCGCCGAGGATCGCGGCCCTCTCGTCCAGGAGCGAGCGGCGGGCGAGTTCCGTGGTCACGAGGACGCCGTAGTTGTGGTACGCGGCGACGAGCTGCTCGCGGGACTCCAGGTCGCCCGTCTCGCGGACCTCCTGCTGGAGACGGGCAATCCGCTTGCGGATCAGCGTCAGGTTGTCGTCGTTCAGGTCGATCTCGTTGCCCATGGCTATTCTCCTTAGATTCATGTTCTTCGATGTGTCATGCCGCGCGGAGGCCGAAGAGGTCGCCGCGAGGGTGGTCCTACGGGCGCCTGGCCGCGGTCCCGCCGCCCTTCGGGGCGGCGCGGCGCGCGGGCCGCGACGTGAGCCGTTCGGGGAGGGAACCCAGGACCGTGTCCACGGCCTCCTGGTTGACCGAGGTGAAGCAGTGCTGCCCCTGCCGCCGCTGCACGAGGATCCCGGCGTCCGTGAGGATCTTCAGGTGGTGCGAGATCGTCGGCTGCGCGACGGGGAAGCGCTCCTGGATCTGCCCGCACGACAGCTCCCCCGCCTTCGCAATTTCCTGCACCATCTGGAACCTCATCGGATGCCCCAGCGCCTTGAGCGCCTTCACCAGCGAGCGGTCGTCCATCGGTCCCTCGTCTCCATTCATCGACAGAACTCTATCCTTCGATACCTCCCCCGTCAAGTGGAATATAGAGATATCTCGAAGTGTCGGCGCAAGGGGGTGGGATGCGCTCCGGAGGCGGCCCGACCGGACCGCCCCCCGCGCGCGTAACGCCTTACCGGCGCGAGATCTTCACGCGCACGACCGATTCGGGGCGGAGGCCGCCGGGGGGAGCGCCGTTGAACAGGACCTTCACCGCGTGCGGCATGAGCGGCAGCTCCGATGCCGCGATCGCACGCTCGGGTCCCACGCGCAACACCTGCCCCGGCGTCCACGCCGTCGGCTGGATGAAGGCGATCCGGGCGTGGAAGGGGGAACCCTCCGCTCCGTCAACCTCCACCCAGGCCTCCGCCCCTTCCTTCAACCGTCCCAAGTCCTCGCCGCTCACGTAGGCCTCCACCCACGCCGGCCCATCTCCCGCCAGAGCGAGGAGCGGATCGTCGTCGTCGACCACCTCGCCCACGCGCCGAGGCATCCACGCCACCGCGCCAGCCGACGGGGCGCGCACCTCCATCTGGGCCTGCCGCTCGCGGCACGCCTCCACCTCCGCCTGCGCCCGGCGCACCTCTTCGCGGCAGCAGAGGACCTCCGCCTCGTGGTTACGACGCGCGAACTCCAGGCCCGCCTCCGCCAGTTCCAGGAGCGCCTCCCGCCCCTCGACCTCCTTGGCCGCCTGCGAGAGGTCCGCTTCGGCGGTCCCAAGGGCCGCCCGCGCCGACCGCTCCAAGGCCCGCGCCGCGTCCCACTCCGTCCGCGTCGTGGCCTTCACGAGGTACAGGCGCTCCATGCGCTCGCGCGTCTCTCCCGCGTCCTTGAGCGCGACCACGGCCGCTTCGCGACGCGCACTCGCGCCCTTCTGCCGCTCGAGGGCGAGGTCCCGCTCCAGCTCCGCCGCGCGGACCCTGGACCCCGCCTGCGGGTCGAGCCCCGCCTCGACGGACGCCCTGGACCGCTCCTTCGCCTGC
The DNA here is from genome assembly GCA_964649705.1 of uncultured Planctomycetia bacterium. GTDB lineage: Bacteria > Planctomycetota > MHYJ01 > WSZJ01 > CAZYRM01 > CAZYRM01. The sequence continues at coordinate 7,474 of CAZYRM010000140.1, forward strand.
TCGAGGATCGCCTCGCCGCGCCGCGTGGCCGCCGCGGCCTCCTCGTCCTCGAGCCTGACGAGGACCTGGCCCAGATCGACCCGGTCCCCCTCCTTGACGTCGATCGCGACGATCCGACCCCGCAGGATCGAGTTCACCGCGGCGCGGTCGATCACGACCCGCCCCGTCGCCAGGACCCAGCGGTTCGTCTGCCACCCGTACGCCCCGGCCGCGCCCGCCAGCACGACGATCGCGGCGATCCAGGCCCATCGCGACTTCCGGTGCTGGACTCGGGTCTCCTCGTCGCCGTCGTGGTGCGACAGGTCGAGGGGCGCCTCCAACATCCTTCCGAGCTTCATGGTCGTACCCTCCAACGGGCTTGCCGAGGATCCGTCACCGTCCATCGCCGCCCAGGATCAACCTCCGGTACCGGTGAAGGTCGTGGATCGCGACCCCCGCGCCGCCGGCCTCCACCTCCCTGAGGAACCGCTCGAACTCGCCTTCGGTGCGCGCCTCTGAAGCCGAGGCGTCGACGCCGACCCACGCGCGCTTTCCAGCCGCGGCCTCGACCGCGGGGCCCGAGACGTCCAGCGCACCGCGCGCCGTCCGCCGGTAGGCCATCACCGCCACCTCGTCGACCTCCGCGATCGCGCGAGAAAGGAGCGTGCCCCCCTCCGCGGGGACCTCCTCCCAGCCGGGGGGCACGTCGATCGCCAGCGCGAGCCCTCCCTCCGCGGCGCGTCCCTTCGCCCAGGAGAGCAGCGAGAGGTAGCCGTCGACGAGCGCGGCGCGGCCCCCCTCGCGCCACTCCGCGGTCGTGTGGGGCTCCACGTCCAGGTGGACCGCCGAGAACCTCTCCTCCTCGGCGGAGGCCGCCTGGTACGAGAGGACTGCGTCGAGGAACCGCTCCGCCCCCGCGCGACCGTCCAGGCGGGCCCACGACGGGTCTCCGCCCAACGCCTGGACCTCGATCCCCGCCCCGCGGCAGCCGCGGATCAGATCGCGGAACGCCGCGGGCCGCTCCGAAAGCACCGCGACGCGCGTGGAGAAGAAGAGGACCGTCACGCCGCGCGCCCGGGCGAGATCGACCAGCAGGGCCGCCTCGTCGCCCTCTGGCGGGACGTCCCAGACCCACAGCGCCCGCCCCGTCCACGGCGAAGCTGGCGCGGCGGCGCGCCGTTCGAAGAGCACCTTCTCGGGCAGGATCCCCATCGCCCTCTGCAGGCGGAGCGATGCGCGCTCCACGGCGATCCGCTTCACGACGAGGTCCGCCTTCGCCTCGGCGAGCTGCGCCTCCATTCCGCGGAGCGTGAACGGCGGGGCCGATTCCGCCCACCTCGCCGCTCCCTGGAACGAGCGCACGGCCTCTTCGGCCGCCGTCACGATGCCGAGGGACGCCCGCTCCGCCGCGCGCGCCCGCGCCACCTCCTCGAACCCCGAGACCGCCTCCAGCGCGATCTCCGCGTCGATCCGCTCGATCTCGACCTCGAGCTGCCGGATCACGGCGGCCTCCTGGGCGTCACGGGCCGCCTGGAGGGGGATGATGAGGAGCGGGATGCTCGTCCGCGCGCCGAACCGCCAGTTCCTGCCGATCTGGCTCTCCTGCTTCTGCTTCGACCAGCCGTAGGAACCGTAGAGCTCCACCTTCGGCTCCTGGGCCGCGACGAGGCGCCGCTCCGCCTCGGCCCCCTCGACCTCCGCCCCCGCGCCGGCGCGCTCCGGCCTCCCTTCCATCGCCTTCGCGATCGCCGCTCGGACGTCGTCGGGGAGCTCGCCGCGCACGGCCTCCTTCGTCACGTCCAGGAGGTCCGTCGCGGGGCGCGCCATGAGCGTGTTGAGCGCGGCCTTCGCCTCCGCCGCGCGGCTGCGCGCCTCCGCGATCCGCTGCTCGGCCCTGGCCAGGCCGGCCTTCTTCGCCAGGAGCTCCGCGGGGAGGAGCTTCTGCTCGTCGACGAGCGTCGAGGCGACGCGGACCTGCTCCTCCCACGCCTTGCGCTCCTCCTCCAGGGCCGCGGCGATCTCGGTCGCCTCCTGGAGATCCAGGTACGCCGTCAGCGTCCGGTCCGCCACGTCGGCGCGCGTCGTCGCGTAGTCGGAGAGCGCCGTGAGGCACCCGGCCTCCTCGCGGTCCATCGCCGCGCCGCGTTTGATCGCTCCCTCGATCAAGGACTGCGTGAGCGAGGTCAACAGGCCGAGCGGATGGAACCGTGTCAGCAGGTTGAACTCGGGGCCGAACGCGACATTCGCCTCGCGCAGCTTCGCGCGGGCCTCCACGACGCGGTAGAGCTCCTGTCGGACCTCGGGGTTTCGCGTGAGGGCCTCCGCGAGGAGGGTTTTGGGACCGGCGGGGGAGGGGAGGGCGGCCGTGGGGGCCTCCGTCACCTCGCGCTTCCCGCCGTTCTCCTCACGGACCTCGCGGAGCAGGTCGGAGGCCCGACGGTCGCCGGGGGTCCCCGCGAGGATGCGCTCCAGCTCGAGATCCGCGGCGTCGAGGTCGCCGCGAACGTAGTCGACGAGCGCCCGCTCGAACGAGTCGTCTCCAGGGAGGGAGACCTCGCGCTCCACACCGACGGTCGAGCAGCCGAGGATCGCGACGAGCGGAAACAACCAGACGTGTCGGCGAGCCATGGGAGTCCCTCCCCATGCGGCGGGGCGTCAGTACACGATCATCTCCTTGCGCACCTTCTCGGGGGCGAACGGGTCCCGGTACGACTTCCTGAAGACGACTTCCTGGATGACGGCTACGAGGCGGACGATCCGGCAGACGATCCGGTAGAAGCTGAAGAGCGGAAGGTACACGGCGAGCCCGAAGAGCTCCTTCCTCCGCGGGGTGACGGCCAGCGCGATGGCGTACTGCGTCGTCTTGAGCAGGAGGTGGAGCAGGTAGCTCGCGAAGGCGATCGCGACCCAGTGCTCGGGCCGGCGGATCGAAAGGTCCGCGGCGTAGACGAGCCACCCCAGCGAGAGCACGACCGCGAAGAACATCGTGTCGACGAACGAGACCAGGTTCGAGAGGCTGAAGTGGCGCTGCCAGAAGGCATAGACATCCATGTGCTTGCGCAGGCGGTTCCGGATGAGGTTCCGGTCCCAGCGCAGGCGCTGCTTGAGCCACCCCTTCCAGGACTCGGGCGTGTTTGTCAGGCAGGTCGCATCGGGGGCGTAGGCGACCTTGTAGCCGAGCTTCCGCGTGCGGATGGTCAGGTCCGAGTCGTTTCCCGGGCCGGGCTCGTGCCCGCCCACGCGGTCGATCAGCTCGCGGCGGAAGCCCCCGAAGGCCCCCGGCACGATGGAGAGGATCCCGACGCCCGCGCGAAATGTCCGGCCGATGGTGAGCGCGGTCAGGTACTCCATCGTCTGGAGCCGCGTCAGGAGGTTGACGCGCGGGTTGCGGACCGAGAGGTCCCCGCAGACCGCTCCGACCTCGGGGTCGGCGAAGTACGCGAGGAGGTTCCTGAGGGCGCCTCGGTCGAGCGTGGAGTCGGAGTCCATGAAGACCACGTACTTGCCGTTGGCGTGCTGGAGCCCCCAGTTGAGCGCCGCCGACTTCCCTTGGCGATGGGGGAAGCCGAGGAACCGGACCCACCCGCGCCGCCCGAGCCCCTCGCAGACCTCCTGGGTGCCGTCGAGCGACCCGTCGTCGATGACGAGGATCTCGAGGTTGGGGTATCCCTGCTCGCGGAGGGAGCGGACGGTCTCCCCGACGATGTCGCGCTCGTCGAGGACGGGCAGGATGACGGAGACGAGGGGCGGGGGATCGAGGTGGGGGGCCAGGGGGGCCCTCGTGCCGCCGAGGAGCGACTTCACGAGGACGTACAGGTCGGAGAACAGGTAGCGCGGGACCTCAAGGAACAGGAGCGCCCAGAAGGAGCGGGCGAACTGGCGGGGACCGAGAGAGAGGATGTACCTCACCGACTCGCGGATCCCCTCGAGGAGGTCTTGCACGGCATAGCCGATGCTGTCCATGGCAGCCGCTCCACGTCATGCCGCGGGCCCCGCGGCGGCCTCCACCCCCTCCATGCGGGAGAGGGCGGTCTCGACGAGGTGCTCGGCGTTCTGGACGCCGGCCCCGAAGGCGGCGACTCCCGTGGCGAGGTGGACCTCCGGCGAGCGGCCGGCGATCCCCTTGTTGATCCGCGAGACCACGACGCGGGCGCCGGTCTCGGGCGTCTGCGTCAGGATGACGCCGTACGTCCCGTGGCGGTAGCAGGCCAGGAGCTCCGTGTTCCTGACCGATTCCTTGAGGAGGCGAATCACGTCGCGCGTCAGGGCCGTATTCGCGGGCTCCTCGTGGGCCCCCTCGCCGTCGCGGACGGAGACCATCAGGAGCGTCACGGGGTTGTCGTACCGGCGCGCGCGGTCGACCTCCTGCGAGAGCCGTTCGGTGAAGAACGCCCAGGTATAGAGTCCGAGGGCGGGGTCGAGGATTGCGGCGGGGGCGGACTCGACGAGGGTGCCGTCCTCTGCGGCCGCGAGGCCCTTGGTGGAGATCCGGTAGGTGTGGAGGCTGCGGCGGATCGCCTCCTCCTCGGGAAACGTCCGTGAGCACCGGACGCACTGGCACGTGACGCGTGTCTCGGGGATGGCGCGGCGGCACGCCCGGCAGTAGTTGGTCGTAGCGGGCCGCTCGTAGTCGACCCCGATGTGTCGCAGCGGCTCGTGGCACTTCGGACAGACGTAGTGGACGCCGCTGCGGAAGGTCGTCTCCAGGCCGACGTTGCCGCACTTGTAGTGGTGGAGGACCTCCTCGTGCGTGAGGTCGGGGCCCTGGCAAGTCGGGCAGACCTCCCGGAAGTTCAGCTCATAGTGCTCGCAGGCGGGGCAGAGGTGGACCACCTCGGCGGTCTCGCGATCCAGGTAGCCGAGGTTTGCGAGGTGCTCGAGGGTGGCGATCTCGCCGCCCGGCTGGGCGCCGAGCACCCTCTGGGCCCGCGGATAGGCGTAGCCGCAGGGGGAATCCATGCAACACTCGGGGCGGAGGACGTTTCCGTCGTCAACCGCCATCGCCTTAAGGAGCGAAAGTCTCCTGTCCATGGCAACCTCCGGCTGAACAGGCGTCCGCGGGCGTGGCGGGAGGGCCTCCCTCTACACAGTTGCACGTGTGTGCAAGCGCGCCGCCGCGCGACGGGGGGCCTTCCGGGCCCTCGATGCCCTGCCAAATCGTCACGGCAACCGGGCGCGACGCGTGGGCGCTCTCCAGATCCTTGGCCGCGCGCGGGATGGGAGGGAACTCACGTGAGCCAGCACGGAGGCAACAGCCGTTTCCCGGCAACGTGCTCGGACCTCGGATCGGGATGCCGGTTTTTCAGAACCGCGTGTCAGCTTGCCTGGGACGATCCACGAATGGGCACGAATCGTGAATCGAACGGATGCGATCGAGGAAAAGAGCGCCCGAGGAGAGGGGGCGCGCCGCGCCGCGGCGCGGCGCGCCGAGCGGTGGGGCCAAGGCAAGGGGGGACAGAGGGTGAGGCTTGATGCTCGTAGTTGGCTTGGAGAGGCTGGTCGACTACGAGGTCGATGACCAGAACCCGGCCCTCTGTCCCCCTTGCCTTGCCCCACCGCTCCGCCGCCCCTGGGGCGGCGCCCTCTCCTCGGGCTTCCGTCTCACCCCATCCAATCGCATGACGATTCGTGTGAATTGGTGTCCATTCGTGGATCCTCCGTCGTGGGACCGCGCCATTGACGCTGCACTCGCCGCGAACGTAGAATCACGCCTGTCAGGGGTGCGTACCAGTCCCCTTGCGAGCTCCTCTCGACGGACGCACCATGCCCTCCGCCCAGGATACGCCCCAGGTCCCCTCGCCGCCGCGGCTTGCCCTGCGCGTGCAGGACGAGTCCGGTACCCGTGAACAAGTGCTGGCCGGCTCAGGCCCCTTCGCCGCCGGCCGCGAGTCCGCCTGCGAGGTTCGCCTCGCCGACCAGAAGTCCTCCCGCCGGCACCTCGAGTTTGCCTTCGCACCCGACGGCTGGGTCGTGGCAGACCTCGGGAGCCGCAACGGCATCCAGGTCAACGGGAAGAAGGCCGAGCGCGTCGTCCTCTCCGTCGGAGACGTGGTCGCCGTCGGCCTGTCCCGCATCACCGTCCTGACGATCGAATCGGGGGCCGTCCAGGACACGCGCCCCGCCCCCCTCGCCGAGACGATGGCCGAGCAGCCTGTCGTCCCGGCGAGTCCCGCGGACCGTCCCGTCCTCGTCTCGAAGCCCGTCGAACAGCCCCCCGCGAGGCCCAGAGGCAGGCGCAGCCTCGTTGCCGCCCTCGTCCTCCTCGCCGCGGCGGGCGGGATCGGGGTCGGACTCGCCCTCGGGCCCCATCTCCCCCAGGACGCCCCCGCGCCCACCGAGCAGCCCCGCGTCGCCGCCGACTTCCCTGCGGAGTGGCTCGATCAGGAGTCCAGGACCAAGGACGTCGGAGAGCTGCTCGACTTCTACCTCAACGAGGAGTCCCGCCTCCGAGGCAAGCCGCTCTCGGAGAAGGCCGCCGAGCGGGCCGCGTGGTGCCGGCGCCTCATCGAGGGGGACGCCGGGTGGCGGATCGAGGCGGTCGCGCGCTCCGTGAAGCCCCTCATCGAGCGGAACGAGCACGCCCGCGCGATGGACCTCTGCCGCGCGCTCCAGGACGAGCTCGGGATCGACCCGCCCCCCGCCGACCTCCTGAAGCTCCGTTCGCAAGTCGCCGACGCCGCCTCGGCCGAGGTCGCTCGGGTCCATGCACAGGCGCTGGAAGCGAAGACGGCGAAGGGCCCGAACGCTGCGCGTCTCCTCGTCGAGGACGGCCTCGCGCGCTGCGACGGCGCGGCGCCCCTGGATGCCCTCGTCGCCCTCCGCGCAGAGCTCTCCGCCGCCGAGGCGGCCCTCGCGGCGGGCCCGGACGTGGAGGGGGAGCCCGACACGCCGACCGCCCCCGCGCCCGAGCCCCAGGCGCCCGCGCCGCCCGCGGTCACGGCGGAGGACGTCGAGGACGAGATCGCCGCCGCCGAGCCCGACTGGCACCGCTACCGCTACGCCGACGTCCGCGCGCGGCTGGAGGCCCTGGCGAAGCGCGGCGGCGACAAGGTCCCGAAGGAGCTGACGGCCGCGCTCGAGGACCTCGCCGACGAGGAGGCCCTGTTCCAGCGCCTGATCGCGCGTCTCGGGGACGCCTCCGCGAAGCCCGTCGGGGTCGACTTGACCGACCAGATCCGCGCGCACGTCACGAAGGCCGACGCGGAGCGTTTCGGAATGGAGGGGGGCCCCAAGGACGGTGCGCCGGGGAGCGTCGCCGTCGAGCGGGAGTGGGGCGAGGTCTCTCCGCTCCAGCTCTACGAGCTGTTCCTCCCCGCGGTCGACCTGAAGGGCGCCGAGCGAATCGCGATCGCCGCCTTCCTGTGGAACCACCGCCTCGAGGAGGAGGCGATGGACTTCCTGGTGCGCGCGCACCGCTCGAAGGAGGCCGCAGCGGCGGCGGACGAGCTCCTCGCGCGCCGCCTCGGCATCCCCGTCCCCGAGGGCGGGTTCGTGGAGGCGGAGGGCGTCCTCATGACGCCCGACGAGAAGAAGGCCCTCGTCGCGAAGCGGGAGGAGGAGAAGAAGCTCGCCGAGGAGGAGAAGAAGGCCCTCGACGAGGACCTCGCCACCTCCAAGGCCGCGAAGATCGCGGCGCTCGCCGAGGCCGCGGAGGCGAAGGGGGACTTCGCGCGCGCGAAGCGGCTCTGGCTCGCCCTGGCGGAGCGGCTCCCGGATTCGCCGGAGGGGAAGAAGGCCAAGGAGCGGCTCGCGAGCGTCGTTCGCGGCGTGGTGACGCTCGTCGACAACGGGCCGTCGGAGAACCGCTTCGACATCGCGATCCTCGGGGACGGGTACACGATCGAGAAGCAGGAAGCCTTCCTGAAGGTGGCGCGGCGGATGTGCGAGAAGCTCTTCCGCGAGGAGCCCTTCAAGGAGTACGAGAAGTACTTCAATGTGCGCGCGGTATGCGTGGAGTCGAAGGAGCGCGGCTTCGACATCGTCCCGGGGACGACGAAGAAGGACACGGCGCTCGGAGCGGCCTCGGAGTACGACCTGATGACGGTCGACCACGGCGCGGTGCACCGGGCGCTCAAGGGGATCCCGGACGACGGCCTGGCGATCGTGCTGGTGAACGGCGGGGGCACGACGGGAACGGGGGGAGGCGGCGTCCTGGCGATGGGGGCCTCGGCGGACGCCATCCTGCACCACGAGATCGGCCACGCGATGGCGGGGCTGGGGGACGAATACGAGACGAAGGTCGGCCGCGCGACCATCGGCTCGGCGAGCGAGGCGAAGCGGAACCGGGAGGGGTTCGAGAAGATCGACGGGAAGTGGGT
>CAZYRM010000141.1:0-15738 GCA_964649705.1 uncultured Planctomycetia bacterium
GCGCCGGTGATCATGTTCTTGATGTAGTCGGCGTGCCCCGGGCAGTCGATGTGCGCGTAGTGGCGCGTCGCCGACTGGTACTCCACGTGCGCGACCTGGATCGTCAGGATCTTGTTCGGGTCGCCCTTGCGGATTCCGCCGCCCTTGGCGATGTCCTGGTACGACTTCTCGGTCGCCAGCCCGCGCTTCGCGAGCATCCCCGTGAGCACGCTGGTCAGCGTCGTCTTGCCGTGGTCGATGTGGCCGATCGTCCCGACATTGACGTGAGGCTTCGTGCGTGCAAACTTCTCCTTTGCCATTCCGCAACTCCTTCTGGGGCTTGATTCGGCCGACACCTGCCCGCAGAGCTGGCGATGGGACTTGAACCCATGACCTCCTCCTTACCAAGGAGGTGCTCTACCGGCTGAGCTACGCCAGCCCGGGAGGCATCCTGCCGCCGGGGCCTGGAATTAGAAGCGGGGAGTATAGGGAGGGGTTCACGGGGTGTCAAGGACATAGGAATATTAAATGTAGGCGCCGCCCCGGTCTACGGCGACCGGGGCGGGTTTCCGCGGGCCCTATCGCCTCGGGGCGAACATCAGGGCCCGCGCCGCGTCCAGGCGGACGTCGCGGTCCGGGTCGGACGCGAGGCCGCGGAGGGCGTCGAGGACCGCGGCCGACCCGAGGCGGGCGGCCGTGATCCCCTGGACCGCCGCCCGTCGGACCTCGGCGCGGGGGTCCCGGGTGCCCTCCAGGAGGGTCCCCTCGGCGGCCGCGCCCAGGCGCACGAGCGCGGCGCTCGCGACGGCGCGCACCGCGGGGTCGGCGTCGCGGAGCGCGGCGCCCAGCGGCGCCTGGAGCGACGCATCCTGCGGATTTGCCGCGGCCGCGGCTGCGGCCCGGCCCACCTCCGAGATGCGCTGGAGTCGCGCGTCGTTCGCGAGCCTCCGCCCCTCGTCTGCCCTGCGCTGCGCATCGGCGCGACGGGCCTCCTCCTGGAGGCGGCGAGCATCCCGCTCGCGCAGGTCCGCCCCGGCGAGCCCCTCCCCGCCGTCGGCCTCCTGCGTCTCCGCCCGCTGGCGGGCCGCGGCGTCCTTCGCGCGGTCCGCCTCCGCGGAGGCCCGGGTCGCGACTCCGCGGAGCCGGTCCTCTTCGACGAGTCGCGCCGCGGCCAGCCTCTCGTCCGCATCGCCCTTGCCCGCCGCGAGGGCGAGCGACTTTGCCTCGAGGTCGCGACGCGCCTGGTCGAGGTCGCGCGCGGAGAGCTCGCGGCGGGCCGCCGCCTCGCGCAGCCTGGCGGCCTCGATCCCCCGCAGCGCGCGGTCCCGAGCCGGTCCCGCGAGCTCGAAGATCGACGGGGGCGCATCCAGGACGTTCGCCCTCGATCGGAGGCTCGCGGCCTCCTGGGTCGCGCGGGCGAAGTCGATCCTCAGGCGGGCGATCTCGGACGTCCGCGCCTCTTCGAGCCGCCGAAGCTCGGCGGCCTTCGCCGCCTCGGCCGCGGCGCGCGCCTCCTCCGCGAGGCGAGCCGCGTCCTGCTCGAGTCTCTTCGCATCGGCCGCCTTGGCCGCGGCGGCCGCCTCCTCCGCGGCGAGACGCGCCTCCTCGGTCTTGCGGGCCTCTTCCGCCCTGAGCCGTTCCTCCTCGGCGCGACGGGCCTCCTCGAGGCGACGCGCCTCGCTGGCCTTGCGCTCCTCCTCGGCAAGCCGGGCCGCTTCGGCCTGTTGCCGCGCCTCCTCATCGAGCCTCAGCTTCTCGGCGGCGGCTTGCTCCGCCTCCTGCCGGCGGGCGAGGAGCTCCGCGGCGGCCCGTTCCTCCTCCTGGCGACGGGCCTCCTCCGCGAGCCGCTTTGCCTGCTCCGCGGCCTTCGCGGCCTCCTCGGCGAGTCGGGCCTCCTCCGCCTTGCGCCTCTCCTCTTCCTTCTGGCGGGCCTCCTCCGCGAGCCGCGCCTGCTCCGCGGCGCGGGCCTCCTCCTGGGCGCGCGCGGCCTCGTCTGCGAGTCGGCGCGCCTCCGCGGCCGCCGCGTCCTGCTGCGCCTCCTCCGCCCGGCTCGCCTCCTCGGCGGCGCGCCGGGCCTCCTCCTCTGCCCTGAGTCGCGCTTCTTCCGTCCGCCTCGCCTCCGCAGCGAGCCTGGCCTCCTCGGCGCGCGCGGCCTCGGCGAGCCTGGCGGCCTCCGCCTGTCGTGCGGCCTCGGCCAGTCGCGCAGCCTCGGCCTCCGCGGCCAGCCGCTCCTGCTCCAGGCGGGCGGCCTCCGCGATGGCCGCGGCGTTTGCCTCCCGATCGCGCACGAAGGCCTCGAGCCTCGCCCTGCGGGCCGGAGGCTCCAGCCTCGCTCGGATGGCGACCATCTCCGCGGCCACGGCGTCCGCCGAGGGCACGCCGGAGAGGCCGTCATCGTCGAAGATCGCCTCGAACGCCGCGAGGGCCTCGTCGGGGCGGCCCTCCGCCTCCAGTCGTCGCGCCTCCTCGACGCGGCCTCGGACGATCGTGTCGAGCGCGGGCAACATCGCCGCCCTCCGCGCGCGCACGGTCTCCCTCGTCTGCTGGGAGGCCGTGCCCTCGGTGTTCGAGGGGTTCGAGCGTCGCCGCAGCTCGAAGCGGCTGAACAGGCGGTTCGCCTCCTCGATCCTCCCGGCGGCCTCGGCGTCGACGGCCTGACGGAGCGCGATTTCCTCGAGGGCTCGCGGCGCCGGGAGCGTCGGGTTGTTCCCGCCCAGGTCACGCACCAGGCGCTCGAGCCGCGCGATGGCTTCGTCGACGCGTCCCTCGGTTGCGGCCCGCCGCGCGTCCGCGATCACCCGATCGGTCTCCGCCGAGGCGCGCGACTGGAGCGAGGCGATCAAGGCGAAGGCCTCCTGGTCCTGGGCGCGCGTCCTCTGGCCTGCCGCTCGCGCGTTCGCCGCCGCCGCGCGAGCGTCGATGGAGCGCCCCTCCGCGTCAAGCTCTCGCGCCCTCGCGAGCATGCGGGCGACGAGCGCCTGCTCATCCTCCGCGGAGAGCGCCCCGTTCGGCGCGAGCCGCCCGAGGGCCTCCTCGGCCGCATCCCCGGCCGCGGTCCCGAAGAACTGGTCGGAGACCCGCCGGTACAGGATCAGGGCGTCGACCAGGAGGCCGCGGTCCTCGCGAGCGCGCGCCTCCGCGAGGGCCGCTTCGCCGGCCTGCGCCGACTGCCGATCGAGCGCACCCACCCTCCGAGCGGCCTCGGAGGCGCGGAAGTCGGCGAACGAGCCGCCGGCCCGCGCCGCGAGGTCCCGCGACGCCGCGGTCTCGGCGTCGGCCTGCGCCTGGCTCTCGCGGAAGCGGCGCTCCCCTTCCGCGACGGCCGTGTCGCGCGCCGCGCGAAGCCGGTCGCGTTCCGCCGCCGGAAGGGCCTCCTCGGCGAGGCGGGCCCGATCGAGGGAGCGGTCGGCCTGCGCCGCCGCGACACGGGGGCGCAGGGCCTCGAACCGGGCGGCCGCCTCGATCGCGGCGGGCTTGCCTGAAAACTGCCGGGCGATCGCCTGGTACGCGTCGGCCGCGGCGAGCACGTCCGTCTCCTCCAGGCCCTGGGCAAGCGCGAGAAGCTGATCGGGGAGGTCGCCGCGCCCGAGGCGCTCGACCGACTGTCGCGCCCCCTCGACCTTCGTCCGTCCGTCCTCCCCCCTGCGGCGGACCTCGGGGTCCTCCGAGAGGTCCGCCTGGGCGAGCTCGGCGCGGATGCGGTCGAGCCGTTCGCGCGCGGTGCCCGCCGCGGGCTCCTGCGCGAACTGGCGGATGACCGTCTCGAGCACGAACGCGGCGAGCTCCTTGTCGCCGGCGGCCTCCAGGGTCTCCGCCCGGCGGAGATCGGCGTTGAGGCCGTTTGCGATGTCCCGTCGATCGGCATCGGTGAGGGGGAGGCCGCGGTCGAGCTTGAATGCGAACCTGGTCCTCACGGCGAAAGTCTGAAGGCCCTCCGCCGTCCCGCGTCCCTGTTCCAGCAGGGGGGTCCGCCGGGCGAAGTCGCGCGTGAACTCGGCATTCACGCGGGCCTCCGCCTCCGCTTCCGAGATGTCCTCCGAGTCCCGGTTGGCGGCGTGGAGCCGGTCGATCTCGAGCGCGAGCGCGCGCATGTCGGCAGGGGACCGCAAGACCGCGGCGTCGTCGGCGTGCACCAGGCCGATGTTCTGGAGGAGCTGGCCCGCCTCTCGGGCCCGCCCCTGCGCGACCAGCTCGCGGACCCTGTCGAGCTTCAGCTCGGCGAGGCGGTTGCTCGCGGGGGCGAGGGTCTGCTTGAGCGCGTTGGCGGCGCCCGTGAGCTGGGGAGACTCGCGCTTCAGGGCGGCGAGGAGGTCCAGCGCCAGCTCGACGTCCCCGCCGGCGGCGGCCTCGTTGGCGCGCTTCAGCGTGAGCAGCCCGCCGAGCGCGGCCTCCGCGGGGAGGAGCAGCAGCCGCACGCGCGCCTCCTTCGCGGCCTGGGTCCCGTCCAGGTCCCGGACGATCTGGTCCAGGAGGCCCCGAGCGAACCTCGTCTGTCCCTTTTTCTCCTGCTCCTCGGCCCGGCGCAGTCTGTCCTGACCGACCAGCTCGAAGACCTTTGCGTCCTTGAGGCGCTTGAGCTCGTCCAGGATCTTCTTCGCGAACGGGGTGAGTCCGACCCGGGTGTCGTTGAAGAGCCTCTCCGCCCCCCTGAGGATCTGGATTTCGCGAAAGAAGTCTTCTATCTTCCCGGACGCCCCCGACTTGAGTGCTTCGCCCAGCCTCTCCGCGTTTGACTGTTCCACCTCGATCATCGCCCGGTCGCGGAATTCCTTCGCGAGGCGGAAGTTGAACACGGTTCCAAACCGCCGTCCGAGGCTGTCTACCAGCTCGACGGCGACGAGCCCCTCACGCCGCGCGCGGCGAAGCAGGGCGATCTCGTCGTCGCGATCGATCATCTTGAGGTCCCAAATGACCCTCACCGTGCCGCGGGCCCCCACGAAACCGATTTCCTGGGGGTTGGGCCCGTTCCGCACCTCCGCGGCGAAAGTCTCGAGTCCTCCGCCGAGCACGCTCCCGAACCCGACCACTCGCATGGTCAGCCCGCGCACGGCGCGGTTCGATGTGTTCTCCAGCTCGACTTCCAGTCGGAAGGGCACGCTCGGACGATAGGCCGTGTCCGTGTTCTCCCCATCCAGGCTGCTTCGGTGCGACTTCACCCGGATCGGGAGGGGTTCGCGGGAGTGATTGCGGGTCTGGCCGGCGATCGTCAGGTCGATGTCGAGCGTCTTCGGGTTCATGTTCTCCACTTCGGGAAGACTGCCGACTCGGATCGTGGCCCTGAGCCGGGCGGTCCGCGCTTCCGCGTCTGGCGCGACCGTGAGACCGAACGCCCATCCGATCTCGGCTCCCCGCGCCACGGAAGTGGGGTTCGACGCTTCCGGGCCGATGGAGAGGTCCCCCTCGGGCTCCCTCTCCACGAGCGTCACCTCGACGTCGTCGAGCGGCTCGGTGATGAAGTCCTTCACGCGCACGATGACTCGTCCTTCCTCCCCGGCGTCCATCGACAGCGTAACGGGCCCTGTCGGACGAGGCCGGGTGTCGAGACGCCGAGAGGTGACCTGCTCGGAGCGCCTTCGGAGCAGCGCGACTTCGGACGCCATGAACGCAGGCATCCCGATCGCCTCGAAGGCCTTCCTCGCCTCGTCGAGCGGGCGACGGTCGGCACCGGCGGCCTGGCGCGTGACGTCCTCCACGGCCGCGCGGAACGCCTCGAAACCTCCCCCAATCGAGAGCCTCCGGCCCACGATGAGCTGGTGGTAGACCTCCTCGAGGAACTCACGCGTCGCCTCGTCGGAACCGAACACGTTGTCCCCGCCCGTGGGCAGAGTCGCGCCGGGGATCTGAGGGAAGAGGCCATTGACGCGGATCCGCGAGATCGGATGCACACCCGCCGGCGCTCCTCCCCGCCCCGGAAAGGCATGCGTCCCGCGAGCCCAGAGGTAGAGCCAATGCCCGAGGAGCACGTCGTGACCCGTATGCGGGCCGACCGCTCCGGGCGCGAAACCGACCTCGATGTGGATGTTGATCGCGTCGGTGGTGAACACCCGGCTCCCCGTCAACGTCCCGCGTGCTCCGGGCGTCCGGCTATTGGGCTCGTCCCCGAAGATCCAGTGCCGCTGGTCCCGTTCCGCCGCATCCATCTGGTTGGACGCAAAGTCGTCGGTCTCACTCCCCATCCGCATCTCGGTGAAGCAGGACACCGCGTCCGCGAGATGCTCATGGAGCGCGGCCCCCTCCCCCACGAGCAGGGTGCTCACGTCCGCGAATCCGCTCAGCGTGCTGAAGACAACCGCGTGCGTAAACTCATGGGCCAGGATGTCGAGCACAGAGTTGTTCTCGTTGCCAACCAGGATGACGCCGGTGTCGCTCTGCGCGGTCGCCTGGTCAAACGAACCCGCCTGGTTGACCCTGAAAAACGCGCGGATCCTGCCCGCGTTCCCGTCGAAGCTGGATCTGTGGAAACGCTGGCCCCAGTAGTCGACGCACTTGCCCAGATTCCGGAGGATCGCCGCAGGACCGGCATGCTCGGGCAGGTCGAACGTGTCATCCGGGTTCTCGACGACCTGGATCTGGCCGGTCGCCTCCGCAACCGCGAGGTTGACACCCTCCGCAATGGTCCGCGCGTCGAATACCAGGAGCTCAGGACCTCCTGAGGCGACACGGGAGAAGTCCTTGAGGACGAACACGCCGCCCTGGGTGGACCCTTCTGGGCCCACCCGGGTCACGGCCAGGGCGACGCGATGGCCGGTGGGCGTCACACCCGTGGCCGTCGCTCCGAACTCGGCTCCCGCCCATGCCCCGATCTCCCTCACGAGCCGCCCTGTGTGAGCATCCACGAGATACTCTCGCGCCCCTCCTTGGATGGACCCGACGTCCACAAATCGCCAGACCAGCCGCGGCACCGTGCCGTCCACCCAGGCGAACAACCCGGGCGGGGAGAGCACGCCTCGCGGGAGGTTGCCGATCCCGGGGATGGAGGGGAGCGCCTCCTCCACCGAAACGCTCGGGACAGGGTCGAGGTCGAGGCCCACCGCCCGCGGATCGACGTGCCCCGTCACGGATGTGATCTCCCCCCGAGAGCCGAAGTGGACGTCCAGACCCCCGCCATAAAGGGGCACACCGTCGATCGTCTGGCGAAACGTGAGTCTGAATCGGTCGACGGACGGGTCGCCCCCCTCCTCGTCGAGTCTCAGGTCACGGCGGGCGTCGCGCAGGCCCCAGACTCCCGACGCGCGGACGAGCAGATCGCGAGCCGCGTCCTCGCGGCGCGCACCGGGGGGAACGGGGAACTCCCCCACCAACGACACGATCGTCCCGTCGATCGGGCTTCGCACGACGGCGATTCCCCCCGGGGTGCTCTCTTGAAGGAAGCGCAGTGCGGCGTCCCTTGCCTCGCGGAGCGGGTCGGGCGGCCCGACGGTGGCGACCTGCGCCGCCGTGACGACACCCATCCCCGGCGCCCAGCCGCGGCGCCAGCCGAGGAAGCGGTGAGCCGAGAGGGCGTCATCGAGGAGCGCGCCCATGCGCGTCGCGCGCGTGCCGTCCGCGAGGAGGAGCAACAGCTCCGACGCGCGGTCCTCGTCCACGTTCGCCGCTACCGGGCGAACGCCGCCGTGCAACGAGGCGTACTCGCTCCACGGGACCCGCACCCACGACGCCTTCGCCTCCCCGAGCACATCTGAGAGCACCGCCGCGCGGCCGTCCATCCCCCGGTCCCCGCCCACGACAAGCTCCGCCGTGCCGTTCCCGTCCAGGTCCGCGCAGGCCGGCCACGTCGCCCCACCCGCGTCCGCGTACCCGCCCAGCGGCGCCCTGAGCCAGCGCTCGAACTGCAAGCCTCGGTAGACTGCCAGCCATCCTCCCCTCGGCGCCCCCGCCAGGCCGATGACGATCTCCGCCTTCTTGTCGCCGTCGAGGTCCCCGACCGCGGGGTGCGTCCCGCCCGCGGGCTGCGGTTCCTCAATCGTCTCGCATCGCATCCCCGACTCTGGGGTCTCGATCGCTACGAGCTGCTCCACGATCGGCGCGCCCTCCCCGGCCGCGTACGTCGACCACGGCACCTCGATCGTCCCCAGCGACGCAAGGCCGTGCTCCATGTCGTCGATCACGTGCGCGATCGATCGCCCGTCGACCGCGGCACCGAGCCCGACGACGATCTCGTCGCGGCCGTCTCCGTCCAGGTCTCCGCAGGACGGCTGCGTCTCCACCCCGCCCTCGACGACGCCGGGGAGGTGCACCCACGCCCTCGCGACCAGCCCGTGATCGAGGTCGTCGAGCACGCAGATCACGCCGCCCGGCGCCTCCGCGCACGGCCCCAGGCCCACCACCACCTCGAGCCCGCTGTCGCCGTCGAGCTGCGCGAGGACCGGCTCGGTCGATCCGTATCCCTCGCAGTAGTCCTTCCATGGGATCTGCGTCGCCGCGAGCGGCTTCTCGCCGTCACCGGCGTACAGGGTGATCCAACCCTCGCCTCCCGGAGGGGCGCCGATTGCGAGGCGAGCGGGCGGCGTCTCCTCTCCCACGCCCATCCCCGTGGGCTCCTGGCTCCGCTGGACGAGCGCCACCAACGCGCCGACGACGGATCCGAAGACGACCGCGGAGACAAAGGCGCGACGACTTGGAAGGGACATGGCGGACCTCCAGCAACAGGGGAGAGGACTCTTCGGGGCGCGGGGATGGCCTACGGGGCCTCCGCGTCGCCCGCCGGGGCAGCGCCGAGGCCCTCCGCGACGGATGCGCATGCGCCGTCGTCCGGCGGACCCGTCATCGTGCCGGGGTCGGACGCCGAGGCAAGCGCTGCCGTGGGCGAGGCGCCGGGTCCGCCCGTGTTGGAATGCGCGAAGACCCTCACGCCCGATTCGACCGAGACCGTCGTCTCGTCCCGGACGAAGGGGCCTCCGCCCGCGGGCGCGGACACGGCGGGACCGCGGAAGGCGTCGAGGAGCGGCGCCTTCGGGCGACGGTCCGGCCCGCCTGGCTGCGGACGGAACAGCCACCAGACCGAGGTGGCGAAGACCGCCATGACGAGACCGATGGCCACGGAGGGGAGAACCCGGCGAGACTCCATGTCACTCAGCTCCGAAGAGAGGAGTGGGACGTCGATCGGACCGCCTACCGGAGCGCGAGGCCATGTGGTAGCGCATCCGGACAGCCGCGTCAAGCGGTCTATCGCCACACGCATGCCAAGGCGCGTCACCGGTCAACGCGCCTAACTACCGTGCGCGTCGATGGTAATGAAGTCGCCCGATCTGTCGGGGTGTCGGCAGTGTCCGAGCCGTCCGCGAATTCGGACACAATCCGTCCGCTTTTGCGGACAGGCACGCCTCGAGAGCGGGGGGGCGCGGCTAGAACACCCTTCCGCCCATCCACGGGGCGTACATGGCCTCGCAGATGGCCGCCAGGGCGAGGGCCGCCACGGCGAGGAACAGCAGTCCCACCGAGCTGGCCGCGACGGAACGGAACGCGACCGAGTCGAGGCCGTGCTTCGCCAGCGCCTTGGAGACGAAGATCCCCGCGAGGGCCGCGAGGACGTAGGCCCCCGACTCGAACGCGACGTGCGGGCCCGCCACGATGGCGACACGGACCGCGTACCACGCTCGACCCGATGGCTGGGCGTGGACGATGTGCCCGTAGACGACGCCCCAGACCGAGGCGTTCCATCCGAGCACCAGAAGCGCCCCGCCCGCGCGGAAGAAGAGCCCGAAGAGCAGGGCCGCGACAAGGACCTTTCCGTTCTGCTGCAGGAGCATCCACGGCTCGCCGAACCGGATGTCCTCGATCGCCCGGTAGGCCCGCGTGCCAAGCTGCGCCGCGAATCCGACGCGGACCGACTCCTCCGAGAGGAGGAACAGGATCGCGGAATAGCCGGCGAGCATCCCGAGGAAGAGCGCGACGATCTTCGCGGCGAGTCTGAGGTTCGCTCGCGACGGCGCCACGCGGTGCGTCCAGATGGCGTCGCGGTTCTCCTCCAGCTCCGCCACCATCTCCGCGAGGAGGGTGAACGCCAGGAGCGCCACGGCGACCAGGCCCGCCGCCTGCGGGAAGAGGACCTCGCCGGCGTAGACGCAGACCACCGTCGACACGAGCGTCGCGACGAACAGGAAGAGCGGGTGGCGCCGGACCTGGAGCGGGAAGAGGGTCCCCGGACGGAGGAGGACGGAGGCGAACCGGCCGGACGCCAGGACGGGGGGCGGACTCGAGGGATCGGAGGGTTCCACGCGACGCATTCTCGGCGGGAGGAGGGAAACGATGTGATTCCGGATACCTTTTAACACGAAGACACGAAGACGCAAAGACGCGAAGGTGTGATCGGAAGGAAGCAGGTCGCTCGCGTCGGGGGGGGGCGGATAGCTTCGCACCGTTGACGGGGCCGAACCTGGGCGTCCTCCGCAACATCGTTAGGCATCGCGTCCCCCCCCGCGCGAGCGACTCCTTTCCTTTCAATCACGCCTTCGCGTCTTCGTGTCTTTGTGTCTTCGTGTTAAAAAGTTACCCGGGATCACCTCGTTCCCCTCCTCCCGCACGAGCGGTCCTGCGGCCGCGTCTGCTATACTTCCCCGCATGCCGCCCCCGAACGACCCGTCGATCCCACGCATCCCCGATCGAGTCGGGAAGTACCGCATCCTGGCACCGCTCGGATCGGGCGGGATGGGCTCGGTCTACAAGGCCCTCGACGACGAGGCCCAGGCCGTGGTCGCCCTTAAGCTCCTCCCCCCCGAGAGCGTGTTCTTCGGCGTCGAGGGGGTCGAGCGCTTCCACCGCGAGGCGGCCGCCCTCCAGCGCCTGCCGCACCCGAACATCGTGCGAATCCTCGACACCGGAGAGGCGGACGGCCTCTCCTACATCGCTCTCGAGATGGTCGAGGCGGGCCCGCTCTCCGCGCAGTCCTACGCCGAGATGCCGCTCGCACGGAAGATCGCGATCTCCCGGGACGCCGCGCGCGCCCTCGCGCACGCCCACCGGAACGGGGTCGTCCACCGCGACGTGAAGCCCTCCAACATCCTCCTCCGAGCGGACGGGTCGGCCGTACTCACCGACTTCGGCCTCGCCCGCGACCTGGCGCGGCAGACGAAGCTCACGGACACCGTCGCCCTCCTCGGAACGCCCGCGTACATGTCCCCCGAGCAAGCGGCGGGCATGGCCCGCACCGTCGACGCGCGGACCGACGTCTACTCCCTCGGCGTCGTCCTCTACGAGATGATCGCGGGGCGCCTCCCGTTCACCGAGGAGGACCCGGAGTCGCTGCTCGCGCGGATTCGGAACGAAGGCCCGCCTCCGCTGCCGTCCCTGGCGCCGGGCGTCTCCGACGGCGTGGCGGCGGTCGTCGCCAAGGCGATGGAGCGCCACCCGGAGCACCGCTACCCGGACGGCGAGGCCCTCCTCGCGGACCTCGACCTCCTCGAAAAGGGCCTACGGCCTGGAGCGAGGCTCGTCGGGGCGCTCGAAGGGACGTGGCGCGGGGTGCGCCGGCGCCCGGGCCTCCTCGCCGCCGCGGGCGCGGCCCTGCTCCTCGTCGGCCTCGCGGCATTCTGCGGCGGAGGGCCGTCGCGGCTTGCGCCGACCTCCGCATGGAAGGACCTCACCTCGCGCCTCGACGCCGTCCTGGACGCGCAAGCCGCCCCGCTCGCCGCGGAGGCGAAGCGGCTGGACTCGCCGCGCCTCACGGCGGCCCTCGAGGAGCTCGAGCGCACCGAGAGGGGCACGCCGCCGGTCACCACCCTCGATGACCTCAAGACCGAGCTCGAGGCCGCGAACCTCGCGGCGGAGACCGTGTGCATCCTGGATCGGGCAGGGGGCGTCGTCGCGATCCGCGGGGACGGCGCGGCGGCGGGAGCCCTCCAGGAGTCGTGGGCGGGGGGCCGCGGCGCTCAGCGCGTCCTCGGCATCTCCGGCGTCCCCTGGATCGCCGCGGTCGCGCCGCTCCACTACCCCGGGGAGGCGCAGAGACAGGCCGGCTGGGCCATCGTCGGCCGTCCGCTCGACCAGGCCGCCGTCAGCGCGGTCGCGTCGGCCAGCGAGTCGATCATCGTCTGGAGGGTGAACGACGTCGCCTATGCCCTCGGACCCAATGGACCCGACCCCGCCGCCGCCGACCTGACGCTCCCCGCCAACGTCATCGGGGAGCGGAAGATCCCCGGCGGGACTGAGAGCGCCCAGTTCCACGGCGTGCTCAAGGCCCCGATCCGCGTCGGGTCGCTCGCCGTCGCATTCCTCGGGCTGTTCGTCCTCGTCGCGGCCCTCCGCCTCCGCGGCACGCGGGTCGAGTAGCCCCCTACCGCGTGCCCTGGAGCGCCAGGCGGAGGGTCAGGCCCGTCGCCGCGTTCCACACCGCGACCTCGAGGAGGGCGCCGTTCGTCAGGTCGTACACCCCCTCCACGCCGAACTTCGCGTTGGCCGACTGGAGGGAGATCGTGCGGCCGCCGTTCGGGCCCGTCCCCGCGTTCCCCACCGTCGTGCGGATCCCCGTGAGCGGGTCCTCGTCGATCACCTTGCCCGGCTCCAGCGCGGCCAGCTTCTTCGGGTCGGCCCAGAACAGCCCCACGCCGCCGGCGACGCCGGCGTCCTGCGACGTGTTCTGCATCCCTCCGATGACCATCGTCACCGTCGTCCCATACTGCCGCCACGCGTCCCCGCGCCGCCCGAGCGCGACCTCGACCTGGGTCGGAGCCGACCCGAGGTCCATGCCGTCGACCGGGTTCGTCATCTGCGTCGCGCCGGAGTACGTCATCGACTGCGAGGTCGCCACCCAGTCGGGCGGACGGCCCCCCGCAAGCGAAGCCCCGATTTCCCTGACGCCGGCCAGGCGCGTGATCGTCCGCTGCGTGTTCCCCTGGCGGGGCGCCTGCTCGGTGGGCAGGCGCACGGCGTCGAACGCCCCCGCCGTGGTCGTCGAGGCCTTGAGGAGCAGTCCCGTGGCCAGGTCGTACGTCCAGAGGGCGTGCCCGCCGCCGGAGGTGCTCTCGATCATCACGGCGTCGTAGGTTCGATCGCCGAGCGTCACGGGGCCGCGGAGCGCGCGAAGGCCCTCCACGTCGAGGCCGATCAGCTTCTTGAGCGCCTCGGGGTGGACCCAGTAGTCCTCCAGGTTCGCCGCGGTGCCGACCGTGGGCATCCCGACCCCCGAGGGAAAGATCGCGCCCGACGAGCGGACGATCAGGTAGAGCTGGACCATCGCGACGACGGACTTCCCTTCTACTGAGATGATGTCGATCTGCGCGAACCCCTCCCCGCTCCCGGTCGGGTTCCCCTCGCCGGTCTCCTCGGTGTCGCGATAGCGCTTGCCGGTCTTCTTGTCCTCCCAGGGCCCGTTGGGGTCCTCGACGAGGCTCCCGCGGCTCTCGCTGGTCGAGGCCGCCGCGCCGTAGAAGGTCACCCTCACGCCCGGCTTCACCCAATCGGGCGCGGGCATGTCGGCGAGCTCGGGGACGAGCGTGAGGAACCTGCCGGGGCTCGGCGCGGGGTCCTCGGCCCAACAGGGGTTCGCAAGCAGGAGCAGGACGAGCGAGAGCATCGTGCGTGTCATCCGAGACCTCCATTCATCGATCCGGGGACAGTCTGGGGAGATTGGTGCACGTCGCATGCCGCGGGAAACGACGAGGCATCCTATGCGGAACTCCATGGGCGATCGAGGCTTTCGCATGGTCGCGAAACGGCTCCGCACGCGGCGTCCGTCCGGTCCGACGGACATGGGAGGATTTCGCCCGCGGACGTAGAATCGGCTGAAACATCCGCCCCGCCGCGTTGTTTGCACCTCCGAGGGCCCCGCATGACGCCGGACGCGCGCATCGACGACCTCTCGGACGAGCAGCTCATGCTCCTGGTGAAGTTCGACAACGACGACGCCTTCCGAGCGCTCTTCGAGAGGCATAAACGAGGCGTGCTGGGCTACGTGTGGCGGAGATGCGGGGACCGCGGCGCGGCGGAGGACATCCTGCAGGAGGTGTTCCTCGGCGCCTGGCGAACGAGGGGGGGATACGAGCCTGTCGCGAAGTTCACGACGTGGCTCTACGCGATGGCGCGCAACGCGTGCGCGAACCGGCTCGTGCGGGCGTCGCGGGAGCGCGCCCGGATCCGCCGCGTCGGCGAGGCCTGGCGCCCGTCGCGCGTCGGGGACGAGCCGCTCCCGCGGCTCCAGGCCGAGGAGACCGGACGGGCGGTCGAGGCGGCCCTCGGGAGGCTCCCCGAGCGGCAGCGCGAGGTCGTCCTCCTCCGCGAGGTGGCGGGCCTGGCCTACGGGGAGATCGTCGACGTGACGGGCTGGCCGATGGGGACCGTGAAGACGGAGCTGCACCGCGGGCGGAGGCGCCTGGCGGAGCTGCTCGGCGAGACGCTTCGATGAGGGGGCCGCGATGAGGATCGCCGACGCCATGCGGATGCTGAGGGAAACGAGCCTGGTGTCCCCAGCGAGGGAGACCGAGGAGGCCATCCGCCGGGGAACGGCAGCCGGGCCGGCCGAGGTATTCGACATCGAGGGGCTCGCGGCGTTCCTCTGCGTGGGGGTCGAGGACGTGCGCCGCTGCCTGGACGAGATCCCATGTTTCGAGGTGGCAGGGAAGCTCCGATTCCGCCGTTCGAGCGTCGAGCGATGGATCGAGGAGCGGGAGCGCGCCTATGCCGCGGCGCGGCGCGCGAGCAGGATTCGGGTCTGCGCAGGGTAGACGGAGGATGAACATGAAGAAGAAGGACAAGACGGTCGCGACGAGCCCGGAGCCGGCGGTTGCGGGCACGCTCCCCTCCGCGGAGGCGATGAAGCGGTTCGGCCGCGTGGTGGGCCTGGCGCTGAAGGAGGGGGCCTCGGCGGTCCATGTCGGCCCGGTGTTCGACGAGGCGACGCAGCGGTCGGTCCCGCGACTAGCGCTGCGCGTCCGCGGGGAGCTCTCGGAGCGGGAGCGGCTCTCCGACGAGGACTACCGCGAGCTCCTCTCGCGCACGAAGCAGATGGCGGACCTCGACCTGGCGGAGCAGAGGCTCCCCCAGGACGGGCGGATGATGCTCTCGATCGGGGGGAAGTCGGTGGACCTGCTGGTGAACACGGCGCCGACGGTGCTCGGGGAGCGGCTCTGCCTCAGGCTGAGCGGACACGGGGAGCGGCCTGCGGGCCTCGCGGGGCTGGGGATTGCGGGGGAGGCCCTGGCGGCGGTGCGTCGCTGGCTCGGCGTCGGGCGCGGGCTCGTCCTCGTGTGCGGCACGGCGTTCCGCGGGCGCGAGGTGCTGTACGCGCTCCTCGCGGAGGCCCGCGGCCACGTGGCGAGCGTGGAGGACCCGGTGGAGTCGGTGCTGCCGGGCGTGGACCAGATCCAGGCGGACCACCGCATCGGGCTGACGGCGGCGAGGGCGATCCGCGCGGCGCTCAGGCAGGACGTGGACGCGCTGGGGATCGGCGAGCTGCGCGGCCCCGAGGAGGCGGACCTCGCGGTGGAGGCGGCGCTCGCGGGGCGGCTCGTGATCGCGCAGGTCGCGGCTGCGGACGCGGAGGCGGCGAGGGCGCGGGTGACGTCGTGGGCGTTCGACCAGGCGGCCCTCTCGCGCGCCCTCCTCGGCGTCCTCGCCTCGACACGGGAGGACGGCGGCCATGAGGCGCGGTTCGATGTCCTGCCGGTGCCGGTCGCGTTCTGATCGCACGAGACTGGCGTTTCGTTCACCACAGAGGACGCACGGAGGTGCCATCGTACGGAACGATGTTGTCTTACAACTCCGCGGCCGCGCGCCCGAGGAGAAGGCGCTGCCCGAAGGGCAGCGGAGCGGTGGGGCGAGGCATGG
>CAZYRM010000142.1:0-15694 GCA_964649705.1 uncultured Planctomycetia bacterium
CCAGCACGACTCGACCATCTCTTCGTCGAAAATCGTACGGGCTGCCCGGCGGCGCCGCCTCGAACCGCCTGGGTGGCCGAATCGTCTCCTGTGCGACTTTCATGGGATCCAAAGTAGCAGCTTCGATCCAATGCTGCAACTACATTCATAGCCCGCAACTGAGAAAAGCGGCCGGGGGACGTTGGGCTGTCCCCTCCCCTACTCATGGTCGCAGTCCAAGCAAGCGCACACCGGACCCGCGCCAGACCTCACTCGCCGCGTCGTGAGCGCGCCGCCTCGGCGAGCGCCAGGAGGGACACGCGGACGGATTCAGGGAGGTCGGGCCAGAGCGCCGCGAGCTGGGCGAGGGCGGGGTCGGAGGGCGCAGATTGGGGCGCAGGGGGACATGGGGGTTGTCGCAAGTCCCTTTCCGCGCTAGGATGTTCGGAGTTCAAGGACGGGGGTTCGACTCCCCCCGCCTCCATTTCTCGCATGCGCGTACTCGGGATTGAGACCTCCGGAACGATCGGCAGCGTCGCCTTGTGGGAGGGGCGCGTTGTGGCGGAGGAGTCGTTCCAGCGGGGCCTCGTCCACGGGAAGGCGCTGGTCCCGACCCTCGCGCGGCTGCTCGAACAGGCCGGGTGGCCGAAGTCCTCCCTCGGCCTCGTCGCCGTCTCCCAGGGGCCCGGGAGCTACACCGGCGTCCGCGTCGGCGTCGCCACCGCCAAGGCCCTCGCGTACGCCCTCGGATGCCCCATCGTCGGGGTCCCCACGCTCGAGGCGATGGCGCGGAACCCCTCCCCCAGCGACCTCCCTGTCGCCCCCGTCGTCGACGCGCGGTGGGAGCAGGTCTACACGGCGCTCTACGAGCCCGGGGGCCGCCGCGTCTCGGGGCCGCGGGCCGTGCGCCCCGAGGACCTGGCGAAGGAGCTTCCCGAACGCGTCTACCTGTTCGGCGACGGACTCAAGCGCTACCGCGCCCTCTTCGAGCGCCCGGGCGTCGCCTTCGGCGGCGAGGATGAGTGGACGTGCCACGCCCGCGTCGTCGCCGAGCTCGGCGCGCGCGCCTTCGCCGAGGGGCGCCGCGACGACCCCCTCTCCCTCGTGCCCCTCTACCTCAGGCCCACCGAGGCCGAGGTGAAGGCCGGGATCGCCTAGCATGGACGGCTTCGCCGACCTCCACGTCCACACGCGGCACTCCGACGGGAGCCTGACCGTCGAGGAGGTCCTCGCCCTCGCCCGCGAGCGCGGGATGCGCGCCATCGCCGTCTCCGACCACGACACCGTCGCGGGCGTCGAGGCCGCCGTGGAGCTCGCGCCCCGCTACGGCGTCGAGGTCCTCTCCGCCGTCGAGGTCTCCGTCACCGAGCGGTCCCACGAGTACCACGTGCTCGGCTACGGCATCGACCCGCGCGAGCCCGGGCTCCCTGCGCTCCTCGCCCGCTGCCGCGACGCGAGGAAGGCCACCGAAGGCGCCCTCGTGGCGAACCTCCCCGCGGCCGGCATCGCGGTCACGGCCGACGATCTCGCGGCGTACCGTCACGACCCCGCCCGGGGCGGCTGGCCGCTCCTCAACCTCCTCATCGACCGCGGCCACGTCCGGGACCTCGCGCACTACTTCTCCATCTTCGGCCCCGGGAGGGCCGCCTATGCCGAGTACCGCGGCTGCACGCTCTCGGAGGCGGTCGCCGCCATCCGCGGGGCGGGCGGCCTCGCGGTCCTCGCCCACCCCGGGCACTACTGGCGCCTCTCCCCCGCCGCCGGCCTCTCGGAGCAGGACGCGGAGCGCTTCGTCGCCGCCGGCATCGTCGGGATCGAGGCGCATGCCGTCGTCCACACACCCGAGGAGACCGAGCGCTGGACCGCCTTCGCCCTGGCCCGCGGCCTCCTCGTCACCGGCGGGTCGGACTGCCACGGCCGACGGATGGGAGGGGAGCCGCGGCTCGGGAAGATCCGCGTCGGCTACGACGCCGTGCTCGCCCTCCGCGAGCGGCTCCCGCGTGCGTGAATTCCTTCCGGTCGAGCGCCCCGCCCGGTAGAATCCCGCTCGGCCTGCCGGGAACGGGCCCCCTCCACATGAAGAAACACAGGGTCTGGGCCGAGGTCAACCTCGGCCAGCTCGCGCGCAACATGGAATTCATGCGCGCGAGGCTGGGACCGGACGTCAAGGTCACCGTCGTCGTCAAGGCCGACGCCTACGGCCACGGCGCCATCCCCGTCGCGAAGACCTGCCTCGAGCACGGCGCGTTCATGCTCGCCGTGGGAGACTCCAACGAGGCGATCCAGCTCCGCGAGTCCGGTATCCTCGCCCCAATCCTCGTCCTCGGCGCGCTCATCGACGAGGAGCTGTCCTGGGTGGTGAGCTACGACATCCGCCCGACGATTCACTCCGTCGAGCGCGTCCCCGCGCTCAACGACGCCGCGCGGAGGCTCGGGAGGACGTGCAAGGTCCACGTGAAGGTCGACACGGGGCTCGGCCGCCTGGGGGCCTCTCCGTACCAGGCCCTCGAGATCGCCCGGCGCGTCGCCGCGTCGCCCCACCTGGAGCTGGAGGGGCTCTCGACGCACCTCGCGGCCGCCTCGACCGGCGACGTCCCCTTCACGCAGCGCCAGATCCGGACGTTCCAGGGCGTCCTCTCCGAGATCGAGGGGATGGGGATCCGCGTCCCGTACCGTCACGCCGCGAATGCGGCCGGTGCGCTGGCCTTCCCGGAGACGGTCTTCAACATGGTCCGTCCCGGCGCGTCGCTCTACGGCATCGACCCCGGAAACCTCCGCGACCAGGGCATCCCGATGGACCCCATCCTGACGCTGAAGACCCAGATCGCCTTCATCAAGGGGCACCCCGAGGGGGCGAACATCGGGTACAACCGGACCTACGCGACGCACCGTCGCACGCGCATCGCGACGCTCCCCGTCGGGTACAACGACGGCTACCCGCACCGGCTCTCAAACCAGGCCAACGTCGTCGTGCGCGGGCGCCTCGCCCCCGTGGCGGGGACGGTGACGATGGACTACACCACGATCGACGTGGGGGCGATCCCTGACGCGCGCGTGGGGGACGAGGTGGTCCTCATCGGCAGGCAGGGGGACCACCAGGTGCGCGCGGAGGAGCTGGCGCGGATCGTCGGAACGACGCCGTACGAGATCCCCTGCCAGCTCGGGCGCCGTGTGCGCCGCGTCTACCTCGAGGGCTAGCGCGTCTCGTAGGTGTTGATGATCGTCAGGATGCCGCGCCCCTCGACCGTGGCGACGACCTGCTTCTTGTCGTCCCTCTCCTCGCCGCTCGCCCGAAGCTCCCCGTGCAGGTCGAGCTTCTCGGGCCGGCCGTTCGTCAGGTCGTAGGTCAGCGTCCCGCTGACCGAGGCCCTTAGCTCCCAGCCCGTCGACGAGGTCCCCCGCGCGCGCGAGCTGAGCCTGACGGGCTTCGACTCTCGCGGGGCTCTGCCTAGGCCGCCGGAGCCGAGGTCTCCATCGACCACAAGCGGAAATCGAGTGCAGTGGAGCACGGCACGGTCAGCGACTCCAGCACACCCGGCGTGTTCAACGTCGACCGGAAGGCCACCGACCTCTCCTCGCTGGTGTGCATCGCGTACAGGTTGAAGAACAACGCGCACGGCTTGTCGACGTGCTTCCTCGAGACGCGACCGTAGCGTTGAACGAGGCGCACCTGCGAGGAGACGGGGCAGTAGTTGATCCCGACGTCGGCGCTGCCGACATCGAGGCCGAGGTCGAGGGCCTGTACGGCGCAGAGAACACCCTTCCGCACGCCCTCGAACGCCTGAAGCTGTCGGCACCTCTCCTTGTCGGGCATGGCGGAGTGGTAGATCATCGCGGATCCGCCCTGCTCGCCGACCTCGCGATGGGTCTGGATCGCCGCCGCGATGGTCTCGTGGAAGACGATGACCTTGTGCTCGCCGAGGCGCGCGAGAAGTTCCCTCAGGGAGGCCCGCCGGTTTGGCGCGTCCGCGAGGAGGGACTTCCGTTCGTCCGAAAGGCCCATGAGCCGGGCGATCTTCGGGTCCGGGCTCTCCGCGTGGATCCTGGCGAGCTTCCCGAACAACAGTCCGCGCTTCTCGCGGGTCAATCCGTACCTCGACCGCACGTAGTTCAACAGGAGCCCGATCTCCCTCGTCATCACGAGGTACTTTCCCTGCTCCGGGGCATCCAGCTCGAAGCCGCAGTTGAGGGCGCGCAGCGGGGGGAGGACGCCGTCGCGGACGGCCTCCTCCCTCGTGTATCGGAATACCACCGGACCGAGCATGGGCGCGATCCGGGTTTGCAGGTTGTCGTCGTTCCAGCGCTCCGGCGTCGCGGAGAGCCCCATGCGGAATTCGGCCGCGGCCTCCAGTGCAGCCGAGAACTTGTCTGCCCCGGCTCGGTGACACTCGTCCACGATCAGCCCGAGGGGGCCACGGCCGGCGAATCGTCCGTGCTCGGCACACAGATGGCGCGCCGCCGTGTTGAGGACCCAAATGACGAAGCGGGTCCGCGGGTTCGCGAATGTCCCTCGCTCCTGTCCATCGCGAACGGCAATCTCGCCCGCGGGGACGCCGAGGTCTTCGGCGATCGCCCTCCGCCACTGGTCGCGCAAGACGACCGTCGGGACAACAATCGAGAAGCGGGCGCCCGCGCCTTCTGGTCGCCGGAGCACACGGGACATGGCGGCGAGGGCGAATCGGGTCTTTCCTGCTCCC
Organism: uncultured Planctomycetia bacterium; assembly: GCA_964649705.1. Lineage (GTDB taxonomy): Bacteria > Planctomycetota > MHYJ01 > WSZJ01 > CAZYRM01 > CAZYRM01. The sequence goes on from CAZYRM010000142.1 coordinate 4,677, forward strand.
GTCGTCACCTCGAAGACGCCACGAAAGCCGGCGGCCTCCCACGCCTGCAGTGCTCGGGTCTGCCAGGCATACAAGGAGCGACCGGGGCCGGAGTCGGCAAGGCTGGTGGTCGGAGCCGGAGAGGCGATCGGGACGGTGCGCGGAGCGTGGGCTGGTCTTCCAACCACCGTCCACCGATAGTCTGAATCGATCTGGAACAGACTGCCGCGGTGGGGGTAGAGGACCGTGCGGTTCAGATCCCGCTTCAGATCCCAGTTGCTGTCTCCTCCCAATCGGTGCGACGCGCGAATCCGCGCCGCAAGCTCCCGTGCCTTCAGAGGTCCGCTCGACAGGAGGATCTCCTGGCACAGGTCGACGAGGGTGGTGGGAGTTGTCATATCTGGGCCTCCTTGCAAGCGACGATCTGAAGCACAAGGATCCTTGCGGATCCGCAAACGCGGTTGTATCCTCCTCGAGCATGTCTTCAATCTTGGTCGCCTGGATTGGTCACACCGATCTGCGGGCTGCCGCGGGCGAGTCCACCGCGGGACAGGGGCCCATCGCGAATGCCGTCCAGGCGCGCGAATTCGACTCCGTCTACTTGCTGTCCGATCACGCCGTGCGCCAGGGCCGTGAATTCGCGTCGTGGGTATCAAGCAAGACGAAGGCCAAGGTCCTGGTTCGCGAGGCGCGGCTGTCCGGGCCCACGGAATTCGGCGAGATCTACGAGAATGCCGTCCGCGTCGTGCTCGAGGCACTGGGCGACAGGCCCCCGGAGACGCACCTGACCTTCCACCTTAGCCCGGGCACGCCGGCGATGGCGGCTGTGTGGATCATCCTCGCGAAGACCCGATTCCCAGCCGAACTCATTGAATCGTCGCTGAAGCAGGGCGTGCGCACCGTGTCGGTGCCGTTCGACATTTCGGCAGACTACCTCCCGGACCTCCTGAGGAGGCCCGACGAGGAACTGGTCCGCCTGAGCCAGGGGCTGCCACCGGAGGCGCCGGAGTTCGACGCCATTCTGCACCGCTGCGCCGCGATGAAGCGCACCATCGCGCGGGCTCGGCGGGTGGCGCCTCGCAGCGTTCCCGTGCTTCTCGAGGGGGAGTCGGGCACGGGGAAGGAACTGCTCGCACGGGCGATCCATCGGGCGAGTCCTCGGCGTGATGGGCCGTTCCTCGCGGTGAACTGCGGGGCGATACCCGCTGAGCTCGTCGAATCGGAGCTGTTTGGACATGAGAAGGGGGCGTTTACAGGCGCCGGCGTCGCGCGGACCGGATACGTGGAAGCCGCCTCGGGAGGGACGCTCTTCCTCGACGAGATCGGGGAGTTGCCCCTGCCTGCACAAGTGAAGCTGCTTAGGGTGATCCAGGAGGGCGAGGTGACCAGGGTGGGAGCGACCCGATCGCGTCCTGTGGACGTCCGTTGGATCGCGGCGACCCACCGGAATCTGCTGTCGGAGATGGTCGAAGGTCGATTCCGTGAAGATCTCTTCCACCGGATCGCAGTCGCAATCATCCGCGTCCCGCCCCTTCGGGAGAGGGAGGGCGACCTGGGAGTCCTGATTGACCGTTTCCTGGAGCGGATCAACCGGGAGGCGGCGGGGCAGCCCGGTCACCAGGACAAGGGGCTTTCTGCGGGCGCAAGGTCGCTTCTGATGCGGCATCCCTGGCCGGGCAACGTGCGGGAGCTGCACAATACGCTGCAGCGGGCGGTCATCTGGTCGTCGGGGGCGGCCATCGAGGCGGACGACGTGCGCGACGCGCTGCTTTCGCCCTCGGGACGCGCACAGGATCAGGTCATGGGTCGTCCCCTGGGCGAAGGGCTGGACCTGCAGGCGCTCCTCGCGGATGTGGCCCGCGACTACCTGGCGCGGGCGATGCAGGAGTCGGGGGGCAACAAGACGCAGGCAGCGGAGCTACTAGGCCTGCCGAGCTACCAGACGCTGACGAACTGGCTCGATCGGTACAGCGTGGAGAAGCTGGCATCCCGCGTGCATGGAGGTCAGCGTCCTAAGAGGTCAGGATCGGCGACATGAGCGACACCAACACCAAGCCGAAATCGGTCAAGGAGCTGCTCCAGCCGCTGATGGAGCGGTTCGAGGACCAGGGGATGTCGCGCGAGGAGTTCTACTTCTGGTTCCTTCGCGCCGCGTCCGTGTTTGTGATCCTCGGCCAACTGGACGGCCCCGAGGAGCTCCGCAGGCTGCTCATCAACCTGCGTGGGGGCAACGAGGACGACCTACACACGCAGCACGTCGGGCTCGACCTCGCGACCTGCCCCGCGGACCAGCTTCAGGCGCAGCTCGTGGCCGCATGGCCACGGATTTGCGCAATGCGGATCCCCGGCACGCAGATGTCCCTGGGTCCGTTGGCGGAGGCGTTCGACCCCGCCAGGTGCCCTGCCGGTATCCTGGCCGAAGCACGGGATCTGGTAGTGCCGCCGCTCTTTGGCCCACCTCCACTTCCACTAGAGGAGAAGGTGAGCACGGAGTACTGGATGAGGCAGCTCGAACCGTTCAAGGAGCCGGCGAGGAACTGCTTTGTCTGCACTTGGATCTGGAGTAGGGAGCTTTGTCCCCTCCTCAAGCAGCATGCGAACCTGGAGGAGTGCTTCGCGACATGGCGGGAACTTGCCCAGCATCCGGCCGAGGTGTCGACCCCTTCCACAGTCGCTCGGCTGATGTCGACCCTGGCAGCCGAGGTGCCGGCTCGCTTGATCTACGATCCCTGCTTCGGCGTAGGCACCGTGCTTGTCGACAGATTGTGCTCGTTCACTCCGCCCAGGGATGCCGCGGGGAACCTCGATTCTTCGCGCTGGAAGGAAACGCAAATCACCGGCATGGAACTTCGCCCGGAGTTGTGGCTGGTCGCGACCGCGCGGCTACTCTCTGCAGGGGCCATTCAGATCGACCTGCAAATTGGCGACAGCATAGAGGCCACAGCCATGCCGCCCCAGCAGCGATCCGCTCTTGTGGTTGCTGTCCCTCCTTCGTCGGGAGAGTACCCGGACCACCCGAATGGGGATTGCCCTGTTCCCACGACCTCTCTTTGCAGTCTTCTCGTTCAAACAGCCCTCCGTCGCCTCGATGCAGGTGGCCTGGGAGTCATCGTCGTCCCGAGACGAGTGGTTGGCGGCTTCGATAGAGACCAAGCCCTCTGGTACTGGATTCGCGCAAACTACGATGTGCTCGCAGTGGTTCCCTTGCCGCCCAAAGTGGTGGTGGATGAGTTCGACATCCCGACGAGTGTGCTGCTCGTCGCGAACCGCGCAGAGCGGGGACCAGCTTGGATGCCGGACGAATCGATCATCGAGGAATGGGCGAAGGAGGACTCAGCAGCTTGGTGCGAGGAGACCATTTCGAAAACCGCGGCGTATCGACTGGGCGTCCTCCCGTTCGATGGCTTTATCAACTCGATCCTCAAGTCTCTCGCAACTTCGTGTGCCGGGCGCTGGACCAAGGATGGGCAGCAAGAGCACATCCGGAAGGCAATCGCGGAAGAGCGCGTCAAGGCGCTTGAGGTAATTGGCTCCACCCTGGACCAAGTCGCGCCGGGACAAGCGACCCGTGCCGATCTCGATCGGATGCTCTCCAAATTGGAGCAAGAAGTCCTGAGTGCACATTTCGAAACCACACTGTACACCTGGGAGGCGGCATGCCCCGGGACCAGACGAGTCACACTGCGTGACTGTGCCGAGCTGAGGCTCGGGGTCGATCCCACACGCCTCCCCCAGGATTGCCCACCCTCCGAATCTGCACTGCGGAGCGAAGCCATCCCACTGGTCATGGCCGATGAAGCCGCGTACCTGAGATTGAGGTCAATCTCGGAGTCCGGACCGCGGAGCGAGGAAGAACGGAGAGCTTGGGCGACGCTTGGGCTGAAGCACCACGGTGCCTCCGTCCAGTGGCCAGCGGGGGTGCGCCTCATTCCCAAGGGCGGCAGTGACGCGATCGACGAGGAGCACAAAACCCGCCCTGGTGACGTGCTACTGTTCTTCGCAGACGGAATCCCAACAGTTCATACGGTTGGGGAGAAGCAAGCTGGATGGGTTGTCTCCGACGAAGTCGTGAGCCTTCGGCCATCTGCGAATGTGGATCCACAATTCCTTGCGACGGTGCTGCGGTCCTTGCCGTTCGCCATGTGGTTCGACCAAATCCGGAAGGAGACGGGGTCGGGATGCCCAAACGCGTCGGCGATTCTGGCGCTTCCGGTCGTCCTTCCGCCCATGCCGATCCAACACGAGGTGGGAGGCAGGTCTTGGATCGTATCGTCGTCCTTCTCCAGCGCAACGCTCTGCAGCATGCTCTCGGAGGCTGACCCGGAAGTTAGACTGCAGCGAGCGATCGGCGAAGACCTGGGACTCGTCCATGCGTGCTCCACCGGCGGTCCTCCTGATGCTCGCTATCGTGACGCGTGTCCCAAGGATGCCTGGATTGGCGCCGTGGAGAGATGGATACGGTCGGATTCCAGTCTAGCAACCTGCGAGCTCCCAGCTCCAAGCGAATTGGACGAGTCTGACTGGCACGTTGGCGGCATCAATGCACAGCACTGGTTGTCCTGCTGGCGACAGAACTCGACGAGGTTGGTTCGGGCCCTCCGGAGCACTCCCCCCGGCGCCGATCGACTGTTCCTTCTGGAAGCGATCAAGAGTACCGACTACGACCCTGACATCGTGCACGCGGATAGCGTCCCCTGGGTCCCCGATACGAAGATCAACTCGTTTCTCAACCTCCTCTGGAATGCTCTCTTCGCCGCCGTCCGTGCCGAATCCAGAAAGCTGCTCACTAGACTGTCGATTGCAGTCCGGGCAGAACCCCCTGTAGTTGAACCAGAGAACAATAGCGAAGTGCGCCTGGTGCTAACGAACGAGGGGACGCTCGGGCTTCTGGATGTTCGAGTGCGTACGACTCCCCACAACTCGGACTCCGCGGCGGCATACCTCGGTCCCGCCCAGACCATCGCGTGGGACCTTACGATTCCGCCCCTGCCGATGGGCACACATCGCATCAGCATTCGATGGTCCGCGACCCGACTCGACTACGAGACTGTCGAGGGAGTTGAAGAGGTCGCGCTCGATGTTCGTGCCAGCGTTCCAATGGCATCGCACTCAGAGACCGGCGAGAACCCCTACCAGGTGGGGCGGGCGGTGGAGGGGAACGAGGCGTTCTTCGGCCGCCACGAGACGCTGAACCAGATTCGGACTGCCTTGGCCCCAGGCGCGCAGTCCCGCATTCTCCTTCTCGAGGGCTTCCGACGGATCGGAAAGACGTCCATTTTGCGGAGGCTGCTCGCGCCGGGATACCCAACCGACTGGGTCGCCGTGTACGTCAATCTGCAGGGCGGGGAAGGCCTCAGCCAGGCCCGCGGGCTGGCGAACCAGGAGATCTTCTACAAGATCGCGCGTGAGGTTGTGCTCGCGACCCACTCCTCGGGGGTCACCTTCGAGGCACTCGGCATCGGCCCGGTCGGCCCCTCCATGTCTCGTGCTGAACTCGAAATGAAGCACCTGGATGCGCTCCGTGCCTCTTTCCAAGTGGAGAGTCCCTTCGAGCGCCTCTGCGCCCAAGTCAACGAGATAGTCCGCGTCCTGGCTCCGAAGAGGCTTCTGCTGCTCCTCGACGAGTTCGACATCATCCAGGAGGGCATCGACAGCGGCGTCACGGGCCCACACCTGCCGGAGAACCTCCGCACGCTGTTCCAATCGCATCCCTCACTTGCGGGAATCCTCGCCGGGGAGCATCGGATGTCGCGGATGAAGGCCGAGTACTGGAGCGCTCTCTACGGCCTAGGCATCTCCATCCAAGTCAAGGGGCTGGACTTGGACTCCGCGAGGGACCTGGTCACGAAGCCTGTGCAGGGTCGACTCGTGTTCTCCGCATCGGCACGCGACAAGGTCGTGAGCCTGTGCTCGCGACAGCCCTTCCTCATCCAATCGCTGTGCTACCAGATCTTCGAGAAGTGCAAGGAGTCGGACGTCAGGAGCCTGACGACAAGGACGGTGGACGAGGTAGCCGGGGAGTTCGTGCGAGGTAGTGCCCACCTGCGATCCGTGTGGAATCGTGTCTCCAACTCCCGTCAGAAGTTCCTGACTTGCATCATCGGCCATCCCTCCAAGGGAGCAGACCGGATGACGGCGGATCTCCTGGCATACAAGATGGAACAGGCTGGCTTGGCGTATCCCACCATGGAGGCGCTCCACAAGGACCTTGACGAGCTCCGCGAACAGGACATCATTCAGATGACCCCCGTCGGCTATCTGAACGAATACGCGCTGTCGCTGCCCCTGTTCGGGCTGTGGATCGCCGAGAACGAGGACCCAGAGCGCTATCGGCAGGCCGCAATCGAGTAGAGGGCGAAGAGATGAGCGAGAATCCCTACAAGGTACTCGGCCCGGGGGCCCCGGCTCCCCTGCGGGGGCGGCAGGCCGCCCTCCGCGCGGTGATGTCGCACCTGGCGAAGTCCTCCCCGAACCACGTCTCGGTCGTCGGGCCGCGATATGCCGGGAAAACTGTCCTACTCTGGAAGGTCGCGCAGGAGCACGCCGCCGGGCTCGGCTCCTTCCACGGCAGCGTCTACTGCGACATGCGGCACTGGAGCCTCGACTCCAACGCGAGCTTCTTCCAGGAGCTCGCCCGTCCGATGCACGCCTCCCTCCGGCGTGTCGCACCTGACGTCGCCGGTCTGGTCACGGAAGAGGAGTTGGGCAATCCTGAGAAGCTCGTGAGCGCACTTTCGCTGCTTGCGGATGCGAAGAAGTGCCTCCTCGTCGTCTTCGACCGGATCGACGTCGCCCTGCAGGCCCCCGGGATCACGATCGGGGTCTGGAACAAGCTGCGCTCCCTCGCCGATCTGCCCAGCCTGCGATACGTCACGGGTAGCCGGCACGAGTTGATCGACCTGTGTCCGCCCGACTCCAAGACCTCCGACTTCTTCGGCATCTTCCCAAGGAGCATTCAGATGCTTCCGCTGGTGGAGGAGGACTGGAGCGAGCTCGTGCTCCCGTTCAAGGGACGGAGCGTGGAGTTGGAACCCGGGGCGCGGAAGGAGCTCGTGAACTGGACCGGCGGCGTGCCGCTGCTCGCGAGCGCGTTGCTGCACGCGTTGTGGGACGCCCCCGAAGTCTGTGACGGTGCGCGAGTCAACAACGAGGTCGTGAACGCCGTCGCGCGGGCGCTACTGGTCCAGGAGCCTCAACTCCTCCAGGCCATCTGGGACGACTGCAGCCCGGAGGAGCAGGCCACCTTCGCAGACATCGCCTCCGATCGCGTCCCTTCCGTGATGGCCCCGCCCAAGGACCGGATCGCATCTCTCGTGGCGCGAGGGCTGGTGGAGAAGGACGACGGCAGTTGGAGGACATGCTGTCGTCTGCTGAAGGAGCACGTCAAGGGCCAGCTCACGACCTCGACTTCCCTCCACGGCCTCTTCGGAACCGCGGCGGATTACGAGGCCAACATCAAGCGCGTGCTGGCGCTGCGCCTCGAGCAGGTCCGTGACGCCGACCTCCAGCTCCTGACCTGGGTGGAGAAGATGGTGCGGGACCTGACCGAGCCATCCGTCGTTCTCGGGCATGTGCGCACGCTGGTCAACAAAGCCATGCTCCTCGCTTGGCGGGCCGAACTGCCCTCGGGGGACATTCCCGCCGAGTGGTCGAACGACTGGTCCCGCGTCGAACAGAACCCGCCCCGGGGACGTGTCGATGCCCTCTCCGCGGGCGCGAAGTTCAAGGCCCTCCGCCTGATGGCGGACCCTCGGCGTGCCGGGAAGACCCGCCTGTCACGTTCGACCATATTCCTCCTCGACTTCCTGCACACCGTCGGCAACTACGGCCAACACCAGGGAGAGCGGCTCGACGAGGAGGAGGTCTCGCAGGGGCTCGCAGTCGCTGTCTCCATGTCGGCGATCCACCTCGTCGAGCAGCTCACGCGGGAGCTCGCGCGCGGCTGATGCCCCGGGCGACGACTCGGCCGTTGCGTTTGTTTCGATTGCGCGGTATCCTGCTGGCATGAGCACCGCGCTGCACAAGTCGCCGTCCCCCAAGGAGGCCCAGCAGGCCGAAGAGGCCGTCCGACTGCTGAAATCCCTCCTGACGAGGAAGGGCGTACAGGCCGTCCAGCTCACGGCCAGGCGCGGCAGGTCCGAGGTGTCCATCTTGATGCCCGCTGATGCGGTGGCGTCGCTCGCCGAGATCCTCCGCCAACTGGCCCGCGGAAACAGCGTCAGCATCGTCCCGATCCACGCCGAACTGACCTCCCAAGAGGCGGCGAACCTGCTGAACGTCTCGCGCCCGCACCTCGTCAAGCTCCTCGACGAGAGGAAGATCCCCTCCCGAAAGATCGGGACCCACCGACGCATCCGGTTCTCCGACCTCATGGAGTACAAGCGCAAGGACGACCAGCGGCGACGCAAGGCTCTCGATGAGCTGACACGGGAGGCACAGAGACTCGGACTCGGCTACTGACCCTGCGGGTTCCAGCGTGGCGATCGCCATCTACGACGCGTGCATCCTCTACTCGGCGCCGCTGCGCGACCTGTTCCTCCGCCTCGCGAGCGCCGGCCTCGTCGAGGCGCGATGGAGCAATCAGCTCCTCGATGAGTGCTTCCGTCACATCGTTGTGAACCGGCCAGACCTCAAGCCCGAATCCCTACGGCGGACCCGCGACCTCATGAACAAGGCGCTTCCGGGCGCCCTGGTGACGGGGTACGAGGGCCTCACGGCCGGCCTGTGGCTCCCCGACCCAGACGACCGCCACGTCCTTGCCGTCGCCATCCGCGCGCGTGCGAGCGTCATCGTGACCGCGAATCTCGGTGACTTTCCAGCGGCTGCCCTTTTGCCGCACAGCCTCGTTGCGATCCACCCGGACGGGTTTTTCGGCGGCCTCCTCGATCTCGATCCAGAGCGGGTCCTCCAGGTCGTCGCCGAACAGGCCGCCGCGCTGAAGAATCCACCCCGGACCCAGCAGGAGCTGCTCACGACCCTGGAGAACGCCGGATTGAAGAAGAGCATCGCGCGCATGCGGGCCATCTCGCCCCCGTGGCGGGGACGGTGACGATGGACTACACCACGATCGACGTGGGGGCGATCCCTGACGCGCGCGTGGGGGACGAGGTGGTCCTCATCGGCAGGCAGGGGGACCACCAGGTGCGCGCGGAGGAGCTGGCGCGGATCGTCGGAACGACGCCGTACGAGATCCCCTGCCAGCTCGGGCGCCGTGTGCGCCGCGTCTACCTCGAGGGCTAGCGCGTCTCGTAGGTGTTGATGATCGTCAGGATGCCGCGCCCCTCGACCGTGGCGACGACCTGCTTCTTGTCGTCCTTCTCCTCGCCGCTCGCCCGGAGCTCCCCGTGCAGGTCGAGCTTCTCGGGGCGGCCGTTCGTCAGGTCATACGTCAGCGTCCCGCTGACCGAGGCCCTGAGCTCCCACTCCGTCGTCGACCTTCCCTTCAGGTCGAGGTCGACCTGGATCTGGGCGACCTCGCGGTCCCCCACCTTCTGGATCGACAGGAGCTCGCACGCGCCGCTCCCCTCCGCGCCCGGGGCGATGCTGAAGGTGTCGAGGACGAACTTCGCCACGTCGCGGTGGTTGAGGTTCCACTTGTCGCCGACCTTGACCGCGTTGGCGGGGAGGATCGCCTCGAAGTCCTCCTCGAGGCGGAAGGCGCCCTTCTGCTCCGGCGTGAGGCCGGCGCCGTTCGCGCCGGCGCTGTCGATGAGGATCTCCATCCCCTCGAGCGGACCGGGCGCCGACTTGTGCCGGTCCTCCAGGACCTTGACCCGGACCTGTGACGGGCGCCCAGCTTCGACCTTCCGGAACTCCCGCTCGTACTTCTCCCGGATGTCCGCCTTCTCCTGGCGGCCCGTCTTCTGGTTCTCGAGGTCGGTGACGGTCAGGTCAAGGTCGAGCACCCGCGTCGACGTGATCACCCACGTCTTGCCCGCCTCGTACTTCGTCTGGAAGGTGCGCTCGGCTTGGGCGAAGAGCGCCGCGCCGGACAGGAGGAGCGTCGCGAACGACAGGGTCGTCTTCATGTCCACCTCGTGCATCCCTGGGGCCGGGGAGAGTCTAGCGATCCGGCGCCGCGGCGTCCACTAGTCCGTCGACCTCCGGGGGCGCGGGGCGTGGACGAGGATCAGATCGCGGTCGATCAGCTCCCGGGCGAAGGCGAGGACGTCGGCCCGCGCGGAGGCCTCTTCGACGTCGAACTCCTCGCAGACCCGCTCGACGAGCCGCGCGATCGGCGCCGGGCGGGAGAGCTCCGCCCAGAGGAAGCTGCCGACCTCGTTCAACTGGTGCACGGTCCGCTCGCGCGGGAGGAGCACGACCGTCTCGCCGTCGAGCGTCTGGAAGGCGCAGTCGCGGCGCTGGCGGAGCCGCGTCCGGAGGGTGAGTCGAGGCATCTAGGATGCCCCCATCGCGCGGATCGTCTCCTTCGGGCTGGCGATCTCCCGGACCTGGAGTCCGAACCGCTCGCCGACCTTGATCGTGTCCCCGCGCGCGATGACCTGCTCGTTGACGAGGAGCTCGAGCGGGTCGGTCACGGGCTTGTCGAACTCGAGCACGGTCCCGGGGATGAGCGTCAGGACCTCCTCGAGGCGCATCCGCTTCCGCGCGAGCAGGACCACCATGGGCAGCTCGATGGCGAGGATCCGGTCGAGGTTCTTCGGCTGCTCGGTCACGTCGATCCCCCTACTTCACGCCCGCGCCCGAGGGTCCCAGGACCCGGACCGCGAGGCGCCGCTTGAACGTACCGGGTTTCGCCAGGAACTTCGGCCTGCCGTCGATCTCGATGGTGATCGGCGAGGTCGCAGGGTGCTCCAGGTCGACCTGGTCGCCGACCTCGAGCTGGAGCAGGTCCTTGACCGTGATCTTCGTCCGGGCGAGGACGGCGACGAGCGTCAGGTCCGCGCCTCCGAGCTGCTCCGCGATCTCCTCCCGCTTCTCCACGACGACCCCCTTCTTCGAGAACCCCGGGAGGGCGTGGGAGGCGACCTCGCTCATGAGCGGCTCGATCACCCGGTACGGGATGCACAGGTTCATCA
>CAZYRM010000143.1:0-15652 GCA_964649705.1 uncultured Planctomycetia bacterium
CTCTCCGAACCCCTCCGTCTGGAGGTTCCGGCAGATCCTCTTCCCCTCGTCGTCGTCGGTCATCCCGATGAGCGCCTTGCGGAGCATCGCCTCCGCGTCCTTGGGAAGGGCCTCGCCGAATCCGACGACGAGGTCGGAGGGGAGGTCCTCCGACTCCCAGGCGACGTCGACCTTGGGCCAGGTCAGCTCGTCCTCCTCGAAGAAGTTCCGCGAAGCTCGGTCGAGCAGGACCGCGGAGGGGGCGCCGTCGTCCCCCTCGACCATCGCGTAGACGGCGTCGGCGAGGTTCTTCTCGGCGCGCAGGCGGACCTCCTTGCCCGCGAAGACGACCTTCCCGAGGTAGGAGGCCTCCGCGGAGAGCTGCGTCGCGACCTCCCCGCCGGTCCACGTCGCGCCCTTCTTCACGACGACCGAGTACCGCTCCGCCGCCTGGCCCCCCCGTCGGGTCTCCAGCAGCGGCCTCAGCGCGAGGTCCTGCTCGTGGTCGAGGAAGAAGGACGGCGTCACGATGCCCCAGGCGGGGTGGTGCTTCTTCGCCAGCTCGACCGCACTCGCGGGGTCCGAGGTGATCACCCCCTCCTGGGGGACGCCGATTCGCGGCGAGAGGTGCGCCGACCACTCCTTGAGGAGCGGCCCGGCCTTCTCCGGCTCCGCGCCCGGCTCCCCGGTCTTGAGGATGAGAAAGGTCGCGGCGGGGGGCGAGTCCCCGGCGCACAGGACGAGCGACAGGCAGGTCAGCATCGCGATCCGCTTCATGGAAGCCTCCTGGGCGGCGCAAGAGACGGCGTCCGCAGCCGCGCGGGGAGGATCGCGAGGAACGCGGGAACGAAGACGAGGAACGTGACGAGCAGCACCGCGGAGCCGAGCGCCAGGACGGTCCCCAGCCTCACGAGGCCGGCGTGCTCTGCCAGGATGAGCGTGCCGAATCCGAGCATCGTCGTCAACGTGCTCACGAGGATCCCCTGGTAGGTCTCGCGGATTCCGGCCTGGTCCTCGCCCGATGCGTACGCGTGGACCAGGTGTACGCCGTTGTCGACCGCGGAGCCGATCAGGATCGGGACGGCGAAGAAGTTGGCGAAGTCGAACTTGAGGTCGAGGGCGCGCATGAGGGCGAGGAGGAAGGCCATGCCGACGGCGAGGGGGCTCGCGGCGACCAGGGCGCGGACGAAGGAGCGCGTCCCGAGCAGCAGGAACAGCAGGATCGCCCCGGAGCTGATCAGGACGATCTGGCGGAAGGACCGCACGAACAGCGTGTGACTTTCCACCATGAGGAGCGGCGCGCCGACGGCCTCAGGGTCGACGGAGCGGACGGCGCTGGCGAACGCCTCCATCCCCGCCATCTCCCACACGTCCTTCTTGGGATATGCGAGGAGCGCGAAGCGACCGTCCCGTCCCACGAGCCGCCGCTCGATCTCCGGCGGGAGGACGCCGGGGCGGACCTCGCCGGGGCGGGCGCATCGCCGCAGTTGTTCGATCCCCGCCGCCAGGCGGTCGAGGAGGGCCCGCTCGAAGGCGGCGAGGCGCGTTCGTACCCGCTCCTCAGGTCCGGCCTCGATCGCGGAGGCGAGACGGGTCAGCGAATCGACCGCCGGGGAGAGCGTCTTCTCGGCCCGCTCGTCGCGGGCGACGTACGACCGTAGGGTCTGCCGGAGCCGCGAGGCCTCCCGCTTCACCGCGGCGACGGAGAGCCCGCGCGACGCGGGGACCTCGACGCCCTTCAGGCTCTCGCCGATGGATGCAAGGACCGAGCGCTTTTCCGATTCGTCCTCGGGGAAGAGGGCCTCGGTCGAGAGGACGTCCTCGGAGAGCGCGCGGTACTTCCCGCGCAGCTCTTCGAGCCGGGCGCGGTCGGCGACGACGGACGCGCAGAAGCTGGAGCGGTTCTCCAGGCGGATCAGGGTCCTCTCCCAGTGGACCGATTCGACGCGCGGGGACTGGAGGCGGAGGAGGTTGTAGTCGAACCCGACGTGTCGGCCGTAGAGCCCGGCGGCCACGGCCAGGACGACGAACGACGCGAAGACCGGCCACGCGACACGCGGCACGCGGCGATAGGGGACGGCCGGCGGGCCCTGCTCGGGGGCGGGCGCAGGCGAGGAGGCGGCGCGCCGGCCGTCCACGGCGACGAGAAGCGCCGGGAAGACCGTGAACATCGCGACCAGGCAGACGACGATCCCGACGCCGGAGACGACCCCCAGCTCGGCGAGCCCCTGGAACTCGGCGAAGGCGGGGGCCGAGAATGCGCACGCCGTCGTCAGGCCGCCGAGGAGAAGCCCTCCCCCCGCCCGGCGGAAGGTGTCCCGCACGGCGTCCGCCGCGGCCGCACCGTTGGCGAGCGCCGCCTGGTAATGTGCGAGCACGTGCACGCCGTAGTTGATCCCCTCGGAGACGAGCACGACCGCGAAGATCGAGGAAAGCAGGTTGAGCCGCCCGAGGGCCCCGGTGGCGAAGCCGAACGTGACGGCGATCGCCGCGATCAGCGTCGCCACCGCGAGGAGCGGGCGCGCGACCGAGCGGAACGTGGCGATGAACAGGAGGGCCACGAGGAGGACCGAAGCGACGTTCGCGAGGACCATGTCGCGGGTGGACGTGATCATCTCGTCCGCCTGGATCGCGGGGCGCCCCGTCACGCCGGCGCGGAGGCCGGGGAACCGGGGGAGGAGGCGCGTCACCGCCTCCCGGACGGCCGCGAGCGGCGCCTCGACGGGGATCATCTCGGCGGGCCGCGTGACGGGCTCGATCGTGACCAGGAGGAGGCGTCCCTCCGCGACGAAGGCATAGCCGTCGTCACCGCGCGCCGCGTCGAGTCCGGAGAGGTCCGGCTCGGCGTCGCTCGCCGCCGCGTCCGCGCAGCCGCGCAGGGCGCCGAGGAAGGAGTCGATGGACCCCCGGGAGGACGCCAGTTCGGAGGGCCCGTTCCCGGCAGCACCCGCCTCGACCCGCTCTCGGACGCCCGAGAGCCAGCCGGCGAGCCCGGCTCCGCCCTCCAGGGCGCGCAGGACGTGCTTCTCCTGCTCGACCTCGCGCGCGAGCGTCTCGACGTCCCTGAGGGGAAGGTAGAGAAGCGCCAGGTCTCCGAGACGGTCCGGATCGATGCGGGCGTGGACGGCATGGAACAGATCAGGTCTCCGCCGGAGCTCTCCCGCAAGCTCGTCGGCGAACCGCTTCATCGCCGGGCGTGCCTGCGTTCCGTCCGCGCCCCCCTCGACGACGACGACCAGCTCCCCGTGACCGTCGAAGTTGTGTCGGAACTCGGACAGACGGCGCGCCGCGTCGAGGTCGCTGTTGACGAGCGCCTCACGGTCGAAGTCCAGACTCAGGTCCTTCCACGCCCACACGCCGCAGCCGACGGCCGCGAGCGCGGCAAGGAGGAGGACCCGAGCCCATCGCTCGGTGACGTACGTCGCCAGGTTCGGGAAGAAGCGCACCAGCATTTCGGGCGAAAGGTAGCACATTTTGCCCGATCGTTCCAAAGGCTCGGTTCGTTTGACCTCACCCGGCAGGGGCTGGTAACCTCCGCCCGGCTCAGTCGGAACCCAGGGGTCGATTGACGGAGATCAAGGTGCAGGAACCGGCGCTCGGGCCGCGGGCAATCATGGCTCCGGACACGAAGCCGATCCCTCTCGAGCGGGGCTCCCTCGCCGCGGTGGAGCGCGGGATCCGCCTCGCCCGCCGCGCCCTGCTCGCGCGCCAGGAGCCGGGCGGCTCGTGGCGCTATCCGCTCGAAGGGTCGAGCGTCCTCCCGGACGCGCACCTGCTGCTCGCGCACCGGCTCTTCAACCTCGTCCGCCCCTCCGCGGAGAGGAAGATCGCGGAGCGGGTCCTGTCGCTCCAGCTCTCGAATGGGGGCTGGCCGCTCTACCCGGGGCACGACGGGCACCTGAGCGCGACGGTGGAGGCCTACTATGCGCTCCGCCTGCGCGGCCTCGGACCGAAGGCGGAGCCCCTCGTGCGAGCCCGGGAGTTCATCCAGGAGCACGGCGGGCTCGCGCGCATCTCGAGCCTGACTCGCGTGACGCTGGCGGCGACGGGGCAGATCGGTTGGGACGCCGTGCCCCTCCTGCCGATCGAGGTGCTCCTCCTCCCTCGGAACTCGCCCTTCAACCTCTACAGCATCGTCAGCTTCACCCGCCTGCACCTCGTGTCGATCATGACGTTGGGCGAGCTCAGATACCAGCACGCCGGCGTCCGCGTAGACCTGCCCCGCGAGCTGGACGGGGGGTCCCGCCGCGCCCCGTGGAAGGCCTCGGCCATCGCGATGGAGGCGCTGTCGCGCGTGGGGAGGTACGTCGACAAGGCCCGCCGCGTGCTCTCGCCGAATGTCTTCCGGACGCGCGCGCTCCTCGCGGCGAAGGAGTACCTCCTCTCCCATCAGGAGCCGGACGGGACGTGGGGGAACTACATCCTCTCGACGCTCTTCGGGATCCTCGCGATGCGCGGCCTGGGGTACGCGGCGGACTCGCCCGAGGTCGCCCGCGCGTACGCGGGGCTCCGCTCGCTCGTGTGGGACCGCGGCGGCGAGTACTTCGTCCAGCCGTGCAACTCCGCGATCTGGTCCACGGCGATCGTCTCCTACTGCCTGAGGGAGACGGGGCTCCCGCGGGGGCACGAGGCGCTGCGGACGGCGTCCCGATGGCTTCTCGACCGCCAGAGCTTCCGCGAGGGGGACTGGAAGGTCCGCTGCCCCGAGGGGCCCGTGGGGACCTGGGGGTTCCAGGAGGGGAACGCGCTCTTCCCGGACGTGGACGACACGATCGCGGCCGTGCGGGCGATCCTGCCCACGGCGGGGCGCGGGGACGCGATGACGCTCGGCGCGTGCGCGCTCGGGGAACGGTGGGCGATCGCGATGCAGAACGACGACGGCGGCTGGTCGTCGTTCGACCGGAACTGCCGGAGCTGGTGGCTGGAGCGGATCCCGTTCAATGACATGGTCCGCGCGATGACCGACCCGAGCACGGCGGACATGACGGGGCGGATGCTCGAGTACCTGGGGCTCCGCGGGTGGAGGGTCGGTCGGAGCGAGGTGGACGCTGCGGTCGCGAGCCTCCGGAAGCAGCAGGAGAAGGACGGGTCGTGGTTCGGGAGGTGGGGGATTGCCTACCTCTACGGATCGTGGGCGGCGCTCCTGGGGCTGGGGGCGGTCCGCATCGACCGCGAGGACCCGATGGTTCGCCGCGGCGTGGCGTGGATCGAGTCGACGCAGAACGCGGACGGGGGCTGGGGGGAGTCGTGCGCCTCCGACACGGAGGGGAAGTACGTGGGGCTCGGGCGGAGCACGGCCTCGCAGAGCGCATGGGGGCTCATGGGGCTCCTCGCCGTCGCGACGCGCGTGACGCCCGCGATCCGCCGAGGCGTGGAGTACCTGCTTCGCGTGCAGAACATGGACGGCTCCTGGACCGAGGACTACACGACGGGGGCGGGCTTTGCGGGGAAGCTCTACCTCGACTACCGCTTCTACAAGGACGTCTGGCCGCTGCAGGCCCTCGGTCTCGCGCAGAACCTGATGTCGCATGGATCGGCGTGGGCCGGACTCGAGTGCGCGGACGCCTCGACTCGCGCTTCGTTGACGGGGGATCCGAGGCGCGGGTAGGATTCGCGGCTCATCTGATCGAGGAGGATGCGATGAAGGGGAAGACCGAGGTCCTGGCCCAGCTCAACAAGGCCCTCAAGGAGGAGCTGGGCGCGCTGAACCAATACATCCTGCACGCGGAGATGTGCGAGAACTGGGGGTTCAAGAGGCTCGCCGCGGCCACGAAAAAGCAGTCGATCGGCGAGATGAAGCACGCCGAGGACATCATCGAGCGGATCCTCTTCCTCGAGGGGATGCCGAACCTCAGGGACCTTCCGAAGCTGAACATCGGGACGGACGTCAAGCAGCAGCTCGAGAACGACCTCGCCCTCGAGCTCGGGGCCGTGGAGTCGTACAACGAGGCGATCGCCGCGGCCCGGAAGGCGGGCGACAACGCCACCGCCGACATGTTCACGACGATCCTGAAGGACGAGGAAGAGCACGTCGACGCGCTGGAGACGGAGCTGGGGCTGATCGAGAGCCTCGGGGTGCAGAACTACCTCGCGCAGCAGCTCCGCGAGTAGACGCGAGTCGCGGATTGACGCCACTCCGGGCCGAACGTATCATTCGGTCAAGAAGGCGTCTGGAGTGGCCGATGGTCAAGATGGAACTCGTTCGCGTGATGATCCAGGACACGCAGGACGAGCAGGTCATCGTCTTGAAGGAGGCGGACGGCGAGCGCGCCTTCCCGATCGTCATCGGCAGCTACGAGGTGATGGCGATCCACCGGAAGATCCAGGGGCAGCGGACGCCCCGGCCGCTCACGCACGACCTCATCGAGAACGTGATCCGCGGCCTCGACGGCGCGCTGGACCGGGTCGTCGTCCACGACCTGAAGAACGGGACGTTCTATGCGAAGCTGATGGTCAAGGTGAACGGGCGCGAGCACGAGATTGACAGCCGCCCGAGCGACGCGATCGTCCTGGCGATCCAGATGATGGCCCCGATCTGGGTCGAGGAAAAGGTCCTGGAGGAGGCCCGAACCAACCAACCGTAGGGACCGCCGGAGCGTCGCCCGCGAGGGCGTCACCGGTGGCGACACGACTTTGGGAATGACGATGCGGCCCGCCTACCTCATCGTTCTGTTCCTGTGCTCCCTCGGCCTCGCCGAGGAGGCCTGGTGGCAGGACCTCTTCCGAGCCGAGGACGCCCCCTCGCCTCCGCGCGCCGAGGTCACCGACCCGCTCGTGGTGGATGCGTCTCTCGATCGCGCCTCGGAGGCCTACCGCGGCCTGGTGTGGATGAGCGTCGTGTCCCAGACGGTCGCCTCGCTGGGGGAGGTGTTCCGCAAGGAACAGGAGCTGCAAGAGGCCCGGAACGACGTCGTCGCGGCGCTCCTCATGTCCACGCCCGCTCGCAGCGCGAGCGAGGCCGGCCTTCCACCCCTGCCGCCCGTGGCTGGCCCCTTCAGGTCCAGGTACATGCTGGACCTGCGCGAGGGGCCGGTGGACCTGGAGGACCTGCGCACGATCGTGGCTCGCTACCAGGAGAGCCAGGGGCGCCGCCCGGAGGGCGTCGTCATCGGCCAGACGATGGTGATGCCGGCCGTCTTCGACGCGGGCGAGCCCGTGAGCCGCTGGGTGGGCCGCAACGTCCTCCCGGTCCTGCCCGACGTGGTCGTGGAGTGGGGGAGGGACATGGACCTGACGGAGCGCGTCTCGTGGGGTTTCTCGCGCAGCTCGATGAGCGGCGAGCCGACGCTGCTCGACCGCCACGTCGAGGAGAGCGTGAAGCAGGTGAACTTCCGCGTCGGCGGGGGTCTGCACTTCGAGGTCGGCCTGCGCCGAGAACTGCTCAACAACCAGCCCGAGGACGACCTCTTCGAGGGCGGTAGCGGGGCCAGCGAGCCGTTCGCCTCCCTCATGTGGAAGTTCTAGGCGGGATCCAAATCTCCGGCCGTGCCATTCTCGAGCGCCCGGCGAACCTTCCGCCTTGTGCCTGGGTTGAGAACTGCACATTGCGTATTGAATCTTCCCGCGGAGGGATGGCCGAGCGGCCGATGGCGGCGGTCTTGAAAACCGCTTGGGGCGAAAGTCCCACGGGGGTTCGAATCCCTCTCCCTCCGCTCCTTTCCCGCGACTTTGCTTGCTCCGGGGGCGATTGGACTTTCGCGTGTGAGGAGAAGTTAGGTCCCTCAAGATGCCCGATTTGTCCCCAACTCAGCACCCCTGGGAGCACCCCCAGGATCCGGGGCGTGAGCGGCCCGTGTGAGCACGATCGCGACACGGGCCGACTCGGAGGGCTTGGGGGAGGACGATCGGCCCTGTAGGAAGAGCCGAAGGGGGCGCATGTGGCGCGTGGAGTCCTGAACACTTGGGCGGTGCTCCGTCTCCCCTCGACCCAGCACTGGCTGAGAGGGGTCTTCTCCCGGCTCCTTCGCGATCGAGTAGGGCTCGTCCGCCGCTCGACCGTGGGAGGGTCCACGCTGGGACGGCCCGCGCCCCTCCCGCTACTCCCACGGCACCTGAGCCCCTTCGACCGGCTTCGCAAGACACTGTCTGACCGGCTGGCGGATCTGTGGGGGAGGGCGATGCGGCGGGAAGCGATCATCCGCACGGGTCTATTCGACCGCCCGCCCTCCGACCCGAAAGCCGATGTTCGCCCCTCAATCGTCCGCAGGGCAATCGCCGGACGCCGTCGCGAAGTGGAGCGAGAGGCGGGGGCGGCCATCACCGGGTATCTCGACAAGCTGCAAACCCTCCTGACTCAGGACCCGGCGACTCTCCGTGCACTCCTTCGTGATGGGGGGCTATCCCTTTGTTACCGCATCTCCATCCTACGCGCGAACGGCTGCACAAGCAGGCGTGAGGCAGCGCGGTTTCTGGAATGCCACCCGGACACTGTGTCGCGGATGATGCTGACTCACCGCCATCGGCGAACTCATCGGAAACCCGTCCCGACGTAGCTCCCCCACGCCCGGGACTCCCGCCCCTGACTGTCGCGCGCTCCCAGGGTGTTGCGTCAGATCCCCCCTCAGACCGATCTGTTTGGCTCGAAGTGCGGAGGCGCAATCGTGCGGCTCCGGGGGGCGCGACATGCGCGACATCGCACACGAGTTCCCATGCGCTCCGGGGGTAGGCACCGCTCAGCGGGCCACCCCCGGCGCGCCCCCTACCCTGCCGGACATCCTCGGGATCGAGGACGTCGCCGCCGCTCTCCGCATCGCGCCCAAGACGGCCCGCCGTCTGGTGACATCTGGCCGGATCGGGCCGTGGGCGCGCGTCGGGAAGCGGCTCTACCTAACCCGGGAGGCTCTGCTCGCCGCCCTCGCTCGACCTAGCGGCCAGGACCCTCCGCCGCGTCGCTCGCCCCTCCTCCCCAAGCCGGATCCGCAGATCGTCTTGGTGCTCCAACGGCCCCGCCGCGGAGGGAAGCGGAGCGACGGGGAGGACCAGGAATGACGATCCCCTTCAAGGGAGAGAACCGCTGCCCCGTTTGCGGCGGGCGTGACGAAGACCCCCGCGGCCAGGGCGAGCGCTGCTACGGGTTCCTGTCGAGTGATGGGCGATACGCGCACTGCACCAGAGAAGACCACGCGGCCGGACTCCCGCAAGAGAATGGAGGGACCTTCGCACATCGTCTTGAGGGTCCCTGCAAGTGTGGCAAGACGCACGGTAGCAACGCCACGGCGGACGCGGGTCGCTACTCTCCCCCATCCCGCATGATGAAGGTCAAGCCGACTGTCACGCGATACGAAGTCCGCGACCTGGAGGGCAGGCTCATCGGGATCCACGAGCGGACGAACCGTGCGGACGGTTCGAAGTCCTTTCGTTGGCTTCACCCTGACGAACGCCCCTCGAAAGGGGGCGAGATTCGGCCTGCCTCGCTGCCGCTCTTCGGGAGCGAGACCCTGTCCGCCGCGCCCGGCGACGCGACGCCGATCCTCTGTGAGGGCGCGGGGAAGGCCGATGCCCTCAGGTCCCTGGGTTTCGTCGCGCTGGGGACTTGCACTGGCGCGAGCTCGACGCCCTGCCTTGACGCGCTCCGCCCCCTCGCGCGGTTCCCCGTCGTCTCCCTGTGGCCCGACAATGACGAGCCTGGATGCGCGCACATGGCGCGAATCGGGAAGGCACTCGCGGGGCTCGGAGTCGAGGTCCGCTTGATCACGTGGCCTGACGCCCCGCCGAAGGGGGACGCCGCGGACTTCATCGCGGCGGGCGGGAAGCGCGAGGACGTGCAACGGCTCCTCAACGCCGCAACCTCGACGCGGCCCGAAGCGGAGAAGGCATCGGCAGGGGCCGCAGCGTCGCTCGGTCGGCGTCCGAGCGCAATCGTCCGCCCGTTCGCCGACATCGCAGCCGTTCCCGTCGAGTGGCTATGGGATCTGCGCATACCCGTGGGGATGCCGTCGCTACTCATCGGAGACGGGGGGCAAGGAAAGGGCACGTCCCTGTGCGACATCGCGGCCCGCCTGTCGCGGGGTGACGGGATGCCGGACGGCACGGGAGGCGGAGCGCCGCGATCGACGCTATGGGTCACGGCCGAAGACGACCCCGCGCGAGTACTCCGCCCGCGACTCGACGCCGCAAATGCGGACGTGGCCCGGGTCAAATTGCTGACGATGCGCGGGAGCGAGGGAGAGGAGCGAGAGCTCGTCTTGTCTCCCGAGGACATCAACGCTTTGGAGAGGGCGATTGTCGAGCACAAGGCCGCCCTCGTGATACTCGACCCCATCGCGGCGAATGTCCCCGCGAAGGTGGATTCTCATCGTGACGAGGATCTCCGCCGGGTCCTCTCCCCGCTCGCCAAGACGGCGGGGCGCACGGGCGCCGCAATCGTGGGCGTCAAGCACGTGGGGAAAGACACGACCAGGGGGGCCATGCAACGGATTCTCGGTAGCGCCGCATGGGGCAACGCTGCACGCTCAGTGCTCGCTGTCGGGGTTCACCCGAATGACGAGAGCGAGGAGCGGCGGGTTCTCGCGCACGTCAAGAGCAATCTCGGCCAGCTTGCAGCCTCACTTGCGTTTCGGCTGGTAGGGATCGCCGGCACATCCGTGGCGCGCGTGGAGTGGCTCGGCACGTGCGAGGTATCCGCACGCGACCTCCTCGGAGCGCCGCTTGCCCCCGAGGAGCGCTCCGCCCTCGCGGTCGCAACGGACCTCCTGCGCGAGTTGCTCCCCCCAGGAGTCGAAGTGCCGTCGAAAACGGTTGAGGCGGAGGCGAAGAAGCGGAGCATCTCCCACAGCACGCTCGTGCGCGCGCGGAAGGCGCTCAGCGTCGAGTCAAGGCAGCCCGGCGGACTAGGTACTCCCTGGGTCCTATGGCTCCCTGCCCCTGACACTCTGGCCGATGGCACTCTGGCAGGAAACGGATCAGGGGGCACTGCCGCAGCTGATTCCGTCCAGAATGCCAATGCGAACCGTGGCACTATGGGAGGAAAGGGCCGAAGGGACCCCGTAGCGGGCACTCCCTGCCAGAGTGCCAACCACCAGAGTGCCAAGGGGGACGGAGACTACCCTACGGGTTGGACGTGCGGCGAGGTAGTGCCGTGCGAGGGGTGCGGACGAGGGGCAGCCTCTCGCGATCCGCGAGGCGTCCCGCTGCACCCGTGGTGCGCAGCGGCGAGCGTTCCGTCGGCGGGGTAACGGTGGCACGTTCGCGCGTGTGCAAGAGGGCGGCGAGCGGGAGGGCGAAACCCCCTTCGGCCATTGATGGAGGACCCATGACACCTGACGACATCCGGGGACTGCGCGAGGCGCTCGGCGTGACGCAATCGGAATTCGCGTCACGGCTCGGTGTCACGGCGGATGCGGTGCGGGGATGGGAGCGTGGGCGACGCCGCCCGAGCGCCAGCGCTGCACTCCGTCTTGCGGCGCTAGGCAAGGGTGAGAGTACAGTCGAGTCGAAGGGAATCCCGAACGCACCCGAGGGCGCTGGACGCGCGATTGCCTCCGAGGATGTCTCCGAGGTCCAGGGAACTGCGCTCGCCGATTCCTCGGCCCGCGTAGAGACTTCCTCGTCTGACGTGGAGGACCTCCGCGCTCGAAACGCGGACCTGGCGGCATCGACCGAACGCGCCTATCGGGACCGCGACGCGGCGCAACAGAAGCGGGACCTCCTCCGCGTCGAGCTGGACGACGTGCAGCGGGAGCGTGACAGCGCGCTTGCCGACCGTGACACCCTGGGGCGAGTCCTCCGGCAAGAGGTCCTCGCCGGCATGGTGCCGACTCTCTCGGCGTTTCTCGCGCGCTACCTCGACGGCGAGGACGTCCGAGACTCCGCCGAGACGCTGCGGGGCAAGCTCAACGAGTGGACCGCGAAGCGAGGGGGACTCGCTCGCGTGTAGACCAAGGGCCGCCCGCCCCTGCCAGGACGAGCGGCCCGCATGTGGAGTGACCGCGATGGACACAGTACAGGACGGCCCCTACTCCGTCCAGCGTGGCGCGCCCTTGCCGCGCGCCGCACTCGACAAGATGTTCATGCTTGTCCTTCGGATGCCGCCTGAAGTCGATCATCCCTTCGAGTTCCTGATCGAGCTTGGCCGTCCCTGGTGCGGCGCGCTCTCCGTCTTTACGACGCGGGCGCGTGCCGCGGAGTACCTCGACAACTTCCTCGCGCGCTGCCGCCCCGCCCCGTCCAACGCGGAGGTTCTGAGGATCGACGAGCTGGACCGCGAGTATGTGACCGAGTACATCGACGCTGGATGGGGCATCTTCCTCGATCCTCCGCCCATCCCGCTCGGGTCGCCGTGGAACTGACGGCGGAGGGTGACGAAGCAGAGTAGTAGAGCGACCGGCTATCCGTAGGCTTGCCCTCGCGTCCGTCCCGCGCTATCGTCCGCCTGCCCCGCTCAACCGGGAGGCAGCCGGAGTTCACTGCGCGGACCACGTTTGGAGGGCACACGATGGCCGACGGCGAAACTGACCTGCGGTGCGTGAAGTGTGGACGAGCCCGCATCACGCCGGGCGTTCGCCTCGGGGGCCAAGTAGGCGTTGGTCATCGCGAACAGCGATGCGACGCCTGCACCGCAGCGCTCATGGAACAGCATGCCGAACGGGTGCTTTGGATCATTCGGTGGTTCGGGTTTGTCGGTTTCCTACCCGCAGGCTTCGCGGCATCCTCCATTGAGAGCGGCGATTGGGTGGCGGGGATCGGATGGGGTGTGCTCTGCGTAGCGATCTGGGGGGCAGACTTCCTTCTCCACGACTTCCTCGGCGACTTGGGCAAGTACGGCAAGCTGAAGTACGAGCGGGGCGAATGCTGGTATTGGAGCATACCCTCTGAACTCCATCCGACCGTTCCGGGCGGCCGCCAGCACCGGATGAACGGATAGCCGTGCTTCGTATGAGGAGAGTGACTGAACCCCTCTCCTCTCGCAATGAGCCTCATGGGGGGGCGATCACGATCACCCCCCTGGTGCGCCCCCCCGTCTCGCGCGCCCGCACGCGGCCCTGTGCGCGATCGGGCGCGTGACTCACACGCAAAATGGCTTGGAGTGAGCGCACACGCGGACAGGTAGCACCCGGGGGTTACATGCGTCACGCCCGGGTAGCGGACTCGCGCCTGAGGATGGGGATCGCGCGCGCGTCGATCCCGTTTCCGATTCCCGGGGAATGACTTGAAGCGGCGCGTTTGGCGAGTCGCGCGATTCGACACGGCCCGCACCTTGCGAGCGTGAAGCACGTATCCGCATTCGGAGGACTCGACATGAACGGGAGGCAGATCCAGGCGCTCCGCAAGGCGCTCGCGGAGGACGTGTCCACGTTCGGCGCGCGGTTCCATCGGAGCGGGAGGACAATCCAGGGCTGGGAGTGCGACCGCTTCAAGCCCGACGGGCTGGCGCTCGACAAGCTGACGGACATCGCGCGGACGGCGAAGGGGAGGAAGTAGTCATGCGCCGTCGCTCGTTCGGGTCCGTGTTCCACCGGGACGGGAAGCCGGGCTTCTACGTCGCCTTCCGCTGGGAGGGGAAGCGGTACAGGCGCGCGGGCGGACCGACGCGCGAGGTCGCAACGCAGAACCTCGTAAGGCTCCACGCGCTCCTCATCGGCGGGCGGGCACTGCCGGAGGCCCTGGCCGAGGTCTTCGGCGAGGCGTGCGGCTCCCGCCTCGCGTTCCGCGACGCGGCCCCGCTGTACCTCGAACACGCCAAGGCGAGGAAGAAGGTCTCTACCTGGGAGAGCGACATCAAGAGGCTGCGTCTCCTCATCGATGCGCCATGGGCAGGGAAGTACCTCGGCGACATTGCGCCCAGTGACCTGACCCGCTGGGCGCACGAGCGCACGAAGGAGGGAACTTCAGGCGCGACCGTCAATCGTGACCTCGCCCTCGCCTCCGCGCTCTTCAAGTGGGCGATCGGCATGGGCTACCTCGACACGAACCCCGTCAAGCGGGTGGAGCGGTTCTCGGAGAAGGGGCGCGCCCGGGAGGTCTACCTGACCGCCGAGGAGTCCCGCGCCCTCGTGGAGGTCGCCTCGCCGGCCCTCCGCCCCGTCCTCGTACTTGCGCTCTCCACCGGGATGAGGCGTGGCGAGATCCTCGCGCTGGAGTGGCGCGACGTGGATTTCACCCGGAGGGAGGTCCTCGTCCGCCCCGAGAATGAGAAGGCCGGACGGGGCCGCGTGGTCCCCATGACGCACGACCTCCTCGCCGAGTTCGCGCGGTTCCGCTCGGAGTCGCGCGTCCTCCCGCTCGACGGGCGGGGCCGGCTCTTCGACGTGTCGGAGACGCACCTCCGCCGACACTTCGCAGGCGCCGTGCGGCGCTGCCCCGCGATCCCGATCGACAAGCGCGACCGGCTCACGTTCCACGACATCCGCCACACCGCGGCAAGTCTCATGGTCGCGGCCGGCGTCCCGCTCTTCGACGTCGCGAAGCTCCTCGGCCACTCGACACTCGCCGTCACCATGCGCTACGCGCACTTCGCCCCCGAGGCCGGGCGCTCCGCCGTCGACTCCCTCGGCCGCACGCTGGCCCTCGGCGCGCGCGCCGTCGTCCCTATCGCCGCGACCGGCACGGATGCCCTGCCTGAACGACCGGGGCGAGAAGATGCGATTCCCGCGGCGAGACTCGGGACGTAGAATGAACTTTGTGGCGTAGGAGGGTGCCATGTTCGATCGCCTGGAGCTGTTCGTGCCCGATGGGGACCGGGAGTCCAAGACCACGCCGGTAGACCTGCACGATCGCTGGGTGATCCGCCTCATGAAGACGTGCGGCAAGCTGTTCACCGGCGCCACGTCATTTGGCCGCGGAGTCGGAGTCTGGACGAGCGGACCGCGTTTCTACTGGGACCGCGTGACGGTGATCGAGGCGTGGGCGGACACGAGAAAGCCCGACCACGGGAAGAGACTGCGGACGATGGTCCGCGACTTGAGGAACATGGGGCTGGCGCTCAGGCAGAAGGCCGTAGCCTGCATCATCAACGGCGAGTTGTGCATATTCCCGATAGGAAGGAAGCGATGAAGACGCAGAAGACCACGGTGGAGATCGTCGAAGAGGCGTTCGCCAAGCTGGGGTGCAAGCGCATCCCCGCCGGGTACACGCCCCCAAAGAGCAGGGGCGCGAAGGCGAAGGCGCGGCCCGCCAAGCCTAGCGGGAACGGCTCGAAGAAGTAGCCCATCCCCGGTCGAGCCGGCCGCAACTCAGCACCCCTGGGGGCACCCCCAGCGATCCGCGCATCTCGCAACTTGTTGCCCCAAACCGGGCTGAGCGATCGCGGCGGCGGTCTTGAAAACCGCTTGGGGCGAAAGTCCCACGGGGGTTCGAATCCCTCTCCCTCCGCTCCTTTGCAACAAGCCCACAGATTCGGTCCGCTTCCCCCGCACCCGGGGCGGTATACTACTACGTAGTCACGTCCACGCCCGCTGCACTCTCCCCGCACGGGCCTAGAAACAGCTCGCCACCAAGAGACTCTCGCCTTCGGACGGCATGGGGGGACAGTCTCCGCTCACTCAGGGGGAATGGGAGGTGGACATGCGAAAGGCCATCCAGGGGAGCGTTGCCGGACTGGTCCTGCTCCTGCTCCTCACGGGGCGCTGGGCCCTCGACACGCACGCCGGGGAGGGGTTGCCAGAGCTGCCCCCCGAGCGAATGATGATCCACGGCGGCGTCCTGAAGGCCGTGAAGGACTTCCACGTCGAGACCG
>CAZYRM010000144.1:0-15604 GCA_964649705.1 uncultured Planctomycetia bacterium
GCTCGTCGGATACCGGCGGACCGGACGCGCGTGGCGCACGCTCACCGGCGCAGGGAGAGGCCTCGCGAGCCACGAACTTGGGCTCGTCCTCCGCGCCGAGGACTCGTGGCTGCGCTTCGTCGAGCCGAAGACCGGGCGCCCCCTCCCCTTCCCCTGGGAAGAGGCCGAGGTCCGCCAACGCGAGGCCGAGGCCCGGCAGCGCGAGGCCGAGGGCCGGCAGCGCGAGGCCGAGGGCCGGCAGCGCGAGGCCGAGGGTCGGCTGCGCGCCGAGGCGGAGCGCGACAGACTGCGCGCCGAGCTCGATCGACTCAAGCGGGAACGCGGGTCCCGGGAATAGGGCACCCCAGGCTCCCTGCTACCCTCCCACCGGGTCGGTGGTGCCCGCGGCAACCGCGCCGGCGGCCTCCTGCGAGCCCGCAGCCGCGCACGAAGGCGCGTGCGCCGCCAGCCACTCGAGCACCAGTCCCGGCGTGGTTCCAGGACTCGCGACGTGATGTGACGATCGCCGTGGAATGATGCCCCTCCGGAGGACCCCGAGCCAACCTCGACGGAAGTGCATGCGGCCGGCGCTGGTTGCAGGCGACACGTTTACAACCTGTCAACCGGATTTACCCGCACGTGCGCCGAGTTCGAGAGCGTCGCGGCCCGGTCCGGGCAGCAAGACAACTTCCCTCCTCTCTTCGGGTTGCGGATCGCCCCGAAGCCCCCTCGCGCGCGGACGGACGTCCCGGCTGGCACGTGGGTTGCGTCATCGACCGGGCTCGGATGTCCGTCCTTTCGCTTGACTCGCCCTGAGGCCCTAGCTAGGATCCTCCGAGATGCCCTCGCAGGCGGTCCACGCGGCCCCGGCTCCCGCCGTGGCCCTCTCTCGCCCCCAGGTCGACCACAGGCGCATGGCAAAAATCATCGTCCGCTACGGCACGTCTGAGACGACCCACGAGCTGACCCAGGACGTCACCACCGTCGGTCGTTCCAGCCAGAATACGGTCGCCCTCAAGGACATCTCCCTCTCCCGCACCCACTGCGAGCTGCGTCGCGCAGGCGCCGGCTGGATGGTCCACGACCTCGGCAGCCGCAACGGGA
Source organism: uncultured Planctomycetia bacterium (assembly GCA_964649705.1). GTDB lineage: Bacteria > Planctomycetota > MHYJ01 > WSZJ01 > CAZYRM01 > CAZYRM01. The sequence continues at coordinate 1,084 of CAZYRM010000144.1, forward strand.
CGACGGTCAACGGCCACCACGTCCGCGAGAAGCTCCTCGAGCTCGGGGACAAGATCGAGATCGGCAATACCGTCATCATCTACGAGCAGCCGATCGCCGACCGCGACTACACGCCCAAGGAGTCCGACTCGGCCGTGAAGCCCCCCTCGGGCCCCGTTTCCGGAAAGCAGACCACCGCCAAGCCGCGCCCGTCGCGGGACAGCGAGCGGATGACGGACGTCGGCCTCCGCGACTTCGGGTTCTGGGTCAAGGAAGGCAGGCGGGTCCCGCGTTGGATCCTCCCACTCGTCGGGCTGCTCGTCCTCGCGGGGGCCGGCTTCCTGGGGTGGCAGGCCTTCTCGAACCGCGAGGTCGGCGCCGACGACAAGAACCTCGTCAAGCAGAACCCCTCGTTCGAGGGGAAGCGCGGCGGCGATGGCCTCCCCGAGGGGTGGAAGCCTCTCGGCGGGACGAAGGCCCTCGTCGCGGTCGTCCAGACGCAGTTCCACACGGGCGCGAACTCCCTGCTCGTCGACAAGTCCCAGGCCGGCGGCGAGCTGCTCAGCGGCGCCGAGTACGGCCCCGCAATCCAGGTCGAGGACGGAGCGGCGTACGTCGTCTCCGTCTGGGCGCGGAGCGAGGGCTTCCGCGGCGGCGCGTCCGTCCGCGTCCGCTGGTTCGCCGCGGGCAGCGACCTGCCGCTCGGCGAGACCTGCGCCCCGTGGGCCGAGGCCCCCTCGGACTGGAAGCAGGTCCGCCTCGCCCTGGCCCCCCCCGAGGGGTCGGCGCGGATGTCCGTCGCGTGCGTCGCCGCCGGGCTCGACGGGAAGGTCTACTTCGACGACGTGTCGGTCGATCGCGCCTCCGCGGCGTCCGAGTCGGGGACCGAGGTCCGCGCGCAGGCCGGCACCTTCGCGCTCCACGCCGGCCCCTCCGGCGCCGTGAGGCTCCAGCGGGAGTCGACGGTCCTCTGGACGCTCGGCGAGATCGGCTTCCGCTCCGGCGGGGAGGAGACGCGGCAGGGCCTCGGCCGCGTGAAGAGGCTCTCGGCGCAGGGCCGGACGCTCCGCTGCGAGGGCTCGCTCCCCGACCCCGCGGACCTTAGGGAGGCGGAGTACACGACGGAGTGGTCGGCCCGCGGCCAGGACGCGCAGGCGAGGATCTCCTGCCGTCGGACGGCGAAGTCCGGGCCGCTCGCGTTCTCGTTCCGCCTGGATGCGTCCCAGGTCAAAACCCTCACGGCGCGCGGGGTCGCGGAACAGGCGGTGGAGGTCGACGGCGCCGGCGCGGACGGGGACGTCCTGACGGTCGAGCTGACGAAGGGGATCTACACGCTGCGGTTCGTCCCGCCGGCGCACGTCCAGGCGTCGGCCGTGGAGGACGCGGTCCGCGTGACGTGCGAGTTCCAGGCCGCGGCGGACGACGGCGGGGAGGCGCTCCTGCTCGTCGGATCGGGGAAGGACGTCGCGCCGCCCCAGGCGGCCGCGGGGGGACGTTCGGTCGCGGAGACGCTCGAGGAGGCGAAGCGCGACGAGCAGGGCGGGAGGATGGGCGAGGCGATCGCGGGTTACCGCGCGATCCTCGCGGATCAGGCCGCCGGAGGGACTCGCGAGGCGCTGGAGGCGCAAACGCGCGTGGAGCCCCTCGAGGAGGATGCGGCGTCGGCCCTCGCGGAGGGACGGCGGCTCGCGCGCCTCTTCCAGCTCACGGGGTCGGCCGACCTCGGCGCTCGCGCGACGGCGGTCCTGGCCGCGGCGGCGAAGGCGTACGCGGGGTGCGACTCCGGGACGGAGGCCTCCACGGCGCTCGACGAGGTCGGGCGGCAGGACGCGGAGTCGAAGAAGGCCTCCATCGAGGCGCGTGCCGCGGGGCTCTTCCAACTCGCCGAGGGGGCCGCGCAAGAGGGGCACTGGAACCTGGCGGAGACCTACCTGCGCCGCGTCGTGGCGCAGTTCCCGCAGACCGACTGGGCCCTCAAGGCCCAGGAGATGATCGAGAAGGGCCCCCAGTAGGGTTGATCGCGTGGGACTCGGGATCGACGTCGGATCGTACGCGTTGAAGACCGTCCGCCTGAGGCGGAAGGCAGGGAAGCTCCACGTCACGGGGCTCGGCCGCGCCGTGTTCGGATACGCCCAGAACGGGGAGAACCGCTCGAAGGCGATCGCGGTCCTCAAGAGGATCGCCGCGGAGACGGCCGACACGCGCTCGACAATCGCCGGGATCACCGGCCGCGACGTGAACCTCCGCTTCAGCCACCTCCCGCCGGTCGGGCTCGATCGCCTCGACGTCATGATGGAATACGAGGTGATGCAGATCGCCGGCAAGAGCGGCGGGTCGGTCTACTCCGGCTACTGCGGCCTCGACATCCCCGACAAGCCCTTCCCCGAGGTGCCGATGCTCATCGGCCTGGGGAAGAACACCTACGTCGACGAGAAGTACGACCTCTTCGAGAAGGCCGGCGTCGTCCCGCGGGACCTCTGCCCGAACGCGATCGGCCTCTTCCACGCCTTCCGCCTGTCGGGTCAGGGGGAGGAGGGGCGGAACTCGCTGATCCTCGACGTCGGCGCGGAGAACATCGACCTGGTCATCGCGAACGGCAAGGGCGACGGCGCGAAGCTGGTCTTCGCGCGGAACCTCTCCCAGGGGGCGAAGGCGTTCACGGACGCGGTGCGCGGCGCTCTCGGAGGGGGCCAGGCCGAGGCCGAGCGCTGGAAGCTCAAGGCGCGGCTCGCGCGGACGCCCGACGAGGACTCCAAGGGGGAGGCCTCGCGGCTCGCGCTCCTGAACGCCGCCGGGCACTTCCAGACGGTCGTCAACACGTCGCTCCAGTTCGCCAGGTCGCAGACGAAGATCCCGGACCTCGACGTGCACCGCGTCTACCTCTCGGGGGCCGGCGCGCGCATCGCGGGGTTCGGCGACTACCTCTCGCAGACGATGGCGAAGCCGGTCGAGGTCCTCAGGCCGTTCGAGGGGGTCGACCTGTCGCTCCTCGACGCGGACGCCGCGAAGATGGTCGTCGACGTCCCGACGGACCTTACGGTCGCGCTGGGCCTCGCGTACGTCGCGGAGACGCCCGGCGCGCAGTCCCTCTCGCTCCTCCCGGAGCCCGTACGGCGCCGGCGCGACTTCCTGCGGAAGGACATGTTCCTCTACGCGAGCATCCCGGCGGTGCTCGCCGGCATCATGATCCTCTTCACGGCGGCCGCGCGCGCCCGCTCGGTGGAGGAGGACGCGCTCAAGAGCGCGAAGGCGGAGCGGGACACGGTGAAGGCCGACCTGGCGCGGTACGAAGAGCTGCTGGCGGTCCGCGACGACCTGCGCGAGAAGAACGGCCGGATGGCGGAGGAGGTCGCGCCGGGCTCGTTCTTCCTCTCCGTGCTCGCGAAGGTCCGCTCGGTGAAGCCGGAGCGGGTCTGGATCTCGCGGGCGTCGCTCGAGCCCTCCTCGCGCGACCGGGACGACTCCGATCGGGTCGTGGCGCTCAAGGGGTTCGTCGAGGAGACGGACATGGAGGCCCACGCGACCTTCGACAAGTTCAGGAAGGCGCTGGGCGAGGGCGGCGGGATGAGGGTGCAGACGAACGCGGAAAAGCGCTCGGACGACAAGGCCCGACTCGAATTCGAGATCACGGTTTCGCGGCCCGCACCAGCGACGGAGTAGGCGCCCATGGCCGAAACCTGGCAACGCCACAAGAAGTACATCTCGGTCGTCGGCGGCGGCGCCCTGGGCGCGCTCGTGCTCTTCTTCGCGCTCGTCTGGCCCGCCTTCGGCGCGGCGTCCATGGCGAACGAGGAGGCGACGCGGATCGAGGCGGAGGTCCGCGGCCTCCGCGAGTCGGACCGCTTCCGCGACTCCCGGGACATCGACAGCCTGGAGCAGGAGATCGCGACGATCCAGGCGCTCGTCACCCAGGTGGAGAAGGACCTCGCCTTCCACGGTTCGGACGAGTACAGGCCCGACCCGGACGAGAGGGACGTCCTGGCGGCCTTCGCGGCCAAGCGCGACGGGGCGATGAGCCGCCTCTCCGCGGCGGCGAGCAAGGCCGGCGCGTCATTCCCCGAGTCCCTCGGATTCGAGCAGGGGGACGAGCCCGGCAGGGAGGCCACTCCCGACGACATCCCGCGCAAGATGGAGCGGCTCGACCTGATCGACCGCGCCAGCCACCTGGCGATCGACTGCGGCGTGAAGCGGATCGAGTCCTTCACGCAGGGCGACTCGATGGAGCGCGAGCTCGGCCTGGCCGCGACGGGGGACGCCTTCATCGGCAAGAACTGCCTCAGGATGACGGTCGGAGGCCCCTTCGAGGCGGTGCTCCGCTTCCTCCATGGCCTGCAGCAGCGCGGATCGTACGCCGGCGTCCTCGAGTGCGCGCTGGAGAAGAACGACCCCGACACCGACTTCGTCAAGGCGGCCGTCACGTTCGCGGCCCTCCACGTCGACCTGGCGGCGAGGAAGCCGGCCGCGGACGACGAGGAGGAAGAGGGGCCCAAGAAGGTCAAGAAGCCGCCGCGCGGCACCTGGAGATAGCATGGCGCGTGTCCTCGACAAGGAGAAGGGCGCCTTCCTCGGGGCGGTCGCCCTGGGCAGCCTCCTGGCGGCGTACGGCGCCATGAACACCGCCGTCTCGCACCCGCTCGACTTCGGCACGCGCGGGCCGGGCGCGCACGTCCCGATCGAGCCGGCGAGCCTCCCCTACGTCTCCGGCGACTTCGGGCGCTACTGGGAGGAGGGGGGCTCCAACCCCTTCACGCTCGTCAGCGACCGCCGCGACCTGCCGCCCTCCGACATCGCGCTGCCCCCCGTGGTCGGGACGCCGATGGAGTGCTTCCCGCCGTCCCCCTGGCCCGCGGGTGACGTCTCGCCGTGGGCGTGCTTCCCGCTCACGGGCCCACGCCGCCCCGCCGTGACGCTGGGCGCCGCGTTCGACCTCGCCGAGCTCCAGAAGCTCGTCCCGCCTCCCCCCGTGGCCCAGGAAGACCAGCCCGCCGAGGCCGCTGTGGAGGACGTCGTCATCAAGAAGGACAGCTCGACGCTCAGGGGGACGATCCTCGAAGAGAACGACACCGAAATCATCATCAAGACGAAGGGAGGGCGGCAGAAGGTCGCCAAGGCGGACGTCGTGAGCTTCCAGTGGAACAGCGCGACGCCCCGGCAGCGCTACGAGAAGGACGCCGCGAAGCTCGAGGCGAAGGACGTCGACGGCCACCAGAAGCTGGCCGACTTCTGCGTGAAGAACGGGCTGATCCCGCAGGCGCTCGCGGAGTGGGAGAAGGTCCTCGCCGTCGATCCGAAGAGGGTCGCCGCGTGCTTCGCGCTGGGGGACCTCTACCGGCGCTCGATGGACCTGGACGGGGAGCTTGGGCTCTACCGCCGCTTCTGCGCCACGGGCGGGACGGGCGTGGAGCGGGTCTGGGTGCGCATGGCGGAGCTCCTCGCCGCCCTCGGCCTCCACGAGGACGCGGTCGCCGCGTACGAGGGGGGCGTGAAGGCCTTCCCGGTGTCGCTGGAGGCGAAGCTGGGCCTGGTCCTCGGCCTGGTCCGCGTGGGCCGCTACGAGGAGGCCGCGGCGCAGGCGGAGCGCGCGGAGCGGCAGGCGACCGGCGACGCGCGCGCGAAGGCGGTCCGGGGCCTGGTCGAGTTCGCGCGCGGGAACGACGCCGCGGCTGACGCGGCGCTCCCGCCCGCGGACGCCGCGACGGAGGCGGACGTCGCGCTTGCCCGCGGCGTGCTCATCTTCCGCGCCGCGCGGGGCGCCCCGACGAAGATCGTCGACGCGGCGGCGGCGTTCCTCAAGGCCGCGACGCTCGCGCCGACCTCGACGGACGCGTGGGTCGACCTGGGCCTGTGCCTGCTCCTCGCGGGGAGGACGGCGGAGGCGGACTTTTGCTTCACGACGGCAGCCGACATGGACCCCGCGAGCGCGCGGGCGGAGTGCGGGCGCGGGTTGCTGGAGCTCCTCGCCGGGAAGAACGACGAGGCGGCCGCGCGGTTCGCCGAGGCGGCGAAGCGCGACCCGTCCGACGGATACGCGCCCTACGCCCTCGGGAAGGCGCGCCTGGCCCAGGAGAGCGACGACGAGGCGTGGACGGCGCTCCTCGCCGCCTCGGCCGCCGGGGGACGCAGCGCCGACCTCCCCGTCTCGCTCGGCCTCGCGGCGCTCGCGAAGCAGGACTTCGCCGACGCGATCGCCTTCCTGGAGTCGGCCGCCGCCGGCGGACGCACCGCGGAGCTCTCGGCGGCGCTCGGCATCGCCTACCTGGGGCGCGGGGACGGGGCCCCGGCCTACGCGGCGTTCAAGGAGGCCCTGAAGTCCGATCCGGACAACCTCGCCGCGCTGGCGGGCCTCGGGCACTACTACTACTTCCGCCTCCAGCCGTCGGAGGCGACGATGCACTTCGACGCGGTCCTCAAGATCGACCCCGCGAACGCCTACGCGAACGACGCGAAGGCGCGCGTCGCGGAGACGACGACGCGGACCGTGTGGGAGGACGCCTTCGACCGCGACGACCGGGCGGGCGTGGGGAGGGGGTGGGTGGAGATCGAGCGGTCGGGCGTTGAGATCGGGATCAAGGACAAGCGCGCGAGGTTTACGGGCCGCCAGGGCGTGAAGGACGACGAGATGACCTCGCTCGAGCGTCCCGCGAAGCTGAAGACGCTGCTCAGGTTCGAGGCGGAGATCGACGTCACGGAGATCGGGGAGGCGACCGCGGGGATCAGGCTCACGGCGAAGCTCGACGACACGGGGCGGGTGGGCGGAGTCCTGTTCGCGCGGAACGACCGCGGGAAGTGGGCGTGGTGCGCGACGGAGGACGTGAGCGGGATCCCTCGGTGGACGGAACTGCCGACGGGGCCGGACAGCCCGGTGTTCCGCATGGCGATCCAGCGGATGGACGCGCAGGAGGGGCAGCTCGTCTACGCCCTCATCGTGGGGGACAAGCTGGTGGCGAACGTCCCCTCGGAGTTCCTGATGAGCATCGACAGCGCCATGGTGGGCGTCTTCGGCTCGGCGGCCTCGGGCACGGCCTGGACGCTCTACGCCGACGGCGTGCGCATCATCGAGAGGAAACCCAAGAAGCGTTGATCGTGTTCAACAAGTGTAGGGGCGACCCGCAGGGTCGCCCGAGGCCTGGAGGACTCATGCCGCGTCGCAACGGCTTCACCCTGATCGAGCTTCTCGTCGTCATCGCGATCATCGGCATCCTCGCCGCGCTGATCAGCTCCGCGGTCATCGGCGCGCGGGTCCGCGCGAAGGTCACGGCGGTGCAGACGGAGATCGTCTCGCTCAAGCAGGCCCTGGGCACCTACCAGAGCACCTTCGGCGACTATCCGCCCTCCTCGATCGAGGCCTGGGGCATCAAGACGAACCCCCAGAACAACGGGATCGAGGCCCTCGTCGCCTGTCTGACCACGAAGAAGAAGGGCGGCCCGTACATCACGAGCGACCAATGGCGGGAGAACAAGATCACGAACTACGATGCGGACGACGCCGGGAAGAACCCGACCGACTGGTGGTTCGGCGACAACCAGCTCCGCGAGTTCGTCGACGAGTGGGGCAACCCGTTCGTCTACTTCCACCACCGCGACTACAAGAATCCGAAGGGCTTCCAGGAGTACACCCGCGAAGACGGTACGGCCGAGACCTGCACGCCCCAGCAGAGCGCCAACACGAAGGTCTACCACGCCCCCGACACCTTCATGATCTGGTCCTTCGGCTCCGACGGGAAGAACGGCGACGGCGAAGACGAGGGAGACAACGACGACATCCATGGATGGTAGGCGGAGGACGGAACAAGTCCCAAGGCCCAATGAGCAATTCTCACGGAAGGACCATGTGGCAAGGCTCAAGGAAGTGCCGACGGGGGCATGCCCCCCGTCTGGGCCGCTTGGGACTTGCGCGTTTGCCCTTCGATGAAAATTGCTCATTGGGCCTTGGGCCTTCGCGAAGGACTTCACGCGCGGGAGTCACTCTCGTCGAATTAATGGTGGTCCTCTCCATCATCGGCATCATCTTCGGCATCGGCCTCGCCTTCCTGACCTCCGCGAGCCGCGACCTCCAGTTCCGGTCCACGGTCGGCCAGGTCCGCACGCTCCTCCGCTACGCCAGGAGCGAGGCGATCGCGCAGCACTCCGCCGCCTACGTCGAGATCGACCCCGTGGCCCGCGAGATGCGCGCCGTCACGAAGCGCCCGATCGGCCTCTGGCACTTCGAGGACGACGAGTGCACCGGCGCCTTCGGCCTGAACGGCAAGCTCTCGGGAGGGGAGCGCGTCCGCGGGAAGCTCGGCAGCGCCCTCTCGCTCGGCACGAAGGACTCCGTCGACTGCGGCGAGCTCCCCGTCTTCCGCCCCGACCAGGGGATCCTCATCGAGGCGTGGCTCCTCCTGAGCTCCGCCGAGCCGCAGTCCCTCTTCACCTGCGAGGGGATGTACGAGCTGCGCGTCGCGAAGGACGGGGGCCTCGCCGCGGAGGCGGGCGGGAAGGAGGCCGACGCGGACGGCGCCCAGGTCCCGGTCGGCCGGTGGTTCGAGGTCAAGCTCGTCTACGACGGGAAGGTCGTCGTCCTCATCCAGGACGGCCAGGTCGTCGGCGCGAGCGAGGACGACGGCAAGGCGGGCGACCTGCCCGACCGGGGCAGTCATTTCCTGATCGGCGGGGCCGACCTCGGGATGGACGGCCTCGTCGACGAGGTCCGCGTGAGCGCGATCCTGCCGACCGAGACGAGAGGCCTCCCGGACGGCGTCTCCATCGCCGGCGACGCGGCGGTGCAGGTCTGGTTCGACGACCGCGGGAGGCTCGATCGAGCCCACCACGGCGGGCCGGTGACGCTCGTCCTTCACTGGGAGAAGGAGTCGGAGACCTTCACGGTCGGCTGGCTGGGGACGGTCCAGGCTCAGTCCGGAGAGCCGCTCGTCGTGGAGGAGGAGGCCGCGGCGGAGGAGCCGCCGAAGGAGCCCGAAAAGGCGGAGGATGGCGATGGGAAATGACCGGCGGCGTCGCGCGATGGCGCTCATCATGGTCGTCATGGTCCTCGCGATCCTGGTCGTGATCGGGACGCCGTTCGCCGTCTCGATGCTCCTCCAGGAAAAGTCGGGCCACTCCTTCCTCGAGGACGCCCGCGCGCGCTACGCGGCGGAGGGGGCTCGGAACCACGCCGTGGCCCAGCTCGCCCAGGGTCACGACTTCCTCGAGCGCTCGCGCCAGGCGCGCGCCCCCTGGAACGACCCGTACGGCGACGGCGTCGCGGAGGCCTCCGCCGATCTGCTCGACCTCGCGGGCGCGGGGATGACCGTCGCCGACCCGAAGGGGCCGATCTGGGGCGTCGACGTCGAGGACGAGCAGGGGAAGCTCAACCCCCGCACCGTCCCCGCGCGCGTGATCTCCGTCCTCGACGGGCTGATCGCGGGGAGCCCGGTGCCCAGGTGGCACTACGTCACCGAGCACTCCCAGCGCCCGGCGTGCTGGGTCCTCCCCCAGGCCGTCCGAGGCCTCTCTCTCGACCAGAACGACCTCGTCATCGCCGTCGACGAGAGGTTCGCGCTCCGGTGCGCGCCGCGTTTCCGACTGACCAAGGCGCGGGAACAGCTCGTCGGGACCTTCGCGGAACTGGAGGAGCTGCTGGGCCGGCGGGTCCGCGAATTTGAGCCCCCCGGCTCCCTGATCGAGTTCGAGGCGATCCACCCCGTCAACCCGAACACCGCCCCCCGTGAGGTCCTCGCCGCGGTGTTCACCGGTCTCTATGCGTCGCCGCTCTCCTTCGAAGAAGTCGAGGCCATGCTCGCGAACGGGCAGACCGTCCCCCCGGCGGAACCGGTGACGCCGGGCGAGGCGATGGCCCTGGCGACGAAGATGGTCCAGCGCGAGCAGCCCTTCCGCACGCCCCGGGACTTCTTCGACTTCGTCGCGGCCCAGGCGACCTCGGGGACCCTCCGCGAGATTTCCGCGGTTGCCATCGTCAGGAACTCGATGAACCCGTATGACAACCGCCTCTTCGACCCGCCGTCGCTCACCCCGCTTGGCACCGCCCCGTTCTGTTACGAGTCGCAGAACGTCTGGCTGGTCGAGGCGACGGGGGTTGCGAACAACCCTGCGGGGAACGAGGCGGGAAAGCGCGTGATCCGCGACGTCGTCGAGGTGGCGCCCGCTGAAAAGCTGACCTGGGCGGTCGAATCGCAGTACGACTTCGACCGCGAGCTGTGGCGCAGCCAGGGAAGGCGGGTCGTCACCTGGCCCCAACGAAGCTTCGCGGGGGGCGATCCTCGCGTCCTGTTCCTCGGGACCGACCAGCGCCTTCCCGCTGCGCAGATCGGCGAGCAGCCGAGCTTCGATCGCGCCGACGACGTCGGGCACCTCACGCTCCAGGCGCCGCCGGACCGCCGCAACCCCGGGGGCATCGCGTGGAGCAGCTCCTGGGACGACCGTCACGAGGGCGTCCCGATCAAGGGGGAGCCGATGACCTTCCAGCCAGGGCAGGTCGGCCTCGGAATCCCAAACCAACAGCTAGAGATCGACGCCGGCGGCGTCGAGTTCTGGGTGAAGTTCGACGGGCGCCCCAGCGATACCTTCTTCCTCGACCTTGCGCAGAAAGAGTGGGAGAACCGCCTCTCGTTCAAGTACGACGGGTCGCGGGGCGAGCTCGTCGTTTCCGTCTGCGACGCCTGCGCCGACAAGCTCGCGAGCCAGGTCCGGTACGCGGTCTCGTTCGACCGCGACACCTGGTATCACCTCGGCGCTGTCTGGAAGAGCACGAAGTACGCGGAACTCGCCCTCCTCGTTGACGGCTTCCCGAAGGGGACATTTCAGATCGTCGACGACAAGACCGTGAACTCGGTGACCCAGCTTTCGCAGCCGCTTACCGAGTCCGCGAAGAGCGTGAGCGTGAAGAGCACGGCGGGGTACCCCGACACGGGGGTGATCGAAGTCGGCGACGAGGCGATCGAGTACACGGGGAAGTCCGGGAGCAGCTTCACCGGCTGCATCCGCGGCGCGCGGGAGACGGGATCGGCGACACAGGGCCAGGCGAATCCGAAGGCCCACGGACACAGGCACGAGCACCCGGCCGGGGCGGGCGTGACCTTCTTCGGGTACGCGAACCTTCTGGCCACGTTGAGTCTCTACATTCCCCAACCGCTCGACATCACGATTAACATCGACCGGATCCCCGTCGTGAAGGGCACGGTCCGGGAGGACTTCGGCGCCGACCCGAGGTGCCAGGTCGGCCCACAGGGCCTACTCAGCACGGATACCACCATCATTGTGACGGCGGACCCGAATCAGAACCCTCCACCGGCCGAGCCGACGCAGGACTTTCCGCGCGCGGGCTACCTTCAGGTCGGCGCGGAGGTCGTCTACTACGCGAGCAAGCAGGCCAATCGTTTCGATGGGTGCCAGCGAGCGCAGTTCGGCACCACGGCCATCGATTTCCCGCGGGGTCCCAACCAGCCGCCCGTGTTCATGTGGGCGATCCCCGTCGACGACGTGACCGGGTACCTCGACCCCTGCATCATCCAGATCGATGACGAGTGGGTCTTGTGTCGGCCGGAGCCGAACGGTGTTGATGGACCATACATGGCCGGCTTCGTCGCAAGCGGCGTGGGGATCCCGATTCAGCGCGGGTTCCTGGGGACCGCCAATGCGGCCCACGCGACGGGAGCGAAGGTCATTCCCGTCTTCGTCACCGCCGACCCCTGGTGCGGCCGGGGGGACATCGTCACGCTCGTCGAGAAGAACCAGGCGGGGGCCAAGGAACAGCGCACCGTCCGCAACGCCAGGTACGTCTATGTGCCTCCCCCAGTGAATCAGGAGTACTGCCTCGCCGCATTCGACGACTTCCAGTCGAAGGAGTACGTCGACGACGATGTCACGAGGCTCATGAAGTTCCCCTCGGGCGAGCTGCTCTCCGTGGTCACCGCGCCGGTGAACTTCGGCGCTGAGGCCCCGAGCGTCGCGAAGGGGAAGGGCGCGGCGCTCGTCGGGACGGTCGACGACCTCCGCTTCTTCGCGAGCAACAAGGGGCCGTACTGGACCGAGCAGCAAGTCCTCGCGAAGGACACCTCGCTCGTCGTGAGCGACGCCCGACAGGCCCCGGGGGCGATCAAGATGGGCGACGAGTTGATCGGCTATGTCGGAGGCGGGGGCAGCCGCCCGACGACGCTCTCCAATGCGAAGCGCGGGTACTTGCGGACCCCGGTCCAGGGGCACGGAACCGGGGCGCGGTTCATCAACATGCAGTTCTTCCCCATCTCCTCGACCACTGCGGCGATCTCGGAGAAGGACGCGTTCGTCCCTGCCCGGACGAACGCCTTCGCGCCTGACGGATGCGTCCTGATCGACGACGAGGTGATCGGGTACCACGACCTCTCGGGCGGCTTCGTCGGGCCGGTCGACAAGAACGGCGACGGGGTCTTCCGCGGGAGGTTCGGGACAACGCCGGCGTCGCACGACTCGGGTTCGCTCGTGTACGGGATGCCGTTCCGCTACTTCGACTTCTCGCGCGCGGAGGCCTTCGACAACCAGATGGCGTACTGGCAGGGCTCCCTCAGGGCCACGGGCGCGAAGTTCCTGCGCCTGCGCTGGGAGGAGGAGCGGCGGCGCCAGAAGGCGGTCGTGCGGGTCCTCGCGCGCGTCGACGGGAAGCCGAACTGGGACGAGATCCCCTCGTCCCGCCCGGGAGGGCTGTTCGAGTTCGCGGGCCCCGACGGCCGCAACGCCTTCGAGGTCTCCGGCAATGAGCTCCAGGTCCAGATCCGCTTCGAATACGAGCGGGGCGCGTTCGAGGACGACACGTGGAAGTACTCGCCGCAGGTGACGGGGCTCTGGGTGGAGTACGAGCAGCCCGAGGTGGTGAGGTCGCATGAAGAGGAATAGCGGCTTCACGCTGGCCGAGCTGCTGGTCGCGACCGGGATCTTCCTCCTGATCGGTGTGATGCTCGTCGGGATGCTGAAGAGCGGCCTCGACGTGTGGCACCGCGGCGAGGCGCGCCGCGACGTGTACGAGCGAGGCCAGGTGATCCTCGACATGCTCTCGCGCGACGTCTCGGCCGCGTGGGTCGACCGCGACCCGCTCCCCTCGAAGGCCCGCATCGCGAAGTGGGACAAGGAGACCCCCCCGTGGAACGTCGCGGGGCTGGTCTGCGACCGCGACGCCCTCGGGAGGCAGCGGGTCGTCCTGACGAAGCGCGGCAGGCTCGATCGCGGCTCGGGCGGCGAGGTCCCCGCGGAGCCCGGAGAGGGGGGGGCGGAGGCCCCGCCTCCGGACGATCCGGACGCCGCGCCGGCCGCGCCGGCCGCGCCGACGACCGCGGGCCCGGTCGACCAGGCCGGGCAGCTCCTCCAGGTCGTCTACGTGATGGACCCCGAGCCGGGCCAGTTCCGCCTCTGGCGCGGGACGACCGCGTTCGGTAGCGCGGCGCTCACGCCGGACCTCCTCGCCGACGCCTCGTTCGTCCACGGCGCGTTCGCCCTGGTGTCGACGGGCGTCCTCGACGTGGAGTACAAGTTCTGGACCCCCGAGACGCTCGAGTGGGACTCCCCGCTCGGATCGCGGAGCGGCCCGTCGTCGAGGTGGGACTCGAGCCGCGGCTGGGACGAGCGCGCGCCGTCCTACCTCGGGGACCGCTCCCGGGTGGAGTGCCCCGACATCCTCCCGTCGAAGGTCCTGATCACGATCACGCTCCTCCCGGAGGCCAACCGGGGGGAGGGGAGCTCGCTCTCCGCGGACGTCGACGCCTCGACGAAGAAGATCGAGGTCGACTCCACGAAGGGGTTCCCCGACGCCCCTGGGGCGGCGCTGGTCGACGGGGAGTGGTTCACGTACACCGAGAAGGACGACACGTCGTTCACGGTCGACGAGCGAGGGGCCCGGGGGACCCGATCGGCGGCCCACACGAAGGGGACGCACGTGGTCTCGGGGGAGGCGCTCTCGACGCTCGTGTACCTCCCGTGCCGGAAGGAGCCGCGCAAGGACGAGGAGCGGCGATGAGGCGCCCGCGCGGCTTCTCGCTCGTGGAGATCCTCATCGCGCTCGCGATCCTGGCCGTGGGGATGGTGAGCGTGTTCGCCCTGTTCGGCGCCGCGACGATCACCCACAGGCGCGGAGTCGACCACACGAACGTGGGGCTGCTCGCGCTCGCGGCCCTCTCCGAGGCGAAGGAGGCGCTCACGGGGGACGGCACGCCCGTGGACGTCGCCGACCAGAAGCTGCCCGGGTTCCCCGACGCCTACACGTACGACATCGAGTACGAGCCGCTCGGCGACGACCGCCTGGAGTACAAGGTCGTCGTCACGGTGAAGTTCCAGCGGGGCGGTGAGCCGCATACGGAGGTCTTCGAGACGGTCCTGCTCCGCCAACGCAAGGTGGAGTGAGGATGCACGCCGTTTTTTCACCACGGAGGCACGGAGGCACGGAGTACGCACGGAGGTCTCCGGAGGAGCTCCGATGGCGATGGACAACGCGGCGGCCGCTGCGCCCGAGGAGAGGGGGCCGCCCGAGCCGTGGGGTCGGCCAGGTCGGGACAGAGGGTTGGCTGGACGAGGCGGGACTCCG
>CAZYRM010000145.1:0-15508 GCA_964649705.1 uncultured Planctomycetia bacterium
GGCCGGGCATCGCGAGCGGGAGGCCGGCCCCCGTGTTCCCCACGTTGATGACCGTGCCGACGGCGTCCTGCGCCGCGCGGCCCGCGGGGGAGGAGACGCTGTCGAGCGAGCGCGCGACCGCGGTGGAGACCTGGCCGGGGATCCCCGCCTTCGTCGCGGCCTCGTTCGCCAGGACCGTGTGGCGGATCTCGCGGAGGCCCGGCTCGGACTCCTTGATGAGCGTCTCCCACTCGACGCGCCCGCCCTTCCTGAACCTCCACCAGTCCCGCATCGCGCGGAACGGCGCGGTGAAGAAGCCCCACATCTTCCCCGACCCGGAGCGGACCGCCTGGATCCAGGTCCGTCCCGCGGCGTCGGTGCGTGCGATGTACCTCACGCCCGTCGGGAGCGCGCCCCCCTCGACGCCGTAGAGCGCCCCGAGTACCGCCGCGGCGCTGGTCAGCTCGGGCGCGCGGACGATCGCCGTGGTCTTCGCGGTCGTGAAGAGGCGCGGGAGCGAGGCGCTCGCGGTGTACATCCCGCCCGAGAGGATGAGCCCCTGGAGCCAGACCTCCTCGGCGTCGGCCGTGTCGGGCGCGAGGAGCTCTCGCGGCCCGCGGACCCCCTGCTGGCGGAGCGATTCGGGCAAGGAAGCCCCGGTGCCCTCGAAATGGCGGGCGCCGTCCAAGGCCCGACGCACTCGCTCGCGACGATGATGGGAGCGACCCCTACGGAGGAGGGGGCGGCGGTGGCGTCCCCACATTCGCGGTGGACCACGCGACGAATCGACTGAGCTAGATCCCACGAAGCTCGCCGAGCTTGCGCTCCAGTGAGTCCGTCGAAATCCACGCCGGGAGGTCCCCCACCACGTAGGAGCGCGCATCCAAGCCTGTCCCCTTGAAGTCCGGGTCAGTCGCCTCGATCTCGAAGTGTGCGCGCTCGTCGAAGAGATCGAACTTGGTCGAGATCGAGACGGCGAGGACCACCTGCTTGGACGGGTCCTGTGGATCAGGCAGTGCCGGAGAGACAACGAGCCACGGACGCGGGTAGTCGCTGTTCCGAAACCGCGTCTTCGACAGGATGATCTCGTACGGAGATGCGTGCATTCCCCTGACCCGAAAGGAGTGTTGTCGTGGGGCTACGGCGGGTAGGGGGAATCGACCTGCGCAAGCTCCGACTCCGTGCGGATTCGCTGACCACGCCAGGTTGTGGGAAGTCCGGTCAAGATGGCCTTGGCGTGGCTCCAGAGCCTGCGAAAGGTGTCGGCGCCTTCGACCTTGTACCCGAGCGCCTCAAACCTCCGAATCCACTCCTCCACGCGCTGGCAGGGGCCGGTCCAGCCCAGGAACATCAGGCGAATCGCCTCGCCCACCTCCGTCCTATCCTCGACCTTCTTGAAGAAGACCAGGTTTTTCCACCGAGTGTCCGTGTCGAGGATGACCTCGAACAGATGGATCCCCTGGGAGATGTAGGCCTCCAGGTCGAAGCAGGCCATCGCCGCCTCGTGGTCTTTCTTCCACGACTCGTCAGAGACGGAGCCGGAGTAGGCGTCGACCTGCTCCTGGATGCGTTTAATCGAGGCAATGGGGGCTTGGCCGTTCATCTCTTCTGGCCTCCCGTAGGTGTGCACACGTAGCATACGGGCCTCCGCACGCAGGGTCAACACGGCCGAGAAACGACGCCAGCCGTCAATCGGCTCGATCAGGAATGGAGGTGTAGGGCCCTGGCCTGGATGTACCCGCGCCCCACTCCGCAGGCAATCCTCTCCGACCCGAAACTGTCCTCAGAAGTGCGGATGCACGAGGCGCTCGACGCCCGCAAAGTCGTTGCCTACGGCGTCGCCTGGCTCGCCAATCCCCCGACCTGCTGCGCGTGGTCGTACGGCTGGACCCGGTCGCTCCGCGCCTTCGGGGCGTGGCTCTTCGGCTCGCACCGCTCGCCCGTCGACCGCCTCGCTCACCTGCCCCTCCTGAACGTCCGCACCGACCGCCGTCACGTCCGCCGGGCATTGACGTTCGAGGAGGTTGAATGTCTCTACGCGAGAGCGGTCGCCGCGACGGGGACGGGAGGCAACTCACGTGAGTCAGCCTGCGCCCCGATCTGCGCCCTTCTTCCTGCGTTTTCGGGCGATTCGGGGCCATCGCGTGAGGCTGGTTGCGACACCCCGAAAACGAACGAAGGCAAGCCCCATCAGGAGCTTGCCTGCGCCGCGTTGGAGTACCCCCACGGGGATTTGAACCCCGGTCCCGAGACTGAGAATCTCGTGTCCTAGGCCCCTAGACGATGGGGGCACCGTCTGACAGTGCTGGTGGGATTGTATTCGGAGTCGCCCGCCAGTCAAGCCTTGCCTACCGCGCCATGCGGAAGACCTTCGGCTTCCCGTCATCGTCCTTCGCCCCCGTGCGAACCTCCCAGCCTGCTTCCGTCTCTACCAGCTCGAATGCCTTGCCCGTGTAGGGGTCTCCGGGGAGGGCGAGGGGGCCCATCATCGCCTCTGCGCTCGGCTTGTAGTTCGGCGCGAGCGTCACGAGCACGATCAGGCCCGCCCGCTCCACCTCCGCCATCGCCCGCTGCTCGTTCGTCTTTCCAAGCGCCGGGATGAGCATCCTCGCCAGCGCCCTCTGCGCGTCCGCCCGCCCCTCGATCTCGGCGATCTTCGGAGCCGCCTCCAGGTAGCTCCCCCGCATCGCCGCGCCCATGTCGCCAATCACGCCGTGGTAGTCCTCCCTCGACCTCTTCACGCATTCGCGCACCTTCTCCGCGTCCGCGAGGTCCGTCGGCTCCATGCCCCACTCCTTCCGAAACCTCTCCGCCACCTCCTTCGAGGCCTTCCCGGCAGCCAGGTCCTGGATGCTGCCGTACTCCTGCTGGAACATCCCGCCCTCCTCCATGACCGCCTTCGGGTCCGCGGCCCCGAGGATCCTCTCCCACTCGATCGCGAAGCAGGCCTTCTCCGAGAGGATCACGGCGCCCCAGTCGAAGGCGTACGGCGGCAGGGCGCGCATCGCCGCGTCCACGCGGCCAAGCGTCGCCGCGTCGAGCTTCCCCTCGCCCACGACCTGGATCAGCGCGCGCAGGTGCATCGAGAGGACCGCCTTCGCGACGAGCCCGTTGATCAGCGTCCCGTCGCGCCACAGATGGTCCGCGAAGCGGGCGCCGCACAGGAGGGCGTCCACGGCCTCGGCGTGCCGCCCCTGGGCCACGCAGCGCCTCGCCTGGAGGACGTTCAGCTTTCCCAGCGCCCGCGCCTTGGCGAGGTGCGGGAGGAGCATCGCCGCCCCGTCCTCGTAGTCCACGCCAAAGGTGCACTCGGGGAGACGCGATCCGCGGTGCAGCCCCTTGACCGCGTCCGCGTTCTCGTCGACGACGCCCTGGAGCGAGTCGTCCCACGCCGCCTCGCCCGAGAGGACCTTCCGGATCTTCTCCGAGGTCTCCTCGTCGCTCGGCAGGTCCTTCATCATCGAAAACGCCCGCCAGTAGGCCAGGGCGGCGTTCTTGTTTTCGGGGGGCGTCCAGTCCTCCGCGGCCGCGAGCGTTGCGAGGGCGAGGACGAGTGAGAGGGTTCGGCGCATGGGATCCTCCATCAGCTCCTGGATTCCTTCGAAAGTTCCCCCAGCGTCCCGCGGCTGCCCTCCACGTCGGGGAGGAGGCGTCGCGCGTCGTCGTCGAGGGCCCGCTCCAGGGCGTCGGGGTCCTTCGAGGCGAGCGCGCGCATCCGCCCCAGCGTGGGGGAGGGCGTCGGCCGCCTGACCTCGATCTTCGGGGGCTCAGGCGGCCTCGGGGGCGCAGGAGGGGGCGTCGTGGACCGAGACCACGCCCACCAGAGCACGAGGAGGGCGACGAGGACTCCCGAGCCGATCCCGTACCAATGCCAGCCGTACGTCGGAGGCATCGGCCGCGGGGGACGGGGACGGAACCCCCTCAGGAACCCTTCGAACTCGGCGTCCGTGGTCATGGCTCACTCCGCCCAACGGGCCAGGCGTTCACGCAGCTTCTCCAGCGCGTACCGGTGCCGGGAGGCCGCCGTGTTCGGGGGGATGCCGAGCAGGTCTCCGACCTGATCGAACGTCATCTCCCCCCAGGTCCTGAGGACGACCACCTCACGCTGCTCGTCGGGGAGCGTGGAGAGCGCCTCTTCGAGCGCCCCTCGCGCCTCGTCGAGCCCCTGAGGGGCCGTGAACATCGGCATCGCCTCTCGGCGCGTCTCAGCAAGGCCCGCGCTGCGGGCCCGCTCGCGGACCTCGCCCCGTCTCGCGTTCAGCGCGGCGTTCCGCACCGAGCGATAGAGGTAGGGGCGGGGGTCTTCGGGCATGGCGGCCTCGCCGGAGAGGAGCTTCAGGAACACCTGGTGGAGGGCATCCTCCGCGGACGACACATCCGGGACGATCGACCTCGCGTACAGGAGGAGCGCGGGCCCAAGCTCCTGGTACAGCGCCTGGACCTGCGTTCTCATGTCCGTGGTCATTCGCCCTCCGCCTCCTCCACACCGAGGGGCGCGGGATTCGTCTACGGAATCCGGATTTCGCCCGCGACAAGGCGGTTCTTCTCGCGGCGGCCCAACTTCTTGATGGCGCACTCTTTGCGGAGGGCCCACGAACGGCCCCGCGTCCGGTGGGACCAGCGGAGGCGGACGGGGCGGCGCGCCCGCGTGTACCGGGCTCCACGGCCGTCGTTGTGCGCGGCGACGCGCGCATCGAGGTCGTTGGTGACGCCCGTGTAGAGCGTGCCGTCGCGGCACTCGACGATGTAGACGTACCAGGCCATCAGCCGGTGATGAACTCCGCGTCCTTCAGGAGCTCGGCGGGGACGCGCTCGAAGCCACGCCGCAGGGGAGGGGTCTTGTCGATGAACTTGCAGCGCTGCGCGAGGACGACCACGGGCAGCCCCGCCTCGCGAATCGCATTTGCCGTCCCGCGCGCATTGATGATGCTGCCGTCCGGGAGGACTGAGTCTGCGCCGACCACCATGACGGCGTCCCGCTGAGGACGGCGGGCAAGTCGGCTCGAGACGCCGTTCCCAACCAGATTGGCGTGGAGTCGCCTTCCATGCCCGTCGGGATCGGGGAGCACGGTGACGGCTTTCCCCGAGCGAATGAGCGCGACGAGAACAGTGGAGCTGAAGCCGTAGGTCGCAATCGCGCAAGCCCGCGCGAGACGAGCCCGGGCACTTCGCTGCAGCGCCCCGCACTGGGCACCCAATTCCCTCTGGACGGCGAGGGGAGCCCGTCCGACCTGCAGGCGCGTGCGCAGCCACACGAGCGGAGCCATGGGGTGGGCGCTCTCCAACCTGCGAGCTCCGGGGACGACGAGCCCCCGAGCGCCTAGCGCCCAGGCGTCTGCGGCCAAGTCCAGAAACCGACTCGCGATCGAAATCGCCCCTGCGATTCGATCTCGAGCCAGCTCGCCGAGATGGCGCGCGAACCAGGCCCTCCATCCTCCGCACGCGCGCTCGAGGGCTTCCATCAACCTCGGCACGGTGGACAACTCGCTTACCTCCCACGGCCGAAACCACTCACAGGCCGTGTTCTCCCAGTCGAGTTTCGGGACGACGCCAAGGGGCGTTCGAAACAGGAACGGGCAGATCCTCCAATCGCGTCGATGCGCAAGATCAGTGGCGACAAGTTCGCGCCCGGCGTTCACGAGGCGAAGGGACCTTGGGGCGATGCCCGTCTCCTCCTGGACCTCCTTCAGAACCTGGCGGAGGGCCCAGTCCCCGGGTCCGCAGTCGACGAGCGTTCGGAGCCACTTGACGGGCCAATCGAGATACCCGCTCACGCCGGACCAGGCACCTCGATAGGTCCCGACGCGCTGGCCGCGTTTCACTAACAGGAGCTTGGCCTGATCTTCTAGGAACGCGGTCACGACCCAGACGGGCATGAGCCGCTTCACGCCGTACAGGCGGAGCTGCCAGCAGGCGAGCAGCACGTCGGGCGCGAGTTGGTCCCACGGAAGCCGCCCCGCGGCGAAGGCCCGGCGAGCGAGCGTGGCGCTGCGGGCCTGGTCGACGCGGGAGAGGGCGAGATCGCCGCGACGGCGGCCTCCCCGCGGGGCGACGAGGAAGCGGGCACGTCGACCAAGCTCCGCGAGCTCGCGCTCGGGGTCCTCGTAATACCGCGGGGCGAGGACGCGCTCGTGCGTGTCCTCGCCGAGGACGAACGTCGCCCGCCCGAGCGCGCGGGCCTTCTCGAGGAATCGGCCGTGCGTCGAGACGCCGATCGCGACGCGCGGGTCCTCCGCGAAGTGGAGCGCGAGGACCGCAAGCCGCTCGGCGAGCGGCGCGGCGTGGGAGGGCTTGTCGATCGTCTCCAGGTCGAGCAGGACGAGCACGGGGCCCTTCACGCGCCGCATCGCCGCGCGCAGGATCGCCTCGTGCGCAAGCGTCCAGGGGTCGAATGAGCCTGGATAGACGGCCCCGAAACCGCGTCGCGGACCGCGCCACACGGTCACGCGGGGCTTCGTGGTACGCCTGCAACGCTTCAGAAACCGCCTCGCCTCCTCGACGAGCGGCGGCACGCGGTGGATCACGTCGGGTACGGTCAGCTCGGCCATGCGGGCACTCTAGCCGTCGCCGCACGCCCCTACAACATCCGCGCGTCGTGTCAGAAGGGCGGGTTGCACGGGGTGGAGTGGTGTGCTAGATTGCCGGCATGAAGACCATGAGCCCACCCATGCCCACCCAGGTCGGTAAGCGCCTGTTCACAGTCGAGGAGTACCACAGGCTGGTGCCCGCGGGTATCCTCCGCGAGGACGACCGCGTCGAGCTGATCCACGGGGAGATTCTCACGCTGCCGCCCGTCGGTAATGAGCATGGCGGCTGCACCGACCGCCTCAACCGACGATTCACGACCATCCCTGAGCGACGCGTCCAGGTGCGAATCCAGGGCGCTGTGGAGCTTGCGAAGCACGAGGAGCCTCAACCGGACGTCTCGCTACTCAAGCACCGCGCGGACTATTACGCAAAGCGGGCGCCTCGACCGCAGGACACGCTCCTGGCGATCGAGGTCTCCGACTCGACTCTAGAGTTCGACCGCCGCGTGAAGATGCCCCTGTATGCATCCACTGGGATCGCTGAGAGCTGGATCGTCAATCTCCGGGACGAGTGCATCGAGGTCTACCGCAAGCCGTCCCGGCGAG
Organism: uncultured Planctomycetia bacterium; assembly: GCA_964649705.1. Lineage (GTDB taxonomy): Bacteria > Planctomycetota > MHYJ01 > WSZJ01 > CAZYRM01 > CAZYRM01. The sequence goes on from CAZYRM010000145.1 coordinate 7,113, forward strand.
GCTACCGCGAGAAGAAGGTCTACCGCCGCGGCGACACCGTCTCGCCGCTCGCCTTTCCCGACTTTTCCCTCCGCGTCGACGACGTCCTCGGGCCGAAGTAGGGGGCCCGATCAGGAGGCGCGCGTGAGCGTCATCCGGGTCACATCGTCCTGGCTGAGCCTGAAGCCGCAGATCGATGGCGACGAAGAAACGCTGATCTGCGAGACGAGTCGCCTGGCGAAGCTACTGACGTTGTGGGCAAGCCACCGGCGCATCGTTGTCGACCGCAGGAGCAGAACGGTCACCATCGAGACCAGAGGATGGTGGTCGGAGGGCACGGTCCTCGAGATTCCATTCGAGGGAGTCGACCACATTGAATACGAGTTCTACCCGGTGCCCGCCAATCGCGCGTGGGGCTCCCTTCCTATCGAGGTCGAGTGGTTCACCGTGTCGCTCGCGATGAGGACGGGTGGGGACGCGGTGCAGCTCACCGCTTTCGCCGGCGAGGTGTCGGAGTTGACCGACCGCATGGGCACGATCGTGGGAGATGTGAGCCTGCTCCCCGCCGGGGACCAGGAGGACGCCTCTCGCAGGTTCGTTGTCGCGTTAAAGCGGCTCCTCGACGTCCCGATCGGAATCCCGGTCCCACACGTCGCCGACGAGCGCGGCGTGCGCTACCGCTGCATGGCCTGCACGCGGCCATCCCCGCCGCGCCGCGCGAAGTGCCAGTATTGCGGCGGCCCTGTGTCCGAGGAGCCCGCCGTGGCCAAGGGAGAGGGGGGACGATGAAGCACGGGCTCTACGCAAGGAACCTGGGGAACGCCGAAGGCATCCGGACCCACCTGGAGGAGGCGGGGATCGCCGTCCTGGGCGTGAAGGTGGTCGACCTCCTCACCGAGGGCGCCTCCCTCGTGCCGAAGCGGGCCGTCCTCGTGGAGCTCGCCGAGCAGGACGTGCCACGGGCCGTCGAGGCGATCGAGAAGCGCGCGCCACAGCTCATGGAGTGGACTGAGGACCTATCGAGCCTCAGTTTGGGCTTCAAACGCCACCAGGAGGTGGTGGAGGCCGTGTCGGAGCCTCCGCCCGCCGATCGGCTCTCATCCTGGGAGTCCAACCCCACAAGTTGGTCCGACGACCTCTTCTCGGATGAAGAGAAGCTGTCGAAGGCGGTACTCTCCTGGCTCGAGGCTTCCCCTACGCCGAACGCGCCCCAGATCGGCAGCGCTCTCGAGCGTGCGATCCGCGCGGGCCGTGAGGACCTGATCTGGCCGCTCTGCAGGGTCTTCAAACCGGTCGTCGTCGACTTTCTCCGGAAGCAGGGGCTCCGGGGCCACGCCGAAGAACTCGTCCACGACGCCTTCGCCCAGAAGGCCGCCGGGGCCCGGCAGGCGCTCGAGGACGTCATCGAGCTGGCCTGGGACCCCTCACCCGCCGTGAGGCGAAACTTCTGCCTCGCCGCAGGGCGACTCGAGTCCCACACGCTTCTTCCCTGCCTCGTCTCGCTCCTCGACGACCCCGAGGAGGAGGTCCGCTACGAGGCCTCGGGGGCGCTGTACGGAATCACGCACAAGGACTTCGACTACGACTCGGAGGCCCCCGCAGAGGAGCGCGCCCTCGCCGTCGCGCGCTGGAAGGAGTGGCTCGCGGCGCGCCTGGGAGGAGGATCGTGGACCTCGTGATCCGCATCGTCTGCGCCGCGTTAGCCGTCGGCGCCCTGGGCTGCAATGGCGCGGCGCCGAGGCCGCCCGCCCAGCCGGAGCCCGCGGGGGCGACGCGCACGGCGCTCTACCGGGCGGACGCGATCCGCGCTCACGAGGCCGTCGTGGAGGCCCTCCAGGGGCTCGGAGAGAAGATCGAGGAGGACCGCGCCGACGGGGGACTCGTACGGTCCGCCTCTGCGGAGAGGCCGGATCGATCGTGGATCCGCTCCCGCGTGTGGATCAGCCCCCAGCGAGAGGGCGGGACGCGCGTCACCGTGAGGCGCTCCGTCGTCAAGCGCGTCGAGGGGCAGGAGGTTGAGTGGACCTCGCTCCCGAGCCTCCCCGAGGCGGGCGACCAGGTCCTCCACAGCCTCGACCGCCGCATGGAGCGGGCCGCGGAGCCGCGCCGCTAGCCGAGCACGGCCCTCGCCGCCGCCACGCCGCTTCGCACGGCCCCCTCCATCGTCGCGGGCCAGCCTGTGTCCGTCCAGGCCCCAGCCAGGAACAGGTTTGCGATCGGCGTCCTCGCCGTAGGTCGGAGCGCCGCCGTCCCGGGGACCGCGGAGAACGTCGCGGCCGACTCCTTGACCACCACCGAGTGCCGCACCTGGGCCTCCCGCGCCGCGGGCAGGTAGCGACGCAGTTCCTCCAGCGTCCTCCGAACGACCTCTTCCTGCGACAGGGCGCTCCACTCGCGCGCGGCGCTGATCGTCACGCTCAGGTAAGACCCGCCGCTTCCGCGCAGGATCCGCGACTTGTTGAAGACCCAGTGGAGCGGCCCGTCGAGCAGCCCCACGAACTCGTGCTCCAGCACGTCCCGGTCCAGCCAGAGGTGAACGTTCAAGATGGGGGAGGGCGCCAGCGCCGCCGCGTGGCGGAACGGGTCACTCGAACGCCAGGGCTCCGGCAGCACGCGCGGCACCTCGTGGAACGGCAGCGCGACGACGTACGCCTCCGCCGCCACGGCGCGCCCCGAGGCCATGCGGAGGCCCGCCACGCGATCCCCCTCGACCCGGACGTCGACGACGCGCTCGCCGAAGCGAAAGGTCCCTCCCCGCGCCTCTACGTACCGCTGAGCCGCCTCCGCGAACACGCTCGACAACCCGACCCGCGCAAAGCCGATGTTCGCGTCGGTCGACCCGCGCATCAGCCCGTCCTGATACACCTGGATCGCCAGCGCCGCGCTGACCCGAGAGGCCTCCTCGTTCAGCGTCGAGACCACGAAGTGGTTCCAGAAGCGCGAGATCGCCGTCGGCGTCTGGCCGTGCTCCTCCAGCCATGACTGGAAGGTCCTCGAGTCGAGCGCGCGGCGCTCCTCGGGGCCGATCTTCCGGATCCGGCGCAGCCCCCTGAGGATCCCGATCTTGTCTCCCATCGACAGGTGTCCGAGCCTGAGGAACGGCCCGAGGATGTGGAACGGGGCGGGGAACGGCCACGCCGCGAGCGTCGACTCCTCCCCGCCGGGCAGGAGGTACGTCGCGCGCATCCGGCCCTGGAGGAAGACCCGGTCCTCGACGCCGAGGCGGCGCAGGAACGCCAGGAACTCCGTGCAGCATCCGAGGAAGACGTGCTGCCCGTTGTCGCACTCGTCCCCGGTGACGCGGTCGCGGAACGAGTAGACCCTCCCGCCCACGAACGGGCGCTGCTCGAGGAGCGTCACGCGCGCGCCCCGCTCGGCGAGCGAGCAGGCGGCCGCGACGCCCGCCAGGCCGCCCCCGACGACGGCGACCTCCATCGCTACGCCTTCCCGTTCAGGCCAGCAGGCTGGCGCTGCCAGAGCGACCCGAGCCAGACCGCCAGCGCGACGCGGACCTTCTGGAGCTTCGACAGCTCCACGCGCCGCTCCAGGACGGGGAACCCCTCCCGCTCGATCGCGTCGAGCGTGCGGCCGTAGATCGCGTGCAGGAACCGCGGGTACTTGCGGGAGGCCCGCGGGAGGTATCCGTAGAGCGCGCGGCTCCGCTCGAAGAAATCGCGGGCGCGCTCGGTCTGGCGCTTCATCAGCGAGCGAAACGCCTCGGTCGACTCGCCGCCGAGCACCTGGTCCTCGGAGACGCCGGCCTGCGCCAGCTCGTCCTGCGGCAGGTAGATCCGCCCGCGATCGGCGTCCTCCTTGACGTCGCGGATGATGTTCACGAGCTGCATCGCGATGCCGAGGTCCTCCGCCGGCCCCTTCGCCTCGGGCGACGAGAAGCCGAAGATGTGGAGGCACATGAGGCCTACGAGCGAGGCCACGCCGTGGCAGTACTCGCGAAGCTCCTCGAAGCTCGCGTAGCGCGTCCGCTCCATGTCCATCCGGAAGGCCTCGAGGTGGCCGTGGAAGTACTCCGACGGGATTCCGTAGCGCCCCTTCGCGTCCATGAGCGCGGCGAAGATCGGCCCCTCGGGTCGGCCAGCGAGCGCGTCCACGAGCTGCACCCTCAGCGCGTCGAGCGCCTCGCGCTTCCGCTCGGGCGTCTCCGGCTCGTCGACGGCGTCGTCGCAGGCGCGGCAGAAGGCGTACACGGCGCACATCGCCCCGCGGGCCTCCTTCGGGAGGAGCAGGAGCCCGTACGCGAAGTTCTTCGCGCGCTCGCGCGTCACCCGCGTGCAGTGCTCGTACGCCTGTTCGACCGCGATGGGCATCCTACATCCCCAGGAGGAGTCGGAACGTCTCGCCGAGCATCAGGCGGACCTTCTTCCCCTTCGACACCGTCGGCCGGCGGCGGTAGACGTCGTACCCGTTCGCCTCGATCCCGTCGAGGAGGGCCGACCCGCCGCGCGTGAAGAGCCTCACGTCCATCCGCACCTGCCCCTCCAGGCGGTCGACGAGCGCGAGGCCGTTGGCGAAGATCTCCCGCGTCCGCGCGATCTCGAACTTCATCAGCTCCACGAACGCGGGGTTCACGACCTGCGCCGCGATGTCCTCCTCGCGGTAGCCGAAGCGCCTGAGGTCCTCCTGGGGCAGGTAGACGCGCCCCTTTCCCCAGTCGATCGCGACGTCCTGCCAGAAGTTCGTGAGCTGGAGCGCCGTGCAGGTGAAGTCGGAGAGCCGCTGGAGCTCGGGGTCGCGGTAGCCGCTGCAGTAGAGGAAGAGCCTGCCGCACGGGTTGGCGCTGTGATCACAGTAGAAGGCCAGCTCGTCGTACGTCTCGAACCGCGTCTTCTCCTGGTCCATGCGGTTGGCGTGGATCAGCTTGAGGAACGGCTCGGGCGGGATCTGGCACCTCTGCGCGGTGTCCTGGATGGCGAGCATCATCGGGTGGAGCGGCGTGCCGTCGTACATCCGCCGGACGTCCTGCTCGAGGTTGTAGAGGTACGTCAGGCGGTTCGGCCCGTCGACCTCGTCGCCGAGGTCGTCGACGTAGCGGCTGTAGGCGTACATCGCGTAGACGTGCCTGCGGACGGCCTTGGGAAGGAGCCAGGAACCGACCGAGAAGTTCTCGTAGTGCGACGTCGCGAGACGCTCGCACTGGGCGTAGGACTCCTCCAGGGTCACTGCCGGGCCGAGGCCGGGCAGGACGAAGGGCTGGGACATGGGGCGTTCCTGCGTAGGTGCGACATTCTAGGCCTGGAATTCTCAATTCTCAATGTGCAATTCTCAACGAAGCCTAAAGTGTCGAGGTGTGAAGTGGGCGTCCGAGAGTTCAGTGGATGAGGGAGAACTCGTAGCGGCCGGGGCCGGGGATGGAGAGGACGCTCACTGTCGAGCCGCCCTCGTGGACCTGGCGCACGGACCCCTCGACGTGCTGGAGCATCGCGCCCACGACAACCACCTCCTGGGCGCGGCTGCCTTCGGGGAGGGTGAAGGAGAGCTTGCCGACGTCCTGGACGACGTCCGTCAGGCCAGGGAGGTGGACCACGCGCAACGCCCCGACGCGCGTCTGCGCAAGGTCGGGGTTCCTGCCCTCCAGGAAGGCCTGGAGCACGAGGAGGGGGGCGGGGTTGATCGTCGGCCCCGCGCGCTGCTGCGCACGAAGGTAGAAGACGTCGGGGAAGCAGCCCGCCTTCGCGCCGTCGGGGTACTGCTGCTGCATCCCCGAGATCGTGATCCCGTCCGCGAGCTTCTCCCAAGGGCCGTCGGGCACGTGCGGCGCGAGGCGATAGAGGCTCCAGGCGTAGACGAGCCCGCACCACTGGACGGGGGTCCCGAACCAGACGGGGGCCTGCCAGTTCGTCGCGCCGAAGACCGGGATCGTCGCGTAGCGCATCACGGGGAGGTCGCCCCAGAGGTAGACAAAGGGCACGCCGGTCCAGGCCCAGCGGATCGCGGACTCGAGGCACGCTCGGTCCTCGGTCAGCTCGTACGCGAGCACGAAGGCCTCCACGGCCTGCGCGGAGGCGAGGATGTCGGGGGTGTGGAGGGGGACCTCCCATGTCTGCGCCCCGCGGGGGACGTCGAAGCGGTCGAGGCGGGCGAGGGCCTTCTTCGCGGCCTCCAGGTGGGGCGAGCTCCCCTGGAGGCGGACGTAGCGGAGGAGTTGGATGACGCGAGGGGCGCAAATGCCGAGCGCGGTGTCGGAGGAGTGGCCTCGCGCGTACTTCCCCTCGTACTTCCACGAGCCGTCGTCGCGCATCTCCGCGACGGCGGCGTCCGCGGCCGCCTTGAGCCCGCCGAGGGCCTCCGCGGTGCCCCCCAGGCGCAGCGTGACGGCCTCGGGGCGGACGTGCGAGATCCCCGATAGGAGGCGCTGAGCGGGAGGGATGCGATCGAGGACCTCGGCGGAGCGCTTTCGCAGCCGCTCGGCGAGGTCGGCCTTCGCATCGTCCGCATAGAGGTCGAGGAGGTAGCAGACGTCCGCGGCGGGGGAGCGCCCCCAGCTCGGCTCCTGGCAGTGCCCCCAGCCCTTCACGGCGTCGTCGTAGAGCTGGCCGTCCAGGAAGGCCGCGAGCGACAGCGCGGCCTGCTCCGTGCTCGCCCTCGGCGCCTTCGGCAGCTCCGGGAGGCCGCGGTGTTCGACGAAGTGCCGCACGGCGGCGGTGACATCGTCGCCGGGGAGAGCGAACAGCGTGAACGAGAACTCCTTGCCGCTCCACGAGGTATGTGGGAACGGCGTGAGGGCCCGCAGCCGGTTCTCGGGAGTCCCCTCGGGCACAGGGGGGTAGAAGAGACCGATCAGCGAGCCCTCCCTTCCCTCGCCTCGGTTGGGGACGTCGAAGAGGGGGGTGAGGGGCGCGGCCGCGTCCCACATCACGCCGGACACTGTTCCGCCGCCCACCACGGCCATCAACGGCGCGGTCACTTTGACGCGATCGGGCGCAAGGCGGACGTGCTCAGGCCCCTCGCAGTCCAGCGTCGAGGAGGATCCCTCCCCTGGCCCGAGGTACTCCAGCCCCGGGAGGAGGGCGCCGACCTGCTTGAAGCCGAATGAGCCGTCCCCCGCGCGATAGCGGGCCAGCGAGAGGTGGCGGCCGGGGACCGTTCCAGTGTATGAGATCGGGCGGATCGGCCGCTGGACGACACGGACGTCGAACCCCGCTTCGCTGGTGCGGACTTCGACATCCACCAACAAGCCCACTCGTGAGACAGTTCCGCGGAGGTGATCGCCCTTGGCCTCCCAGGTCCCCGAAGCCCCCAAATCCGGCTCCCCGCTTTCCAGGAGCGTGGCGAGCCCGAAGTCGCCTGATCCGGCGAGCCTCCACTCCTCTCCGGACCTCGCATAGAGGAAGAACCCGCAGCCCTGCAGCAGAAGGGCCCCCTCGTGTGAGGCGAGATAGGCCCCGTGCTTGCCGTGAGCGCCGACCGCGGACGGAAAGCTGGGGGTCTCCGGCGGGACCGCGAGGGGGATCAGGCAGGTCTCGCTCCCCACCCGCCCCACCATGCAGAAGACCCCCTCGGCAGGAAGGTGGACGGACCACTCGGTCGAGGCCCGATCGCCGCACTTGGACAGGCGCAACTCGCGGTCGTCACCTCCATGCTCGTCGTGAGCCGCGTGCGGTCCTCGGAGCGAGGCAGCAGGCCCGCCGGCGGTCGGATTGAAGGATTCTGTCGCCGTCGCCTCGAGGCGGACGCGGAAGTCGTCGCGCGCCACGCGCGAGGCGCTCCAGCGGCCGATGACGGCAGGCGGGGGCGTTCGAAAGACCCGGACCGCAACGAGGCAGACGTCGGCGGCCTGGACGCAGGGATCCAGGCGGATCTGGAGGACCTTTCCCGCCCAAGCGGGATGCTCGCCGACGGGGAGGCGGACGGTGACTACCTCACCGGCCCGATCCACACGGAAGGGGAGGCTTCGCTCCTCGGCGTACCAGGCGCCGTCGGCGACCTTCCAGAAGACCTGGGCGGCGCCGCCCGTCGAGACGGAGAGTTCGACCTCCAGCTCATCGTACGGCGACGCGGCGTGCTCGAACGACGGGGACTCGAGGTAGGGGTCCTCGCCGCGGGAGTGGAAACGGAGGCCGTCGGCGGAGGGCTTCCACTGTTCTATCTGGTTGAGCGCCTTCCAGCCGTGGGCGCTCCCATCCCGAAAGTCCCAAGCGGTCGGATCTGCGGCGAGGGCGAGTACGAGTGCAGTGGTGAGAAGACCCATTTCTCAACCTCGCATTCTTCAACAGAGTCTCAATCCCGGAAGCCCCACCCGCCAACATCGAGCCCCTTGAGGCTTCCGGCGTTGGGCCTTCGTTGAGAATTGCGCATTGAGAATTGAGAATTCTCCTCCTCTACTTCTTCGTCTTGGTGAGCAGCCTCTCGATCTCCTCAATATCCCTCTCCTCGTCCTTCGCGATGTGCTCCGCCGTCTC
>CAZYRM010000146.1:0-15458 GCA_964649705.1 uncultured Planctomycetia bacterium
CCTCCGTGTCCTCCGTAACTCTGTGGTGAATACACGGCCCGGACATCGTTCGCCTGTGGGTTGCGGGCAACGCCCGCGCTGGAATCCGGGATCAGGGATCTGGATCTCGCGCGGCGCGCCGCCCTATCATGGCCCCTCGTGAGCACCACGGACGCGCCCAACCTGCCGACCCCGCCCGCCGGCGAGGCGACCCAGATCCGCGGTGAGAGCTCGCAGGACCTCACGGTCCGCGTCTCTCCGCCGACCGGGGGGCCGATCTCCACTCCCACCCTGCCCTCTTCCCCCTCCGCCGACGCGCGCGCCATCGAGGGCCGCCCCTTCGGCCGATACCGGCTCCTCGGGGAGCTCGGGCGCGGAGGCATGGGGATCGTCTGGAAGGCCTGGGACACGCAGCTCGAGCGCGTCGTCGCCCTCAAGCAGATCGCCGGCGACGCCGCGCGGGACCGCTCCCAGGTCGATCGCTTCCTCCGCGAGGCCCGCCTCGCCGCGAAGCTCTCCCATCCGAACATCGTCGCCGTCCACGACGTCGGCGAGCACGAGGGCTCCCCCTACTACACGAGCGAGTTCATCGAGGGGCGGTCGCTCGAGGAGGCGATCCGCGAGCCCTCCCCGCCCGCACGGCGCGTCGCGTGGGTCAAGGGGATCGCCGACGCCCTCGCCTACGCCCACGACCAGGGGGTCATCCATCGCGACGTGAAGCCCGGCAACGTCCTCCTCGACGCGGATGGCCGCACGCGCGTCACCGACTTCGGCCTCGCCAAGGAGGTCCACGGCGACTCCGACACCGCCCCGCTCACGCTCTCGGGACAGATCGTCGGGACGCCGAGCTACATGAGCCCCGAGCAGGCGTTGGGGCGAACCGACCTCGTGGGGCCGCCCACCGACCAGTTCTCGCTCGGCGTCCTCCTCTACCAGGCGCTCGTCGGCAAGCGCCCCTTCGACGCCCCCGCGCTCCGCGACCAGCTCAACCGCGTCATCGAGATGGACCCCATTCCGCCGACCGCGCTCAACGCGGGGGTCCACCGCGACCTCGAGGCGATCTGTCTGAAGGCCCTCGAGAAGGACCCCGCGAGGCGGTACGCCACGATGCACGAGTTCGCCGCGGACCTCGCGAGGTTCCTCGACGGGGAGCCGATCGTCGCGCGGCCCGTCTCGCCGCTCAGGCGCCTCGCCCGCCGCCTCGCGCGGAACCGCCCCGCCGCGATCGCCGCGGTCGTCGCGGTCCTCGTCGCCGTCGTGGCGATCGCCCTCGGGGTCGCCGGCGGCGTGCGCCGCTCCAGGGTGATCGCCGCGGACCTCTCCGCGGCCGGTCGGGCCGAGGAGTCCGCCGCCCGGGCGGACGGCGAGGCCGCGAAACGCCACTACGCCGACGCGCGGGACGCCTTCGCGCGCGTCCTCGGGGTCGACGCGGAGAACCTCGACGCCCTCCGCGGCATCGACCGCGTCAAGGCGCGCATCCAGGACGTCGACCAGCGTCTCGCGGACGCCCGGCGCGAGGCCCTCCAGCTCCTCGAGGCGGGGCGCCCGGTCCTCGACCTGGCGGCGCGCGCCCTGTACGACGAGCACGCGAGCTACGCGGACCTCCAGGCCCGGGTCGGCGTCGCGCAGGGGCTCCTCCAGCAGGCGATCGACAAGGAGCCCTCCCTCGCCCTCGGGCACCACCTGATGGGCCGGGCCTGGGACGTGCTCGGCTGGGACGACCGTGCGGAGGCCTGCTGGAAGACGGCGATCTCGCTCGACCCGGAGTTCTACCCCTCGCGACTCGCCCGGGCGCGACTCCGGCTCATGCAGGCGTTCGCCCTCAAGCAGGTGGCGACCGCCACGAAGAGCCAGGAGGCCGAGGCGCGGACTCGAGGGCTCCTCGAGGAGGCGGAGGCCGACCTGCACGAGGCGGGGAAGGCGCGGAACCGGACGCCCCTCCGCGAGGAGGAGCTGGTGCTCGAGGAGTGCCACGTGATGCAGGCGTACGTGACGAACGATCGAGCCCGTTTCGTCGAGGCCTGTGAACGGGGGCTCGCCGCATTCGCGGGGATGGAAGGGAGCGAGACCTTCCTGTTCCTGAGCGCCCTGGAGATCGGCGAGGCGCGGAAGGAAGGGGAGCTGTACGACAAGGCGATCGGGATGCGGCCCAAGTTCCCCCTCGCCTTGTATGCCCGAGGGTACTGGCACCTCGAGAGGGGCGATCGCGCCGCGGCGGTCAGGGACTTCGAGATGGCGATCGAGGTCAAGCCGCGCTTCGTGGAGGCGCTGATCGCCTTGGGAGACGTACGGGCGAGGGTCGGAGAGCTGAGCGGCGCCGTCGAGGAGTTCTCGCGCGCGATCGAGGCCGATCCCCTGTTCGCGATGTCGTGGGCCAATCGCGGCTCCGCACGGTTCGGGCTTGGCGAGCGAGAGGGAGGGCTCTCGGACGTCGAGGAGGCCGTCCGTCTCGCGCCGCGCGATGCGGGGTACCGGATCCTGCTCGCGAAGATGCTCGGCATGTCCCGTAACCCGGAGAGGGCCGCCTCGACGCTGGACGCGGTCCTGGCGGAGGATCCCCGGAACGTCGAGGCGCTGATGGTGCGCGCGTCGATCCGCGAGGGCCAGGGAAACGGGGACGGGGCGCTGTCCGACCTGGACGCGGCCCTTGCGTCGGACCCGAGGCGGCCTGACACGCTGGAGATGCGAGGGATGCTCCTGGCGGCGAGGGGCAGGAACGCCGAGGCGAAGACGGACTTCGATGCGGCGCTCGCGATCGATCCGACGCGGTTGACCGCGCTCACGGCGCGGGCGCTCATCCTTCGCGCGCTCGGCGACGAGGCCGGGGCGATCGAGGACCTCGACGCCGCGGTGGCCGTAGACGCCCGCGACGCCCGTCTCCGTGCCATCCGCGCGGACGTGCGCGTCCACCTCGGGGACTCCAAGGGGGCGATCGAGGACGCGGAGGCAATCCTGGCCCTCCAGCCCGGAGACGCCGCGGGCCTCTACTACCGCGGCCTGGGACGGGGGGCCCTGGAGGACCTGAGAGGGGCGATCGAGGACCTGGAGGCGTCGCTCGCGGCGGGAGGCACGGCCGCCCAGCGGGCCCAGGCCCACACCTACCTCGCGCGGATCTGCGCCCACTGCTCCAAGGGCGCGGCAGGGGACGACCTGGAGGCGGCCTTCCGCCACCTTCGCGCCGCCGTGGACGCGGGGCTGCGTCGCAACTCCATTGAAACGGACTCCCTGCTCGCCCCGCTGCGCTCCGACCCTCGGTGGGAAGAGGTCCTGAAGCTCGCGAAGTGACCCCCTGGCGCCGGAGGGAAAGGGCGAGGTAGAATCGCGGCACCTGGGCACGGAGGGACGGCATGAACGAGGGGGAGCCCGATCGCGGGCCGGGTCCGGTGCCGCGCGCCGCGCCGACCGACGCGACCATCGCTCGGGGGGCGCCCGCTTGCGGGCCGGCCCCCACCGATGCCACCATCGGGTCCGGCATGCCTCCCGCCGCGACCGTCGCCTCCCCCCCGACCCCCGCCCCGCTCCTCGACCAGGCCCGCATCGGACGCTACCGCGTCCAGGAGCGGATCGGCCGCGGAGGGATGGGCTTCGTCTTCAAGGCGTGGCACGAGGGGCTCGAGCGCGCCTTCGCCCTCAAGATCATCCAGCCCACGCTCCAGACCCCCGCGTCGACCGTCGAGCGCTTCCTCCGCGAGGCCCGCGCCGTCGCCCGCATCGGAAAACACCCCCACATCGTCCAGGTCCATGACGCGGGACAGGAGGGCTCCCTCTACTATATAGCGATGGACCTGGTGGAAGGCGACCCGCTCGACCGCCGCCTCCGCGCGGGCCCCGTCGACCCCCGAGAGGCCGCCCGAATCGCGCGAGGCATCGCCCTCGGCCTCCAGGTCGCCCACGAGGCCGGGATCGTCCACCGCGACCTGAAGCCCTCCAACGTCCTCCTCGCCCCCGACGGCACGCCGCTCGTCACCGACTTCGGCATCGCCCGGGACGACCACGAGCCCCGCAATGTCAGCCAGGAGGGGGAGGTCCTCGGCACCGTCTCCTACATGTCCCCCGAGCAGGCCTCGGGGAACCGCGCCCTCCTCGGCCCCGCCACCGACGTCTACGGCCTCGGGGCGACGCTGTACGAGATGCTCGCCGGCCGCCCCCCCTTCGGCGGCGCCAACCCCTTCGAGGTCTGGACCGCCGTCGTCGGCCAGGAGCCCGAGCGGCCGGGCCGCCTGAACCCCTCGGTCCCCGCCGACATCGAGACGATCTGCCTCAAGGCCATCGAGAAGGACCCCGCGCGCCGCTACGCCTCCGCGCGCGCGATGTGCGACGACATCGACCGCTACCTCGCCGGCGAGCCGATCCTCGCCCGTCCCGCCTCCGCCGTGTCGCGCCTCCTGTGGCGGGCCGTCCGACGTCGGCGAGTCCTCCTCCCCGCGGCGATCTCCGTCCTCCTCGTCGCCGGCGCGATCGGCCTCGTCCTCCACTCGCGCGCGACGCGCGATCGCGAGGTCGCCTCCCTGTTCGACACCGGCCGCCGCGCCCGCGTCGAGGGCCGCATCGACGACGCCCGTGACGCCTTCCAGAGCCTCCGCGCCCTCCTCCCCGACTCCAAGGAGGCCCAGGAGGGGTTCGCGTGGGCCGACGGACAGGTCAAGGCGCGGGACGCGGCGCTCGAGGAGAGGCGGAACCGAGCCCGGGTGGAGGAGGCCCGCGCGAAGGAGTCGCTCAGGAAGGCCGGCCTCGCCCAGGCCGTCCTCGCGCGCTGGGTCATGCTCCTCCCCCTGCTCGCGGAGATGGAGCGCGACTACTACGACGCGCGCCTCGCCCCCGACGAGCGGCGCCGCCGCGGCGAGGAGCGCTGGGGCGGCGTCGACGCCTTCATGCGGGAGACACCCGACGACCCGACGAGCCAGTCCACGATGTACGCCCTCGCCGGGTGGGCCCGGCGGCTCGCGGGACGTGAGACCGAGGGGGTCGACTGGATGGCCCGAGCCCGCACGCTCGACCCCGACCTCCCCTACGGCGACCTCATGGAGGCCCTCGTCTTCCTCTCGCGGTACCTCTCGTGGCAGGAGCTGCCCGGCCTCTCGCTCGGTCCGTTCGGGCTGATCATCGGCGAGGCGCCCCCGGAGCGCCCCCAGCTCCGCGAGCTGCGGGTCAAGATGGAGGCCCTCCTCCAGTCCGCCTCCCGAGCCCGCATCTGGGGCGAGGGGATGGCGGGCGAGTTCCGCGGGGCGATCGCGGCGGTCCAGCAGATGCAGGCGGGGGCGTACGCGGAGTCCGAGGCGGCCTACACGGCGCTCCTGGGCACGGCGGCGCTCGGCGGCTTCCGCAGCGACATCCTCCTGGCGCGCGGGAAGGTCCGCTACCTGCTGAAGAAGTTCGACGACGCGATCGAGGACCTGGAGCGGGTGATCGAGGCGAGGCCGGGCTCGCCGGAGGCCTACTACTTCCGCGGGCTGATCCGCGCGGCCAAGGCGGACGAGATGCAGGTCGCGGGGAAGGACGCCCGCGCCATCTACCCGGCCTCGATCGCGGACTTCGACGAGGCGATGCGCCTCATGCCGGGCTACTACTATGGGAACCTCGCGCGCGGCACGGCGTACCTCGCGATGGCGCGCGCGAAGCAGACCCGCGGGGAGGACCCCTCGCCGTGCTACGAGTCGGCGGTGCGCGACTTCGGCGACGCGATCGCGCTGTCGCCGCGAGACCCCGTGGCGCACCTGAACCGGGCCATCGCGCTCGGGGCGCAGGGCCAGATCCTCGAGATGGCCGGAAGGGAGCCGTGGGAGCCGTACGAACAGGCGCGGAAGGACCTGGAGGAGGCGATCCAGAGCGACCCGATGTTCGTCGATGCCTACGGCGCGCTGGGGAACACGTGCCTCGGGCTGGGGCACGCGATGTCGAGGGCCGGGCGCGACCCGCTCGAGACGCTCCAGGCGGGGATCGACGCCTTCACGGACGTGATCACGGCGCGCCCGGGGCAGGCGGACGCCTGGGTCGGGCGCGGCGTGGCGCGCGCGAGCATCGCCGACTGGATGGTGCCTCACGGGCAAGACCCGCGGGAGTTCTGGGAGGCGGCGTACGAGGACTTCACGACGGCCATCGAAACGGAGCCCCGGCTGTACCACGGCTACGCGAACCGGGCGATGCTCCTCGAGCAGCTCGGGCGGTTCGACGAGTCGGTGGAGGACTACGAGGCGGGGCTGAAGATCGCCCCCGACGACCCGATGCTCGTTCAGGGGCTGGCGCGGGTCCGCTCGATGAAGGAGGCGGCGAACCGCCCGGCCCCGAAGTGGGCGAAGCTGATCAAGGAGGGCTCCGACCACATCCAGGCGCGGGAGTACGTCGCGGCGCGCGCGAAGTACGAGGAGGCGCTGGCGGCGATCACGCCGGAAGAGGCGAAGCAGCAGCTCTACTACGAGTTCCTGATGGAGCTGAACTACAACCTCGCCTGCGTCTACGCCCTGCTCTCCACGGGCAAGGACGCCCCCGAGGCGGCCGCGCGGGAGCTGACCGCGGAGGAGGCGGCCTCCTGGCGAGACAAGGCGTTCGCGCGGCTGCGTGCGGCCTCGGACCTCGGCTGGACCGACCCGACGATGCTGCGCAACGACCCCGATTTCGCGTCCCTCCACGACGACCCGCGCTGGCAGGAGGCGCTCACGCCTCGGCCGCGATGACGGGCGATGCGACAGATCCCGTCGAGGTCCCCTTCGTGTCTCCGTGTCTTCGTGTTGAAAGACCACCGCCCCGCTTGCGGTGAGCCTCTTGCGTGCAAGTGATACGGCTGGTAGATTCCGAACCCTGGCGCACGACATCCGTTCGACATCGCATGGGGACCACGACACCATCGGAATGAAGCACGCACTCCTTCTCGTCCTTGCCTGCTCCGTACACGCCGAGGATCTGTTCTCCCTCCAGGCCCGCGCCGAGGAGCGCGACGGGGCGTGGTCCTTCGTCGTGGAGGGGAAGACCCTCCTCGCCGACGGCGCCACGATCGAGCTCGAAGTCATGCTCCCCCGGGAGATCACCTACCCCGACGGCGAGACGTGGAAGTACGAGGACCCCGTCGAAGACGGCAAGGCGACCGCGATCGGCGGGGCCTTCGAGGCGGCCATCGGACGCATGCCTCACGCCCCCTACTCGATGACCTACATGGCCCGCGCCACGTTCGACCCCGCGCGACAGCAGAACAACGTCCTCCTCGACCTCGACAAGCGCGGGATCGAGGTCGCCGAGCCGGTCGCAAAGGAGGTCCACTTCAGCTTCGGCACGCCCGCCGACCTCGATCGCGAGCGGCTGGAGGCCGACAATTCCGTGGTCGCCGATTTCACCGGGACGCGCTCCCTCTTCGAGGAGCTGGAGGGCTGGTTCAAGGAGTTCTACACGTCCGAGGCCGCCCCCGACCTGGCCGCGTGGGACGACTGGCGGAAGGAGTGGGACGCCCGTCGCACGCTCCTCATCGAGGCCAACGACCGCCGCATCCTCCAGGACATCTACTGGCGCGAGTCGTACGGGAAGCGGTACCTCGAGGCGATGCTTGAAGGCCTCGGCGAGCTGGCCGACTTCTACCGCGAGGTCCTCGCCGCGCCGAAGGCGGAGCGGCCTCCGGAGGAGCGCGTCGCCCACGCGGGGAAGATGTTCGAGGCGAAATACTGGGAGCGTCTCGACTTTCTCCAGATCTCGCTCATCGCCCGTCCCGACCTGGTCCTGTCCGTCCTGGACGAGGTCGACGCCCGCGTGAAGCGCCTCGCGGACCTGCGCGCCCTCGCGGCGAAGCAGGACCCGTCGTTCTCGAAGGAGACGTGGGCGAAGGAGGCCGCCGACGCGCGGCTTGCGTTCGTGCAGCTCCCCGCGAAGCTCTCCTCCGAGCTGCCCGAGACTTACTTCGGCATCGTGACGAAGCTCTGCCGGGACCTCGTCGCGCTCCTCGGTCCGCCGGAGGCGCCCGTCGACCTTAAGCCCGTCACCGACGCCGTGCAGAAGCTCCGCAAGGACGCACAAGCCCAGGGAAAGTGACGGCTTGCACGGGCGCCCGCCGGGGCCTAGAATCGGCGGCAACATGCCCTCCGCTCGCCGGTTCACCCACGCCCCCGTCTGGGCCGTCGCGTTCATCACGCTCGCGGCCACGGTCGCCGCCTGGCTGCAAGCGATGGACGTGGAGCGGGAGCGCCGCCTCGCTGCCCTGCAGAGCCGCGTCGATCACCTTGAATCCGAGGTCCGACGGCGCCTCTCGACGCTGCACGGGCTGCTCAGCGGCGCACAGGGCCTCTTTGCCGCCAGCAAGGCCGTCGAGCGGGACGAGTGGTACCACTTCGTCAACCGGATGCAGCTCCCGGAGAACTGGCCGGACGTCTACAACTTCGCCTACGTCGCGTGGGTGCCAAGGGCCGACCGAGAGGCCTGGCTCGCCGCGACGCGGGCCGACGGGGCGCCCGACTTCCAGGTCCGTCCGCAGGGCGACACGGATGCGTGGATCGTCGTCACGTTTGCGGAGCCGCGGTCGCGCAACGCCGCCGTCGTAGGGTACGACCTCTCCACGAAGCCCCCCTCGGCGGAGGCCGTGCTCCGAGCCCGGGACACCGGCGAGGTCGCCATGTCGCAGGGGATCCGGCTCGAGCAGGAGCCTGCCCGGCAGATGGCGGTCATGCTGAGCCTCCCCGTCTATCGGAATGACGCCCCACAGGGCACGCTCGAGCAGCGCCGGGACGCCTTCCAGGGCTGCGTCGGGGTCGCCGTCCGTCTTGGGGACTTCATGACGACCATCCTCGACGAGGAAGAGCCTGGCTGGAAGCTGCGTCTCTACGACGGGCCAAACGCCACGAAGGACTGCGAGATCTTCGCCCAGGAGGCCTCGGCCGCGTCCGGCGAAGCGATGCTCGAGGGCACGACCGCGATCGAGTTCGCGGGGCAGCGCTGGACGCTGGACGTCGGCATCCCGGCGGGGAAGCTCCAGGAGGGGACGCCCCGCGTCGCGTCGCTCATCCTCCTCATCGGGCTGGGCTTCTCGGCGCTGATGACCGTCCTCGTGTGGTCGCTCGTGACCCGGAGGTCCCGGGCCGTCGCGCTCGCCGCCCGGATGACGGCCGACCTGCACCTGAGCGCGGAGCGCGTCCGAGGGATCCTCGACTCCGCCCGCGACGCGATCGTCACGATGAACGAGGAGGGAAACGTCGAGAGCATGAACGCCGCGGCCTCGCGCGTCTTCGGCTACCCGCCCTCCGAGGTCCTCGGCCGGCCGCTGACGATGCTCATGCCGGAGCGGTGGCGGGACCATCACCTCCTCGGCCTCAAGCGGTACCTGGGCGGGGGCGCGCCAAAGGTGATCGGCCGGACGCTCGAGGTCGAGGGACAGCGCAAGGACGGCTCCATCGTCGCCATGGAGATCGCCGTCTCCGAGCTCCGCCTCGGGGAGCGGCGCATGTTCACGGGGATCATCCGGGACGTCACGGAGCGGCGGGCGCACGAGGAGCAGATGCGGTCGGCGAACCGGAAGCTCGCCGAGGCGATGACCAAGCTCGAGACCACGCAGCGGGAGGTGGTCCAGCAGGAGCGCCTGCGGGCGATCGGGACGATGGCCAGCGGCATCGCGCACGACTTCAACAACTCGCTGGCGTCGATCCTCGGCTTCACGGAGCTGCTCCTGGTGAGCGAGGGGCTGCGCACCGACCCGGAGGCGCTCCGCACGCACCTCGAGCTCATCCGCACGGCGGCGACGGACGCCTCCGGGGTCGTGAGCCGCCTGCGCGAGTTCTACCGCCACCGCGACGAGGCCGAGGTCCTCTCGCCCGTGAACCTGGGGCGGATCGTCGAGGACGCCGTCGGACTGACGCGGCCGAGGTGGAAGGACATGGCCCAGGCCCGCGGGGTGGCCATCGACGTGCGCGTCGACCTCGCGCCCGACCTGCCCGAGATCCAGGGGAACGAGACCGAGCTCAGGGAAGTCGCGATCAACCTCATCATGAACGCGGTCGACGCGATGCCGAAGGGGGGAACGCTGACGATCTCGACCCGTTCCGACGGACGGCGCGTCGTGGCGGAGTTCGAGGACACGGGCACCGGAATGACCGAAGAGGTCCGCAAGCGCTGCATGGAGCCCTTCTTCACCACCAAGGGGGCGCAAGGCTCGGGGCTCGGCCTCGCCGTGGCGTATGGCGTCGTGCAGAGGCACGGCGCGACGCTCGACATCGAGAGCGCCCCAGGCGAGGGGACCCGCATCCGGATCGCCATCCCCTTCCGCACGGGGATGACCCCCCTCCCCGCGCCCGCGACCAGGGCCGTCGTCCCGGCCTCGCTGCACGTCCTCGTCGTCGAGGACGACCCCCTCGTCCAGCAGGTTGTCGCCGGCTACCTGTCGGCCGCCGGGCACACCGTGGAGACGGCCTGCAACGGCCGCGAGGGGCTCGAGAAGTTCCACGCGGGACGCTTCGACCTGGTGGTGACCGACCAGGGGATGCCCGAGCTGACCGGGACGCAGCTCGCCGCGGCGATCAAGAGCGCCGCGCCCACGAAGCCGGTCCTCCTCCTCACCGGGTGGGGGGAGCAGATGCAGGCGGCGGGCGAGCAGCCGGCGGGCGTCGACCGGATCATCAACAAGCCCGTGAGCCTCTCCGCGCTCCTGGACGCCGTCGGCGAGCTCGTCGCGCGCGCACGCTGATTCCCTTGGGCCGGGGCCCTCCGCTCCCTACACTGTCCCCCTCGCCTTGGAGGACATCGTCGCCGTGAAGGTCCCGCGCACGCTGCCCCTGGACGGAAAGAGGCTCACGCTCGACCAGCTCGAGCGCGCCTGGCGCGACCCCGCGCTGCGCGTCTCCCTGACCGCCTCCGCCGAGCGCCGCGTCAGGCGCTCGCGCGAGGTCATCGAGCGGCGCGTCCGCGAGGGGGAGACGATCTACGGGGTCAACACGGGGTTCGGGAAGCTCTCGTCGGTCCGGATCTCTCCGGAGGACGTGGGAAAGCTCCAGGAGAACCTCGTCCGAAGCCACGCCGTCGGCGTCGGTCCCGACCTGCCCGCCGAGGAGGCCCGCCTGGCGCTCCTCCTGCGCCTCCACACGCTGACGCTCGGCTACTCGGGCGTCCGCCCGGCGCTCGTCCGGCACCTGGCGGCGATGGCGAACCGCGGCGTCGTTCCCCTCATCCCGGAGCAGGGGTCGGTCGGCGCGAGCGGCGACCTGGCGCCCCTCGCGCACCTCGCGCTCGTCGCGATCGGCGAGGGGGAGGCGGTCTTCCGCGGGAAGAGGATGCGCGGAGCGAAGGCGCTCGCGGCCGCGGGGCTTCGGCCCCTGCGCCTCGCCGAGAAGGAGGGGCTCGCGCTCATCAACGGCACGCAGATCATGACGGCGATCCTCGCCTCCGTCGCCTTCCGCGCGCGCAGGCTCGCGAAAATCGCCGACGTCGCCGCCGCGACGAGCCTCGAGGCGCTCAAGGGCACCCTCACGGCCTTTGACCCGCGGATCCAGGCCGTGCGGCCCCACCCGGGCCAGGCGATCGTCTCGCGCAACGTGGCGCGGGTCCTCAAGGGGAGCGCGATCCTCCAGTCGCACGCCGACTGCTCGAAGGTCCAGGACTCGTATTCGCTCCGCTGCGTCCCGCAGGTCCACGGCGCCAGCCGCGACGCCCTCGGGTACGTCCTCGGCGTCCTGGAGCGCGAGGTCAACTCCGCGACCGACAATCCGCTCGTCTTCCCCGACGACGACGAGATCCTGTCGGGCGGGAACTTCCACGGGCAGCCCGTGGCCATCGCCGGGGACCTCCTCGGCATCGCCCTCGCGGAGCTGGGGGCCATCTCGGAGCGCCGCACGGAGACGCTCGTGAACCCGGACCTTTCGGGACTCCCCGCGTTCCTGACGCCCGACGTCGGGCTGAACTCGGGGATGATGATCACGCAGGTCGTCGCGGCGGCGCTGGTCTCGGAGAACAAGATCCACGCCCATCCGGCGTCGGTCGACTCGATCCCGACGAGCGCGAACAAGGAGGACCACGTCAGCATGGGCGTCACGGCGGCGCGGAAGTGCCGGACGATCCTGGAGAACATCGAGTGGGTCCTGTCGATCGAGCTCCTCTGCGG
The DNA here is from genome assembly GCA_964649705.1 of uncultured Planctomycetia bacterium. Lineage (GTDB taxonomy): Bacteria > Planctomycetota > MHYJ01 > WSZJ01 > CAZYRM01 > CAZYRM01. The sequence continues at coordinate 12,038 of CAZYRM010000146.1, forward strand.
GGCGCAGGGGCTCGAGTTCCTCAGGCCCCTGAGGCCGGGCCGCGGGGTCGAGGCCGCGCGGAGGGCCATTCGGCGCCGCGTTCCGCCGCTCGCGAGGGACCGTGTCCTCCACGACGACATGGTCGCGATCCGAGGGATGGTCGCCGACGGGTCGCTGCTGGCCGAGGTCGAGGAGGCCGCGGGTCCTCTGGAGTAGGCCGGTTGCTGGACGGGCGGGGCGGGGCCTGCTATGTTCCGTCCCGCTCACGGCGTGGGAGGTGGGCATGCCGCTCGACGACTTTCTCTCTGCGAACCAGCAGTTCCTCGGCAAGGTCACTCCGGGCCGGGCGCCTCGGGACCCGAAGCGCGCCGTCGCCGTCGTCACCTGCATGGACGGCCGCCTGACGAAGCTCCTCAACCAGGCGATCGGCGTCCAGCGCGGCGAGGCGGTCATGATCCGCACCGCGGGGAATGCGATCCTGCCTCATGACAAGGCGATCGTCCGCTCGGTGGCCGCCTCGGTCTTCATGCTGGGCGTCCGCGAGGTCCTCGTCATCGGGCACACGGACTGCCGCATGGCGGGCGACGTCCTGCCGCTCCTCGACGGGATGGCCAAGCTCGGCGTGGCGAGGGACGCCCTGGGGGCGAACGACCCCCGCGAGTTCTTCGGGTTCATCCCGGGGCCCGAGCAGAACGTGAGGGCGGTCGTCAGGCAGCTCCGCGAGTCGCCGCTCGTGCCCTCCTCGGTCCTGGTCCACGGGCTCATGATCGACGTCGAGTCGGGCGCCCTCAAGGTCATCGTGCGAGGCGACGAGGCGCCGCCGCCCGCGCCGGCCGAGCCCCCGCAGGAGGCGGTCCCGGCCGCGCAAGTCGAGGTCCCCTACGCCGCCGAGGTCGTCGAAGAGGTCCGCCCCCGCCCGGTGGCGCGCAAGGGAGGGAAGTTCGTCAGGTAAGCCGCTGCACGCGCGGAGTGCAGGGGTGCACGCGGCGCCTCGCGCGCGCCGGGGGTCCCAGGCGCAAGTTGCTGCGACGACACAAGGTGCGGCAGGGTCGCTGATCGGAGGCGAGGCAGCCTGCTTGCGAGGAATCACGGCGTCTGTGAAGCCGTACGAGGGATTGAGCCATGTTCAATCTGGAATGGGTCTTCATCTTCTGCTTCGCGATCGGGATCATCTACGCCGTGTTCGCGGGCGTCTTCGCGGGGATCTTCGGCGGAGTCCTGCATCACGGCCATGACCTGCCCGGCGGGCACGACGTTGATGTCTCGCACGACGTCGACGTGGCGCACGACGCCGACATCTCCCACGACGTCGATCACTCGGGGGACGTCGGCGGCGGACACGAGGTCCACTTCAGCCCGGTGTCGCCCCCGGTCGTGGCGATGTTCCTGGCGGGCTTCGGCGGAATGGGGCTGCTCGGGATGAAGTCGCTCCACTGGACCTCGACGATCGGCCTCTTCTCGTTCGCGCTGGCCTCCGCGCTCGTTCTGGGGTCCGTGACGTTCTTCCTCTTCTTCTGGATCATGAAGAACACGCAGGTGACGAGTGTCGCGAGGGCGAGCGACGCCGTGGGGGCCACCGCGGACGTGATTGTCCCGCTCCCGTCGCACGGGACGGGCGAGATTGCCTACACGGCGTGCGGACGGCGCTTCAACGCCCCCGCGCGCTCTACGGACGGCAGGCCCATCCCTCAGGGCAGGAAGGTCGTCGTGGAGAAGCTCGACGGGAGCGTCCACGTCGTGCGTGAGGAGTCGCGGAGCTGAGCATAGGAGGAACAAGATGCTGACGATGCTGGCCGGGGCGTTCGACCCCGGAATGATGGCCCTGTATCTCATCGGGGCCCTGGTGCTGTTCGGGCTCGTCTACGCAGCCCGGCGCAAGAACGTCGGGCCGAACGAGGCGCTCATCATCTCGGGCTGGGGGGCGCGAAAGGCCGACGGGCGGGTCGGGTTCAAGATCGTCACGGGCGGCGGCGCGTTCATCAAGCCGATCATCGAGAAGGCCGACGTCCTGTCGCTCGAGGTGATGACGCTCGACATCCGGCTCTCGGAGGTCTACGCGGGGAACGGGATCCCGATCAACGTCGACGGCGTCGCGCAGGTGAAGGTCGACTCCAGGGACGAGATGATCGCGACGGCCGCGGAGCAGTTCCTGTCGAAGAGCCCGAGCGAGATGCTCGACGTCGCCAGGCAGACGCTCGAGGGGCACCTGCGCGCGATCATCGGCACGATGACGATCGAGCAGATCTACAAGGAGCGGGAGAAGTTCGCCCAGAACGTGCAGGAGATGGCGGCGACGGACCTGGCGAACATGGGCCTGAGGATCGTCAGCTTCACGCTCCGCGACATCAAGGACGGGCAGGGGTACCTGGACGCGCTGGGACGGCCGCGAATCGCGCAGGTCCGGAGCGAGGCCGACATCGCGGAGCAGGAGGCGAAGCGGAACGCGACGATCAAGACCGCGCAGGCCAACCAGGAGGCGCAGGAGAAGAAGATCCTCGCCGACACGAAGGTCGCCGAGTCGCAGCGCGACTTCGACATGAAGAAGGCCGAGTACCAGATGGCCGTCAACCAGAGGCGTGCCGCGGCCGACCTCGCGTATGACCTCGAGAAGTACAAGCGGGGTCAGGACGTGAAGAAGGAGGAGATCCAGGTCCAGATCATCGACCGCGAGAAGCAGATCGAGGTGCAGGAGAAGGAGATCCTGCGCCGCGAGAAGGAGCTGGAGGCGACGGTCGTGAAGCCCGCGAACGCGGAGCGCATCCGGATCCAGCAGATCGCGGACGCCGAGAAGTACAAGATGGAGGCGGAGGCCGCAGGACGCGCCGCGGCGACGCGGAACATCGGCGTCGGCGAGGCGGACTCCGAGAAGGCGAAGGGTCTCGCGGTGGCCGAGGTCGAGCGGGCCCGCGGCATGGCCGAGGCTGCGATCATCGCCGCCAAGGGGCAGGCCGAGGCCGAGGCGATGTCCAAGAAGGCCGAGGCGTGGAAGGCCTACAACGAGGCGGCCATCATCCAGATGTTCATCGAGAAGCTGCCCGAGCTCGCGCGGGCGATCGCGGAGCCGCTTTCGAAGACGGAAAAGATCGTGATGGTCTCCACCGGCGGCGACGGCATGGGCGCCTCCAAGGTCACAGGCGAGGTAGCGAAGATCCTGGCGCAGCTCCCCGACGTCATCGAGGGCGTCTCCGGGATCAAGCTGAAGGAGATCATCGGCAAGCTCGGGAAGGGCGACGGCGCCCCCGCGAAGGCCGCGGAGAAGTAGCGATCCCTTTCGAGCACACGCACCACGGGGCGCGCGACGCCATGTCGCGCGCCCCGTGTCGTATTCCGAAGCTGCGCGCTTCTACATCTCGCTCTCGAGCAGAAACCGGTAGGGGCAGGAGTCAAACTGTTCCCGGCGTTCCTCAACGGGGAGACGCAGGAATCGCTGCAACTCGCGAC
>CAZYRM010000147.1:0-15456 GCA_964649705.1 uncultured Planctomycetia bacterium
CGCGCGTGAAGAACGTGTCGCTCCCGCGCGTCTCACCGATGAAGTGGCGCGACTGGACCTCGACCCGTCCCCCGACGTGCGCGGTGAAGTTGCCGTCGCCGCTCTTGAGCTGGAAACCGTCCTTCCACCCGACGGAGAACTCGGCGTCCTTCTTCTTCTCCTCGGGCTTTGCGGCGGCGGGCTCGGCGGGCTGGGGCGCCCTCCCCTTGAGCGCGTCGACCTCGGCGCGGAGCGATGCGTTCTCGCTCGCGAGCTGCTCCATGCGCGCCTCCATCGCTTTGAGGCGCGCCTCCAGGGCCTCGTCCGCGAGCGCGGCCGTGGCGACGGCGAAAGACACGAGGACGAGACGGATTCCCGTCATGCGACACCCTCCTCTCGACACCCCATCCCGCGGCTGCGGCCGCGCGGTGAGAGGCAGATGATAGGAGAGTGAGGCGACTTTGCGAGGGAAATGCGGTCCGCCCGCGGCCTACGCCCGATCGAAGTCCCCATCGGCCGCGTCGATCGGCTCAGTCTCGGGAGCGGGCGCCGCGCATCGCGCACTTGAGCATGGTGCCGGCCTTGCCTCCCATCTGGAGCAGCGTCCAGAGGAGCTCGTTCGCCTTCTCGTCGAAGTGGGGATTCACGGGGTCCTCCCGGTTAGCCGAACCGACCGCTGATGAATGCCTCGGTGCGCGGGTCCCTGGGCGTGGTGAAGACGTCGCACGTCGGACCGACCTCCACCAGCTCGCCGTGGAGCATGAACGCGGCGAAGTCCGACACGCGCGCCGCCTGCTGGATGTTGTGCGTGACGATGACGATCGTGTACCGGTTCTCCAGCGCGAAGACGAGCTCCTCGACCTTCGCGGTCGCGACCGGGTCAAGCGCCGAGCAGGGCTCGTCCATGAGCAGGATGTCCGGCTCGACCGCGATCGCCCGCGCGATGCAGAGGCGCTGCTGCTGGCCGCCGGAGAGGCGCAGAGCGCTCTCGTGGAGCCGCGTCCGGACCTCCTCCCACAGCGCCGCCGACTTCAGGCTCGACTCGACGATCTCGTCGAGCGCCGCGCGCTTCCGCAGCCCCAGCAGCCTCGGGCCGAACGCGACGTTCTCGTAGATCGTCTTCGGGAACGGGTTCGATTTCTGGAACACCATCCCGACCCGCTTCCGCAGCCCCGTCACGTCGACGCCGGGGGCGTACAGGTCCAACTCGCCGAGCCGTACCTTTCCGGTGATCCGGACGCCGTCTACCAGGTCGTTCATCCGGTTCAGGCAGCGGAGGAGCGTCGACTTCCCGCAGCCGGACGGCCCCATGAGGGCCGTGACGCGGTGGCGTGGGAATCCGATGGAGACGTTCTTGACCGCCTCCTTGTCGCCGTAGCGGAGCGTGAGCCCCTCGACCCTCATCTCGATCCGGGGCGGCTCGACGACGGGGGCGGGCGGCGACGGGGCCCGCACCGCCTTGAAGACCTTCTCGTCGATCTGCATCATGGGCCCTCCTTACAGGGCGAGGTTCACCAGCCGCGCACGCAGCCGCCTCCGCAGCGCGATCGCGACGAAGTTGAGCGCGAAGACGATCCCGAGCAGCAGGATCGTCGTCATGAACACCATCGGACGGGCCGCCTCCACGTTCGGGGACTGGAACCCCACGTCGTAGATGTGGAACCCCAGGTGCATGAACTTCCGCTCGGGATGGAAGAACGGCGCCTGGCCGTCGACGGCGAGCGTGGGCGCCATCTTGACGACGCCGGTGATCATCAGCGGCGCCACCTCCCCCGCCGCCCGCGCCATTGCGAGGATGAGCCCCGTCAGGATCGACGGCGCCACCGAGGGCAGCACCACCTTCCACGTCGTCTCGAACTTCGTCGCCCCGAGCGCCAGCGCCCCCTCGCGCATCGAAGGCGGGATCGACGCGAGCCCCTCCTCGGTGGCGACGATCACCACCGGCACCGTCAGCAGCGCGAGCGTCAGCGAGGCCCAGAGGATCCCGCCCGTCCCGTACGTCGGCGCCGGGAGCGCCTCGGGGAAGAAAAGGCCGTCGATCGTCCCCCCCACCAGGTACACGAAGAAGCCCACGCCGAACACGCCGAAGACGATCGACGGCACCCCGGCGAGGTTGTTCACCGCGATCCGTACGGCGCTTACGATCGGCCCCTGCTTCGCGTACTCGCGGAGGTAGAACGCCGCGAGCACGCCGAGCGGCGTCACCGCGAGGCTCATGAGGAGCACCATGAGCACGGTCCCGAAGATCGCGGGGAGGATCCCCCCTTCCGTGTTCGACTCCCTCGGGTCGTCGGAGAGGAACTCCCACAGCCTCGACAGGTACAGGCCGCACTTCGCCCCCGTCCCCATCCCGTTGGGCCGGTGGACGCGGACGAGCTGCTCGAGCGGCAGCGTCTTCGAGTCCCCGCCGTCGGCCCGGACGACCACCCGCGTCGTGAGCCTGGCCTTCGCCTCCGCGAGCCGCTTCTGTCCCTCGGCGTACCCCTTGCGGCACTCTTCGATTTCCGCGTCGATCCGCTCCAGCTCGGCGGCGCCCGCGTTACCTGAAAGCTCGATGCGCCGCCGCTCGAGCCGCAGCCCCTCCTGCTCGCGGGCGACGTCTACGAGCTCCCCCTTCTCGATCGCCTGCACTGTCTCCCAGCGCTTGCGTGCCTCGGGGAGCCTCTTCTCGAGCTCGGCCCACGCCTCGTCGCCCTTCCCGATGACCGCGGCGCCGTCCCGGACCTCCTCCACGACTCCGATGAGGAGACCCCACTCCCGTCGCTCGATCACCGCCGCGTTGGAGGGCTTCTCGCGACGCTGGATGGCCGACTCGTCGATCCAGACGAAGTCCACGCCGTAGAGGTCGCGGTTCCCCTGGCGGACCTGGACCCGCTGCGCCCCGCCGGTCCCCGGGACCTCCTCGCGATCGGTGACCATCCCCAGGACCGAGCGGCCGTCGGCGAGCGTGAAGCGCTCCACCTCGCTTGGCCAGAAGCAGCCGAGGCCGTTCACCAGGATCACGGAGAGCAGCCCGACGACCATGAGGAGGCTGAAGGCGAGCGCCCCCCCGGTCCACCAGACGTACGGGTCCCCGCTTTTCCAGAAGCGCTTCATAGCAGGGCGTACCTCTTCCGGAGCCGGAGGCGCACCACTTCCGCGACGGTGTTCACGGCGAACGTCATCGCGAAGAGGAGCAGCGCCGCGACGAAGAGGACCCGGAAGTGCGTCGTGTCGTACGCGGCCTCCGGGAGCTCGACGGCGATGTTCGCGGAGAGCGCGCGGAACCCGCTGAAGATCGAGGCGTCCATCACCGGCGTGTTCCCGGTGGCCATCAGGACGATCATCGTCTCCCCGACCGCCCGACCGAACCCGATCATGACGGCGCTGAAGATCCCTGGGCTCGCCGTCGGCAGGACGACCCGCGTCGCCGCCTCCCACCGCGTCGCGCCGAGTGCGAGCGCCCCCGCGACGAGGTGGCGCGGGACGTTCGAAAGCGAGTCCTCGGCGATGGTGAACATGATCGGGATCACCGCGAACCCCATCGCGAACCCCACGACGAGCGAGTTTCGCTGGTCGTACGTGATGCCGCAGACGCTCTTGAGCCAGGCCTGGCAGTTTCCGCCGAGCCAGCCGGCCTCGATCGCCACGCCCAGGCGCAGCGCGCACCACGCCGCCAGCGCGACGAGCGGCAGGAGGAGGAACGTCTCGAACCCCGCGGGGACGGAGTGCCGTGTCCGCTCGGGGAGTTGCCTCCACCCGACGACGGCGGCCAGGATGACCAGCGCGACGACCACGGGCATCAGGAATATGCCCGGGACGAACTTCTCGACCGCCGGCGCGAGCCACAGCCCCGCGATGAATCCCAGCACGACGCTCGGCAGGGCCGCCATGATCTCGACGCAGGGTTTCACGATGCCGCGGAGCCGCGGGTGCAGGAACTGCGAAGCGTACAGCGCCCCGAGGAGAGAGATCGGCACGGCGATCAGGAGGGCGTAGAAGGTCCCCTTGAGCGTCCCCACGACGAGCGGCACCAGGCTGAGCTTCGCCTCGAAGTCGTCCGATCCGCTCGAAGACTGCCAGGAGTAGGTGGGGCCGGGATACCCCTCATACCAGACCTTTCCGAACAGGCTCCTCCACGTCGCATCGGGGTGGGGATCGTCCACCCGGGTGACCGCGACCCGGCCCCGGTCGTCCAGCGCCACGACGGCGTCTCCCTTCGGGGCGAACGTCACCGCGACGAGGCGCGCCTCGGCGGGACGGAACGCGACCCGCGTCTCGCCTGTCGTGCCGTATCGGAGGAGCGCCTGCCCGCTCGCGTCCGCGGACACGAAGAGACGGTCTCGATGGGAAGGGGCGAGGGCAATGACGGATGCCCCGTGCGGCTCGAACTCCCTCGTCCGGACCAGGACCCGCCGCTTGTCCCCTCCCTTCACGACCTGCCAGCCCGAGACGGCGCCCTTCCCGTCCGCCACGACGAGGGTCTGCTCCCCCTTCAGGAACGCGAGAGCGGTGACCGGGGCGTCGCCGACCCGGATGACTTCCTCGGGCTCCGATGAGGTCCGCCGGAGGTCCCAGCGGACGACCTCCCCCGCCGAGGTCCCGACGCAAAGGGCGATCGTGCGGTTGTCGATGGCGATGGCCGTCCCCCGCCCTTCGGCGCGGATCGGCCAGGAACGCTCCGTGACCTCGCGCCGCTTCGGGCCGGTCATCGGCGCGACATCGACGATCTTGACGTACCGGACGACGCCCCCTTCGAGGAGCATCGCGATCGCCGTCTTGTCCTCGCCCCCGCGCGAGACCATGGCCACGACGCCGCGTCCCTCGGGGTCGGCGGGGACCGACTCCCCCACGCGGATCGTCGGACGGGTCGAGCGCTTCCCGCCCTGCCAGGAGTCCGTGTAGGAGATTTCGAAGGGCACGATCCGCCCGTCCGAGAGCGCCACCGCGCCCGCGCCGCGGTCCAGCTCCGACGAGGCCGTCACATGCGCCCCGTCCAGCGGGAGCGCGGAAATCTCGAGCTCACGGCCGTCTTCCAGCGCGAGGGCCTCGAACCCGCCCGCGTGGAGGACGCAGGCGACCTCGAGGTGCTCGTCCGCGGCGATGCGAAGCGGGACCAGGACGCGAGCCGCCTGGCCGATCGGGCCGGGCGTCGCCTTCGCGCGCCTGAAGAGGGGGAAGACCTCGACCAGGAGGACGAAGAAGATGGCGAGGATCGACCCGACGACGGCAACACCGCCCAGGCGGACGAGGATGCGGACCAGCCGGTCGACCAGATGCCGCCGGCCGATCCGCGCCTGCAGACTGGGCAGCAGGCCCGCCGACACGGCGGGCCTGCCAGGTAGGAGGGTAGTAGTGTCCTTCGTCGTCACGGCTATTCGAGGGCCTTCAGCTCCTCCTGGACCACCTGCATCGGCAGCGGGTAGAAGCCGTCCTTCAGCACAGCCTCCTGGCCCTCCTTGGAGAGGACCAGCTTGATGAACTCCTTCACGACCGGGTCGCACCCCTTCGACGGGTCGCGGTTGATGTAGACGTACAGGTACCGCGTGAGGGGGTAGGCCCCGGAGTACGCGTTCTCGGCGTTCGCGGGGAAGGCCTGCCCGCCGTCCTCCTTCGAGAGCGGGATGGCCCGGACGTTGGACGTCGAGTACCCGATCCCGCTGTAGCCGATCCCGTTCTTGTCCACGGAGACCGACTGCACCACGGAGGCAGACCCGGGCTGCTCCTTCACCGTGTCGCGGTAGTCGCCGTTCTCCAGGGCGAACTCCTTGAAGAACCCGTAGGTCCCCGAGGCCGAGTTGCGGCCGTAGAGGCTGATCGGCGTCTCGCTCCAGGCGCCTTCGACGCCCGCCTCGCCCCACGTGTTGATCTCGTCCAGGCCGTGCTTCTGCGTCTTCGAGAAGATCGCGTCGACCTGGGGGATCGAGAGCGACTTCACGGGGTTGTTCTTGTTCACGAACACCGCGAGTGTGTCCACCGCGACGCGGACGCAGTGGGGCTTGTAGCCGTACTTCCCCTCGAACTGGTCGATCTCGGAGCCCTTCATCGCCCGCGACATCGGGCCGAGCTGCGAGGTCCCGGAGATGAGGGCCGGAGGCGCCGTGCTCGACCCCTTCCCCTCGACCTGGATGGCGACGCCCGGGTAGTTCCTGCTGAACTCCTCGGTCCAGTACGTCATCAGGTTGTTCAGCGTGTCGGAGCCGACGCTCGACAGGCTCCCGCTCACGCCGCTCACGGGCTTGTACGACGGGATCGCGGGGTCGACGACCGCCACGTTCTCCGCGACGACAATCCCGATGAGAGCGATCGCCGCCACCGCGGAAAGCACCTTCCTTGACATCCGTACCTCCAATCGATGAAGACCTGTGCGATCCAAAACCTAGAAGTCGATCTGGAACCGGGTGAGGACACCCTGCTCGTGGTCGTCCACCTTTCCGTTGATCTCGAACGGCTGCCAGAACTCGTTGCGGAAGTAGTTCACTGAGAACCGGATGTACGGGTTCAGCCACCAGTTCCCGCCCACCGTCCAGTGGTCGTACCCCGGCGTCGATCGGGCCGGGTTCGCGAACCCGTTGTTGAAGACCGAGTCGTCCACCCAGATCTGCCCGAAGCGGAGGGCCAGCTCGATCTGTCCGCAGCCGTCTCCGTCCAGGAAGTTCTTCGCCACCTTGCGCCGGCCGAACGTGCCCGACGCGTCCTCGCCCGTGGCCACCCACAGGCCCTCTACGTAGTACGCGCCCAGGTTCACGTCGTCCTCGAACGAGCTGCTCGGGAGCCCGGCCACGAAGCGCGACATCCGGACGTCCATCCAGTTCGCTTCGCCCGCAATCTTGAACGGGCCCTTCGTCCAGGCGCCCTCGACGTTGAGGCGGGACCGGTCCTCGCGGGCCCGGTCGCTGCTCGTCACCGTGAGCCACGCCCCGCCGGAGTTCGCGTCCGTGAGGTTGCCGAACGCCTGCTTCTGGCTGCCGTAGGTGATCGCCCCGCCGACCCGGATCCCCTTCAGCCACGGGTCGTCGAGCGGCTTGAACGGCGTAAGGATGAGCCTCGCGGCAACGTCCTTGTCGTCGTTCGCGTCCGAGGCCTGGTTGCGTCCGTTCCCGTTGAATGCGCCGATCTGGTACTCGATCCGGTCCTCCCACAGCTTCCCGTGGAACATGAAGCCGATGTCGCGGCCCGGGGTGAGCTGCGCGGCGGGGGACCGTTCGATGAAGTCGATGAAGCGCCCCGACGTCGTCTCCTCGAGGGAGAACGGCTCCTTGAACTGCCCGAGCCGAAGGGAGAAGGTCTTGTGGCGCTTCCAGCCGAGGAAGCCGTCCTGGAGCTGCGCGCTGCCGCCGCCGAAGTCGCCCTGGACGGTGAACTCATAGTCGTTGAAGAGCGTCCCGTCCGCCTGGAGCCGCGCCTCGCGGACCCGGAACGTGTCGTTCCGGCGCGTCTCGCCGATGAACGTGCGCGACTGAACCAGCAGGCGGCCGCCGAAGTGGATGTCGTACTTCCCGTCCGCGGACCGCAGGCGGAAGCCGTCCTTCCACATGGGCTGCACGCCGCTAGCCGCGGCGATCCCCTCCTCCATCGCCTGGAGACGGATCTCGGTCTCCTTGCTCATGCCGTCGGGGCCCGCGGACTTCATGCGGGCCACCTCGGCCTTCAGCTCCTTGTTTTCGGCCTTGACGCTCTGCATCTCGGCCTCCAGCGCCTTCAATCGCGCCTCCACGTCACCACCCTGGGCGAAGGCCGTCCCCGCGAGGACGACGGTCGCCACGGCCCCGGCCAGCCACCTACGAAGCATGGAACACCCTCCTGTCATCCCAATCGGCGCGCGGAACCAACGTGCGCGTCGTGGGCGCAACAGTATCCGAGCGGGGTGAACCGGGTTCGAAGCGACCGTTAGGGTTCCGCAAAGGCCGGAATTCGCCGGCGCAACGGATTCTTTGCACTCCCCTCATCGTCGCTTCGCGGTCTCCGTCGAGGATGGCGCCGCCGTGACCGCGAGGTGACCATGACGAAGACAGTTCTCCTGATCGACGACGAGCCCGACCTGGTCAGGCTCCTCGACTACAACCTGACCCAGGCGGGGTATGCGGTCCTTTCCGCGCGGGACGGCGCTTCAGGCCTGGACCTGGCGGCGCGCCACGCCCCGGACGTCGTCGTCCTCGACGTGATGATGCCCGGGATGGAAGGCTGGGAGGTCTGCCGACGGCTCCGCGCGTCCTCGACGAATCCGCGCGTGCCGATCCTCATCCTCACGGCGAAGACCGAGGAGGCCGACCGCGTGCTCGGCCTCGAGCTGGGCGCGGACGACTACCTGACGAAGCCGTTCAGCGTTCGCGAGGTCGTGGCGCGCGTGCGGGCGCTCCTCCGCCGGGCCGAGCCGCCCGTCGATGCCGAGGAGGTCCTTCGCCTTGGCAAGCTCGTGATCGACAGCGGGCGCTGGGAGGCGATGATCTCGGGGAAGGCGGTCCCGCTCACGACCACGGAGTTCCAGATCCTCCGAGCCCTGGCCCGTCGCCCCGGCCGGGTCCTCTCGCGGGAAGAGCTGATCTCGCAGTCCCACGCCCAGGAGGTGGCGGTGATCGATCGGACGATCGACGTCCACGTCGCCTCCCTCCGCCGCAAGCTCGGCCGCCAGGGCGACCGCCTCGAGACGGTCCGCGGAATCGGCTACCGGATCCGCGAGTAGGGCCGCGCGAGCCGCGTCGCCCGCCGCGCGACGCGGCGCCAGGGGCGTCCCCGCGCAATCGAGGTCCGGACCATGTGGAATGTGCCGACCCACCCGGGATTGCTACCTGATGTGCGGGGTGTGCGCAACCCCGTGTCGCCGCGTCCCTACGATGCGGCCTGGGCCGGCGGGGGCGGCAGCAGCGTCACCGGGACGCGAGGCGCCGGCTCCGGACGCTGTGCGGCGCGGCGGGCGAGGTGCAGGGCCAGGCGCCCCATCATCCGTCTGCCGAGCGCGCGCTCCCATAGCTGCGGGATCCGCGTCCTGGCCTCCTCCGCGCGCGCCTGGGCGTGGGCAAGCGCCTGACCGGCCGCGAACGTGCGGATCGTGCGGAGGCGCTGCTCGAACATCGCAGCGTCCTGCACGGTGCCGAACGCCTCCTGGAGCTCGCGGCAGCGCTCGAGCATCCGAGCCAGCGGCCTGCCGAACGCCGGCTGGAACGCCTCGATCGCGTAGCGGAGCCGCTTCACCGACTTGCGAGCCTCGTGCAGGGCCTCGTCGTCGGCCTCCTCCCACCGCTCGGGCGCGGCGCAGAGCGCGTGTTCCGCCGCCCGCATCACGCGCGACGGGGCCGCGACCGCGAGTCCGACCTGCCCGTCGGGTCCGGCCTCGCACGCCCGACCGAGGTCCGAGAGGAGCGCCACGTACGCGGGACCCTCCAGGTGCCTCGCCATGCGCAGGCAGACCGCCTCGCGGCGCCCCGCGACCCGGGCCCGGAGCTTCGTCGAATCCTCTTCCGCGACGCCCGGGGTCCGCCCGATCGCCTCGATGAGCACGTCCCAGTCCCGCACCGGCGCGAGGGCCGACATGAGGTCCCGCAGGCCGCGCTGCAGCCTCCGACGGTCGGCGCGATCGAGCGCGCTTCCCAGGAACCGCACCGTGGATCGCAGCCTCCGAGACGACGTCCGCATCAGGTGCACGCCCTCGAGGCCGTTCCCCGCGCGGAACAGCCTCTCCCCCTCCCGCAGGCGCTCCACGTTCGTGCGGACCGCCTCAGCGAACCCCTCGTGAATCGTGATCACCTCGGTCCTCCTATCCCGCTGCCCTGCGGGGCGCGACCCTCAGCGCGTCGATCAGCCTCCTGCGCGCGGCCTTGCGGAGCAGGGCGAGGGCCCGATCGAAGCGGACCCACCGCTGCTCCCACACCTCGTGACGGGCGCCGGGGAGATCCCGTCCCGTCTCGACGCGCGCGGCGAATACGAATGCGCGGGTCCCGTCGTTGCGCTCGTAGACACCGGTGAGGCCGAGGATCCGGGCCTTGAAGCCGGTCTCCTCGTGGACCTCGCGGCGCGCGGCCGCCCGGGGCGACTCGTCCCGCTTCAGGCCCCCTCCAGGGAGCTGCCAGCCGCAGCGGGTCCTCACCAGGAGGATCCGGTCCCGATGCCGGATGATCGCGAAGGCAGAATTGTGGCGTCCCATGCCAGGTCCTCAACGGCCGGATCATCGGCATCGACTGGGGCTCGACATGAGTCAAGAGACGACCGTCCACCAGCATCGTCGAGGCTGTCAGCACGCGTGCGTGGTCTCCCGCGGCCTCACCGCCGCACTGGCTTCGGCAATCCCTTGACGCAGCGCAAGAGCGTCCCTATGCTCCGCGTCCAATTCCGACGCCGAATCCCCCTCACGGGGGAGCGGGGGAACCACGTTCCTCGGGGTGAATCCCTCCACGGAGGGTAGGGCCATCCGGGCGCCCGAACCCGTCAGCTAACCTCGCAGGCGTTTTCCGGAGGGGCCCCGTCCCGGCGGGTGGTCTTTCCCCAGGAGGGACCACGTGGAACCCCATTCTGCCACTCCGCCCGGTCCTGAGGGGACCGGCGGGGAGAAGACCCCGTCTACCCTGTGGGAGCGCGTCACGCGCCTCCTCACCGGTCCGCCCCGCGACCTGGCGGACCGGTCCATCTACCACCGCCTGTCGCTCATCCCGTTCCTCGCCTGGGTCGGGCTCGGGGCGGACGGCCTCTCCTCCTCCGCGTACGGGCCCGAGGAGGCCTTCCGTACGCTCGGGGAGCACACCTACCTCGCCGTCATGCTCGCGGTCCTGATGGCGACCACCGTGCTCGTCATCTCCGCCGCGTACAGCCGGATCATCGAGCAGTTTCCGCACGGGGGAGGCGGCTACGTCGTCGCGACGAAGCTGCTGGGCAGGCGGGCGGGCGTCGTCTCCGGGAGCGCGCTCCTCGTCGACTACGTCCTCACGATCGCCATCTCGATCGCGGCGGCCGGGGATGCCCTCTTCAGCATGCTTCCCGCCGAGATGCACGGGATGAAGATGACTGTGGAGGTGGCGTGCATCGCCATCCTCATCGTCCTCAACCTGCGCGGCGTGCGCGAGTCGGTCATTGCGCTCGCCCCGGTCTTCATGGTGTTCCTGGCGACCCACGCCATCCTGATCGGCGGCGGCCTCCTGGCGACCTTCACGCGGTGGGACGACACGTTCCGCGAGGTGGGCAGCGGGTTCTCGGGCGGCGCTTCTTCGATCGGGATCGGCGCCATGCTCCTGCTGTTCGTCCATGCCTACTCGCTCGGGGGAGGCACCTACACGGGGATCGAGGCCGTCTCGAACGGCGTCGCGATCATGCGCGAGCCGAAGGTCGAGACGGCGAAGAGGACCATGGTCTACATGGGGACCTCGCTCGCGATCACGGCCTCCGGGCTCCTCCTGTGCTACCTCCTGTGGAACGTCCGCTCGGTTGAGGGGAAGACGATGAACGCGGTGTTTGCCGAGAGGTTCATCGAGACCGTCCCCCTCGGGACGGCGTTCGTCGTGCTGACGCTCCTCTCGGAGGGCGCCCTCCTCGTCGTCGCGGCGCAGGCGGGATTCGTCGACGGACCGAGGGTCCTCGCCAACATGGCGGTCGACTCGTGGGTCCCGCGCCGATTCTCGGCGCTCTCCGACCGTCTCACGACGCAGAACGGGATCCTCCTCATGGGGGCGGCCTCGCTCGGCGCGCTCGTCTACACGCGGGGCGACGTCCGCCACCTCGTCGTGATGTACAGCATCAACGTGTTCGTCACGTTCTCCCTGTCGATGCTCGGCATGCTGCGCCACACATGGAATTCCGGCGCGGATCGGAAGCGGAAGCACCTCGCGCTCTTCGTCACCGGCTTCGTCTTCTGCGTCACGATCCTCTCGATCACCGTCTGGGAGAAGTTCTCGCAGGGGGGCTGGGTGACGCTCGTCGTGACCGGGGTCGTCGTGGGCGCCTGTTTCCTGATCCGTCGCCACTACGCGACCGTGTCGCTGAAGCTCGCGCAGCTCTATCGCGAGCTGGCCGATACGCCGCGCCTGACGACGGAGAGGGGCACGGAGCCGGCCCCGGCCGACGCGGTGGCCGCCGTGCTGGTCTCCGGCTACAGCGGCCTGGGTCTCCATACGCTCCTGTCGACCCAGCGGTGCTTCCCCAACCACTTTCGCGGCGTCGTCTTCGTGTCCGTGGGCGTCATCGACTCGCGGGAGTTCAAGGGGGAAGAGACGCTCTCGGCGCTGCGCGGGAACGTCGAGGGGCACCTGGCGAAGTACGTGGAGTTCGCGCACGGTCTGCGCATTCCCGCCTGCTACCGGTACGCCATCGGGACGGACGCGGTGGAGGTGGCGGAGGACCTGTGCATGAAGGTCGCGGAGGAGTTCCCGCGCGTGACGTTCTTCGCGGGGCGGGTCCTGTTTCAGCGCGAACGGTGGTATCAGAACCTCCTGCACAACGAGACGGCCTTCGCCGTGCAGCGGCGGCTCCAGTGGGCGGGAAAGACCGTGGTGGTCATCCCCGCGCGCGTCCCGTAGAGCCCCCGCGTCCGTCGGTCGGGACGTGCGCCCGCGCCGCCGCCGCGGTCAGTTCGAACCCGGCCGCGAGGCAACGTGCACGATCACGCGCGAGATGGCCCTCTCCAGGATCTCCGGACCGATCTCCACCTCCTGGGCGCGCCCGGACCGCTTCCGGTGGATGGCCGCCGTCCGGCTCAGGACGAGGATGTCCTCGATCTCGGCAGCGTTCGAGACGACGGCGAGGAGCCTCTCGACGACCTGCTCGGGCGAGAGCCCGGCCAGGCGGACCCCGGCCGTCGTCGCGGAATCCAGGTAGAAGCGCGCGACCTTGGAGAGCATCAGGCGCGCGTCGGAGGCGAGAGGCCTGGCCTCCACCTCGGCGCGCTCCATGCCAGGGAGGACCAGCTTCGTCCCGAACAGGTTGTCGAGGTCGCTCGCAGGCTCGCACCGCGTCGCGGTCCCGATGACGAGGACATTCTTCCTCTCCGTGGTCGTCTCGATGAGCGCGTCGAGCTCCGCGCGGAGGTCCTCGTCCTCTCTGTCGAAGACATGGTCGATGTTCGGGATCAAGAGCATGACCTTGTGCCGTCGGAAGCTGACGAGCAGGCTCTTCGCCTTCGCGAGGGCGTCCTTGTTCCGCGGGTTGTAGACGGTGATGAGGCGGTCGAAGGAGGCCTCCTTCGCGATCCGCTGGGCCAGCGACTGTTTCCCGATGAGCTGGGGCCCGAGGATGAGGACCTCGTTTCCGGCGCCGAGACCCGCGTAGGGTTCGGGGTTCCGTGCGCGGTCGATCAGGTCCCGCGCGTCCTCGAGGACCTCCTCGAGTCCGGCGATCCTGGGCGCAAGGTCCGCCACGTCCTCCACGTCGAGGCTGAGCGCCAGCCGCTCCTTCCGTTTCTTGCGCTCGACCAGGAACTCGATGAGGGGCGGAAGGGCGGCGATCGCGCCGACGACCGTGGCGAGGATCAGGATCTGCTCCCCGTAGAACCCGAGCGACCCGCCGTCGGCCGCTTCCGCGAGGAGCGGGACGGGGCAGCCGCAGGGCCATCCGGTCGTCGTCACGTGGGCGATGCTATCGGGTGCGGGCGCGCATCGCAAGATAGGAGCGAGGGTCCCGGCCTCGGCGGCGCCTGCTGTCTTTGCACGATCTTCACATCCGGTTCGCATGGCCTTAGCCGGGATCTCGGTACATTCTGAAGCTCAAGAGGATGTGGAAGGAGGAATCGATGAAGAGCTGGGTGGGAATCGCCGTCGTCGCCGCATGCCTGGCAGGGTGCGGGAAGGACAACGACCAGGCGGGCGGGGGGAAGACGACCATCACGATCAAGGGCTCCGACACCATGGTCATCCTCGGCCAGCGGTGGGCGGAGGAGTACATGAAGGCCCGCGGCAACGTCGTCGTCCAGGTCACGGGCGGCGGGTCCGGCACCGGGATCGCCGCGCTGATCAACGGCACCACCGAGATCTGCATGGCCTCCCGCCCCATGAAGGACAAGGAGAAGGGCCAGCTCCAGGAGAAGCAGAAGAAGGACGCCCACGAGATCTCCGTCGCCCTCGACGGGATCGCCGTCTTCGTCCACGAGTCGAATCCCCTCCAGGAGGCCTCGCTCGAGGAGCTGAGGGGCGTCTACACCGGCAAGACCACCGCGTGGTGGGGCGGGAAGAGCGACCCGATCGTCGCCTACGGCCGCGAGAACAACTCCGGGACGTACGTCTACTTCAAGGAGCACGTCCTGGCGAACGAGGACTTCGCCGAGAACACGCAGACCCTTCCGGGCACGGCGGCCGTCATCAACGCGGTCTCCAAGGACAAGAACGCGATCGGCTACGGCGGGATTGGCTACCTCAAGGGCGTCAAGGCGCTCAAGGTGAAGAAGGACGCCGCCACACCCGCGTCGGAGCCTTCGATGGAGAACGTCGTCTCCGGGGCGTACCCGATCAGCCGCTCTCTCTATTTCTACACGGGCGGCGCGCCAACGGGCGCCGTGAAGGAGTTCATCGACTGGTGCACGAGCGCCGAGGGACAGAAGGTCTGCGAGCTCGTCGGCTACTACCCGATCCCCACGGACAAGCAGACCCCCGCCCCGGCCGCGCACTAAGGGCAGGCCTTTCGTGGACCCACACGTCAGCGAGCTGCTGCGCCGCGGAGAGCGGCGATGGGGGGAGCGCGCGATCGAGGTCGCCATCCACTCGAGCGCGTTCATCGTCATCGCCGCCCTCGTCCTCATCTTCGTCTTCGTGGCGAAGGAGGCCGTGCCGATGGTCACCTCCGCGGAGGTCCACGAGGAGGTGACCATCCGGTCCATGGTCCAGCCCCTCCCGAACGGGAAGTTCTCCTGGCAGCCGGTATCAAACGTCCCGAAGTACTCCCTCCTTCCGCTCCTCCTCGGCACTCTCAAGGTCACGTTCGTCGCGCTCCTCGTCGCGCTCCCCATCGCCATCGGCGCGGCCGTCTTCACCTCGGAGTTCGCCCCTCAGTGGGCCCGGGAGGTCATCAAGCCCGTCGTGGAGATGCTTGCGGGGATCCCCTCGGTCGTGATCGGCTTCTTCGCGATCATGGTCCTCGCGACCTGGGTCCAGGACGCGACAGGGTGCATCGTGAGGCTGAACGCCATTACGGCGGGGATCGGCCTCTCGCTCGCGGTGATCCCGATCGTCTACACCGTCGCGGAGGACGCCCTGTCGGCCGTTCCGCAGGCCTTTCGCGACGGCTCCCGCGCCCTCGGCGCGAACCGCTGGCAGACGGCCTGGAGCGTCGTCCTCCCCGCCGCGAAGCCCGGCGTCTTCGCCGCCTGCGTCCTCGGCTTCGGCCGCGCGATCGGGGAGACGATGATCGTCCTCATGTCGAGCGGGAACGCCGCGACGACCTCGATCGACCCGCGCGAGTCCCTCCGCACCTTCTCCGCGACGATCGCCGCCGAGCTCGGAGAGGTCGTCCACGGCAGCCCCCACTACCATGTGCTGTTCTTCCTCGGCGTGGTCCTCTTCGCCGTGACGTTCGTCTCGAACCTCGCGG
>CAZYRM010000148.1:0-15433 GCA_964649705.1 uncultured Planctomycetia bacterium
GAGGCGCCCAGTCCGGCCCGCGCTGCTCCTCGAACGCCCCGTCCGAGAGGTAGCAGACCAGCCGCTCGCCCGGAAGCGGCATGTGGACGTACTGGAGCCCCGCGAAGCCGAGGTACCCCCCCTCGAGGATTCCGCCCGCCGTGTGGGCGTTCACGTGGCTGCCTCGGGGCGACTCGGGACGGCTGTCCGCGGTGAGGGCGTAGTTGTACATGTCGCGCACGAAGCGCGTGAGCCCCTGGTCGTCGGGCGTGTACTTCTCGTGCGCCTTGGTGATGTTCCGGACGAGCACGTTCACGCAGTCGATCCCGCTCACGGCGTGGCCCTGTTCCGCCATCCATCCGCGCGTGTGACCCGTGAGCGCGTTCGCGACGAGGTAGCCCACGTACCCGGGCACCATGTTGAGCGCGCTGCCCGTGTGGCCCTCGGGGACGTCCTTGAAGTCCGCCTTCGCCAGGGGGCGCCCGTCGCGGTAGACGTTCTTCGCGTAGGTGTCGTGGATCGAGAGCCACATCGCCGCGCTCGTCAGCCTGTCCGCGGCCATCAGCAGGTCCCAGAACGGGACGCCGTCGGCCGGCTGGCGCAGCCGCTTCGCCATCGCCGCCACGCGCCTCCGCGTCTCGGCGCTGTGCTCGATGACGCCGTACCCCTTCGCCCAGGCCTCCGGTCCCGACTTGATCGCCTTCATCGCCGTCCTCCTCCCAACAGCCGCAGGGTCTCCCTCGCCATGAGCTTCTCCTCGTCCGTCGGGATGACCCACGCGTGCAGCGTCGAGGCGTCCGTGGACACGCGCCCCGGCCCCGCCGCGTTCCTCGCGGGGTCGAGGACCAGCCCGGCCCAGCCGAGCCCCTCGCAGACGCGCCGCCTGACCTCCGCGGAGTTCTCCCCGATCCCGCCCGTGAAGACGACCGCCTCCGCGCCCTGGAGCGCGGCGAGGTAGGCCCCGACGTACTTCCTCACCCGGTAGCAGAAGAGATCGATCGCCAGCCTGGCCTCGTCGTCGGTCCGAGCCAGCAGCTCGCGCATGCCGCTCTCTCCGGCCAGCCCCTCGAGGCCCGACTCGTGGTTGAGCACGCGCTGCGGGTCGACGCCGCGGGCGGCCAGGCGCGTCACGATGGCCGGGTCGAGATCGCCCGAGCGCGTCCCCATGACGAGCCCCTCGAGCGGCGTGAACCCCATCGAGGTGTCGATCGAACGTCCCTCCTTGACGGCCGTCGCGGAGCAGCCCCCGCCGAGGTGGAGCGTCACGATGGTCGGCCTGGGGCTCCCCGCCAGCTCGACGTACTTCTCGGTCACGTACTGGTGCGACATCCCGTGGAAGCCGTAGCGCCGGATCCCCTCCTCGTCCGCGAGCCTCCTGGGGATGGCGTAGCGCCAGGCGACCTCGGGGATCGTCCGGTGGAACGACGTGTCGAAGCAGGCGACCATCGGGACGCCGAGCGCGGTGCAGGCCTCGATCCCCGCGAGGGCTGGCGGATTGTGGAGCGGCGCGAGGGGGGACAGCGCGCGGATCGCCTCGATGACGCCCGCGTCGATCCGCGTCGGGCGGTCGAACCGCGTGCCGCCGTGGACGACGCGGTGCGCCACGGCGTCGGGGCGTCGGGCGAGGGAGGCGACGATGCGGCCGACGGCCTTGTCGTAGCCGTCCGACGGCTCCGCCTGCCCCTGGCCCAGCGACTCGACGCGCCCGCCGGCGTCCTCGAACAGCTCGTACTTGACCATCGAGCTGCCGCAGTTGACGACGAGGATGTTCATCGACGCGGGAGGATAGCACGCAGGCGGCCCCCGATCGACCGAAAGGACGCTTCGCTTGATCCCGCCCCAGCCCGCCGGTACGATGCCGCCCCGCCATGGAGACCGTCGAAGCCACGCTCGGGATGCTCGTCGCGATCACCGCGCTCGCGGTCATCGCCCGCCGCATTGCCGTGCCGTATCCGATCCTCCTCGTCTTCGGGGGCCTGGGGATCAGCCTCGTCCCCGGCCTGCCGCACGTCGAGCTGGAGCCCGAGGTCTTCTTCCTGGTGTTCCTCGCGCCCCTCCTCTTCGCGGACGCGTGGCTCATGCCGCTCCGCGACTTCAAGGCGGAGCTCAGGCCGATCCTGCTTCTCGCGATCGGCCTCGTCGCGTTCACGACGCTCGTCGTGGGGTATGCCGCGCACGCGATCGTCGGCCTGGAGCTCCCCGTCGCGTTCGCGCTGGGCGCGGTGATCTCGCCCACGGACGCCGTCGCGGTCGGCTCGATCACGCACCGGATGCGCATTCCGCACCGCCTGACGACGATCATCAACGGGGAGAGCCTCGTCAACGACGCCTCAGGGCTCGTCGGGCTGAAGCTCGCCGTCGCGGCGGCGCTCACGGGGACGTTCCACGCGGCCAGGGTCGTGCCGGAGTTCCTCTGGCTCGCCGTCGCGGGGCTCGTCGCGGGCCTCGCCGTCGGCTGGGCCGCCTGCTGGTTCCGCCGCTGGTACGCGAGGGGAGGGGAGCCGGACCCGTTGATCGACATCGCGGTGTCCTTCCTCACGCCCTATGCGGCCTACCTCGCGGGGGAGTCGATCGAAGCCTCGGGGATCCTGTCGGTGGTCGCCGCGGGGCTCTACGGGGGGTACCGGGACCCGATGCAGATGACGGCGCAGTCGCGCCAGCGCGCGTGGGCGGCATGGGAGACGGCGGTCTTTCTCCTCAACGGCCTCGTGTTCATCCTCCTGGGCCTGCAGTTCCGTCAGGTGATGCACGGGCTGTCCTCTCACGCGCCATCGAGCCTGGCCCTCTACGCGGCGGTGGTCTCGGGCCTCGCGATCGTGACGCGGCTCGTGTGGATCTTCCCCGGGGCCTACCTGCCGCGGATGCTCTTCAAGCGCATCCGCGAGACCGAGCCCTTCCCGCCGCCGCGGCAGATCTTCATCGCCGGCTGGTCGGGGATGCGCGGCACGGTGACGCTCGCCGGGGCGCTCTCGCTGCCGCTCGTGATTCCAGGCCGCGACATGGTGATCTTTTTGGCGTTCTCGGTGATCCTCGTGACGCTCGTGGTGCAGGGGTTCTCGCTCCCCGTGTTCATCCGCCGCCTGGGGATCCAGGCGGACGACGCGCGGCGCCGAGAGGAGGTCGCCGGACGCATTCGGGCGGCCCAGGCCGCGGTGAAGGGAGTGGAGGGGATCGACGGCGCCGACCCCGCGCTGGCGGCGGGGATCGTGGGGGAGTACGAGGAGCGCATCGAGCGCCTCGCGGCGGAGGACGGGCATCGGCACGACGCGGGGGAGCGCGGCGAGGAGGAGAAGCGGCTGCGGCTGGCCGCGATCGACGCGGAGCGCGCGGAGGCGATCCGCCTGCGGAACAGCGGCGCGATCAACGACGAGGCGCTGCGCGCGATCCAGCACGATATCGATTTGGAGGAGACCCGCGCGCGGGGGGGCGGCGTGACACCGCACTGAGCCGTTTCCTTTCCCCGTGCCCGTCCCCGTGCCCGTCCCCGTGCCCGTGCCCGTCCCCGTGCCCGTCCCCGTGCCCGTGCCCGTCCCCGTGCCCGTGCCCGTCCCCGTGCCCGTCCCCGTGCCCGTCCCCGTGCCCGTCCCCGAACCCGTACACGTGCCCCTACTCGCTCCCGCTCCCGCTACCCGTCTCCGTGCCCGTTCGCGTACCCGTGTGCGCTATCCCCTCTGCATGCGATTTGAGAGCTTCACCAACATCGCCAGCATCCGTTCGGCAAGCGCCTTGCCCTCTGCATGTGTCCCGGCATCGATCGCCGTCAGACACGAGCACACGTCCAGGATCGCCGCGCACTCGGTCACAGAGCCCGCGGCGATCTGGTAGTACCGCCTTTTCTCCGGCCTGGAGAACTTTCCCGCGCCCTCTGCGATGTTCAGTACGATTGAAGTTGAGGCCCGGTCGAGCTGGTCCGCCAAGTCGCTGCGACCGCGGGGGAGAGCTCCTACGACTCTCGTCGCGAGCGTAAGAAACTCTAGAGCTGCGCGGTAGACATCCAGACGCTCATGATCGAGTGACATGTTTCCTCCTTACGCCGCGGGCACGGGCACGGGCACGGATACGGGTAGCGGGAGCGGGAGCGAGTACGGGCACGGGCACGGGCACGGGCACGGATACGGGTAGCGGGAGCGGGAGCGAGTACGGGCACGGGTACGGGCACGGGTACGGGCACGGGTACGGGCGCGGGGACGGGCAGGGGACGGGCAGGGGACCTACTCCTCCAGGTGTTCCAACAGCCGCTCAATCCCGGGAGTCATCTGCCCCTTCGCGCACCACTCCGCGAGCTCCGCGGCCTCGTCCTGCGTGAGCCCCTCCAGGATCCCGTCGATCAGCCCCCGCTGCGCCTTCACCTCGTCGGCGCGCGACAACCACATGCACGCCCCGTACCTCCCAAGCCCCGCGCGGATCCCGACCCCCGCCGCGATTACCTCCGCGCCGATCGGACAGCTCGACTCCAGCCAGCCCCAGTGCAGCCCCGCCGACGGCGGCTTCGTGCGGCGGACCGCACGCAGCACCCCCGCACGGACCCGCGGGTCCCGCGTGCGCCCGTAGGCGGCGAAGAGCGCCTGCAGGTCGCGCAGGTCACCCCCGCGCAGGACCTCCTCCGCGATGCGGCACGCCACGTCCCGTGCGTGGAGGTCCTGCTCAATGGCGAGGAACTGCTGCTCGATCGACAGCGGCGGGCCTTCCGGCTCCTCCAGGTACACCGTCGACGGCTCCACGGCGCCTTCCTCTTTCTTAGGGGCGACCGACGGAAGCGGATCCACGAGGTCCGCCTGGACGCGCGGCTCCCTCGACGCGGGGGGCTCCCCCGCAGGCCGTTCCGAGGCGCGAGACAGCAGCCCCAGCGCACCCACGAACGTCACCAGGACCACGACGGACAGGATGGTGCGGAACATGACCAGGCCTCCTTTCCAACCGTCCGACACCCCACACTCGGCGCGGATCAGGTAGGACAAGGGGCAGGCCAGAGAAGCGCGGACGAGCCGATTCGACCATACCCCGCGGCGGATCAGCGAGTTGCGACGACTTGCGACTGTTCCGCGCCCACGCGGAAGTGGGGCGTTTTCCAGCATCCCCCCGATCCCACTGCTGGAATTCACGACGCTCTCGGCCCGCCGTTGACAGCCGCGATCGCCCCGCCTAGGATGTCGGCTCCTTGGCGGTCACCTAGCCCCATTTCGGAGCCGGAGCGAACATGGTGTACGCAGCCTGCGTCATCGCCCTCCTCCTCGCGGACGACCCGCCGCGACAGGTCCTCTTCTCCCCCGAGGACCCCGTCGAGAGCGTCATCGTCCGCGAGATCATGGGCGCGAAGAAGTCCGTCGACCTCGCCCTCTACTCCCTCTCCGTCATGCAGAAGCAGCCACGGGACCTGGAGGAGGAGAAGGAGCGGTACAAGGCGGGCGACGTCTCCATCCTCGACGCCCTCCACTACGCCATCGAGCAGGGCGTCCACGTCCGCGTCGTCCTCGACGCCGCCGACAAGGGGGAGTGGAACCCCAAGACCACCGCCGCCCTCCAGGGGATCGGGATCACCGTCTGGACCACCGGCGCCACCATGCACCAGAAATTCGCCATCATCGACGGGAAGACCGTCATCAACGGCAGCGGCAACTGGTCCACCGGCGCCTTTTCCCGCTACACGGACGACTGGATCGTCTTCCGCGGCCAGAAGGAGGTCGCCGACGCCTTCCAGGACGAGTTCGACCTCCTCCTCGAGGAGGGAAAGAAGGTGAAGCGGATCAAGCTGCCCGACAAGGAGAAGGAGGACGAGGAATGAGTACGCACCTGCGCCTGCTCGCGGCCGCCCTCCTCCTGCCCCTCGCGCTCCACGCGGAGACGGACATCCTCTTCACCAGCGCCAACGAGGGGGAGGACGAGTCGGCCCTCGCCGATCGCATCATCAAGGAGATGAAGAAGGCGAAGAAGGAGATCGTCATCGCCGTCACCCACTTCAACTCCAAGTCGATCGCCGACGCCCTGATCGCCCTCCACAAGGACCGGAGCAGCCTCCGGATCCGCGTCCTCCTCGACATGGGCGAGTACAAGGTGGACATCTCCCAGTCCGCGCGGCTCGAGAAGGCGGGGATCGAGACCCGCTACAAGACCTACTCCCTCATGTTCCACCACCCGCTCTCGCGCCTGATGCACCTGAAGAGCATGCTCGTCGACGGGCAGACGCTGCTGACGGGCTCCTACAACTGGAGCGACACGGCCGAGTTCAACAACTTCGAGAACCTCCTCGTCCTCACGGGCGAGGAGAACAAGAAGGTCATCTCGGAGTATGCGGGCAAGATCGAGGAGCTCTGGGAGGAGAACCGCGACCTCTATCCCGAATTCATGAAGCGGCTCACCGCGAAGAAGGGGAGCGCCGACTATCGCCGCTACATCCCGATCCACTTCCCGATCGCGATGGCGCTCACGCTCGAGGAGGTCTCCGCGATCCGCTCCGTCGGCTGGAAGGCGGGGTTCCGCCCCACGCTTCTCGAACACTGGTGGCTGGACCGGGAGCGCAAGGTCGCTTCGGACGAGCCGCCCAAGCAGACGTTCCTCGACCTCGCGAGCGTCGTGATCTCGGAAGTATTGTTCCGTCCGAAGGTCGAGGCCGAGGGCGAGTTCGTCGAGCTCTACAACGGGACGACCAAGGCCGTCGACCTGGCCGGCTGGCGCCTCGCCGATGGCGACGAGGAGGAGGAGCTCGTCCCGTGGGACGAGGAGGTGAGCACGATCCTCGAGCCCGGCGAGTACGCGCTGATCCTCGACCCTGACTTCGACGTGAAGGCCGCGAAGCTCCCGAGGGGAACCGTGCTCCTGACCGTCGAGGACGGCAACCTCTGCGACGGGCTCTCCACCGGCGATGAGGTCTCGATCCTGGGCGCGAAGGGCGGCCGCGCGGCGGACCACATGGAGCCTCTGCCGACCGTCCCGAAGGGGGCCTCCCTCGAGCGGAAGGACCTGAAGGCGGCGGGGCTGGCCGAGAACCTGGAGCCCTGCGCCTCCGACGGGGGCTCGACGCCCGGGCGCGCGCGCAAGGGGGGGGAGGACCGTTGAGCGGTCTCCGCGTCGCGGTCCTCGCGGCCGCCGCGTCCCTCTCCGCCCTCGGCCAGTCCGATCCGCCACGGCTGGTCATCACCGAGGTGATGACCGATCCGCGCGTCGAGTTCGGCTGCTACGTCGAGGTCTACAACCCCGGCCCCTCGCCCGCGCCGCTCGACGGGCTCTGCCTGAGGGTCCGATCCAGGGTCATCGAGCTGGCGCCGTTCGAGCAGGAGGCCGACGCATCGATCCCCCCGGACGGCTTCGCGGTGGTCCTGGAGGGGGAGTACACCGGCGGGTACAAGGTCCCCGACGAGGCGGTCCGACTCCACGACGCGGGCCTCGTGGCCCGACTCGAGACCGGCTCCACGATCGCGATCTGCTACCGAAACGGCGAGGTCCTCTCGTCGTGGCGCAACGACGGGGAGCCCCCCGCGCGCGGCGAGGCGTGGGTCCGCGACGACCCCTCGATCGAGGGGGAGCGCGCCGGCTGGCACCCCTCCGACGTGGCCTCCCCCGGCCGGAGGAACCGCTTCCTCGTGCAGTACTTCACGCAGCCGGGGGTTCCCTCGTCGGCGGTCGAGGAGGCCCTGGTCGCCCAGATCGACGGGGCGTCGGAGTCGATCGACGTCGCCGCGTACGAGCTGGACCGCCCGAGCGTCGTGGAGGCCCTCTGCCGGGCCGCCGACCGCCTCGGGGAGGGCGCGGTGAGGGTGGTCACGGAGTTCTACGAGTACTCGCAGGACGAGGCGGGACCCGTGTTCGCGCTATTCGACGCGGCGGGGATCGACGTCGTGACCGACCTCGACGGCCAGTCGAGGCTCTTCCATCACAAGTTCTTCGTCTTCGATCGGAAGCGCGCCTGGACGGGCTCGCTCAACCTGACGGACCGGGGATTCGGCGTGCAGCCGAACGACGCGATCCTGATCCACTCTCCGGAGGTGGCGGCGGCCTTTCACGGCGAGTTCGAGGAGGTCTTCGGCGGCACCTTCGGCGACGACAAGGTCGACGACACGGAGCACGAGTTCGAGGTGAATGGAGTGGACATCGAGGTCTACTTCTCGCCGTCCGACCCGGCCCGCGAGCGGCTGCTGGAGGCCCTGAAGGGCGCGGAGACCAGCATCGACCTCCTGATCAACCACCTCACGGACCCCGACATCATGGCGACGGTGGTGGAGAGGTGCCAGCACGGCGTGCGGGTGCGCGCGGTGTTCGACTGGATGGGCGCCACGCGCTCGGCCTCCCGCGACATCCAGGAGACGCTCACCGACGCCGGCGTCCGCATCCGCTACTGGGGGAACACGCAGCAGTTCATGCACATGAAGGCGACGATCGTCGACGCGGAGACCGACGACGCGGTGGTCCTGACCGGGTCGTACAACTACTCCCTCCGGGCCTCCCAGGAGAACGACGAGAATCTCATCGTCATCCGAGGCCGCGAGACGGCGGCCGCCTACCAGGAGCAGTTCCGCGGCCTCTGGTCCGAGGCGAGGGAGTCACCGGAAAAGGAGTGACTCAGGCCCATCGCCGTCAAGACAAGCCCCGAAGGGGCGTCACATACAAGCCCAGGGCGAAGCCCTGGGGAAACCGTCGATGTGTGGAGTCGGAGCCCCGAAGGGGCGACATACAGACGCAAGACCTGTGTATGTCGCCCCTTCGGGGCTCCGGATCAGCTGGATCGTCGTTTCCCAGGGCTTCGCCCTGGGCTGGACCATTTCGCCCCTTCGGGGCTTATCGTGACGGCGATGTGACTCAGGCCTCCGCCTCGGCGCGGCGGACCTCTTCGCGGAGTCGATCGAGCGCGTGGGCCCACTCGGAAGGCAGGCGCCCCTCGATCACGCCGACGAGCCGCTTCGCCTTTCCCAGCGTCTTCGCGCGGTGCGCCGCGGAGAGCCCGCGCGAGTCGATCAGGTTGTCGATGGTGTCGGACACCTTGCAGAGCTTCACCTCGGTCGGCGCGGTCGTGAGCGAGGCGAAGTACCGGTCCTCGCGCTCCGCCTCGGGCAGGCGCTTGTCCTTCGTGAGGTGGATGACGATCCCCGCCACCCGCTCGCCGAAGCGGGAGGCGATGTCGTCGCGGTCGGTATCGGTGTCCTCCACGGTGTCGTGCAGGACCGCGGCGGCGAGGACCTCGGGGTCGGTCACGCCGAGGACCTGGGCCGCGATGGTCATGACGCGCACGGGGTGGGCGAAATAAGGCGTCTTCCCGTCCTTGCGCATCTGGCCCTGGTGTTGAGCCCCCGCGTACGAGATGGCTCGCGCGAGGAGGTCGAGCCCCCGCGTCTCCAATCCAGGCATCGCCATTCCTCCCGTCGGTTCCTATCGCGTGATGGGCACCGTCACGTCGAATGGGACGGTCATCGTACCGATCCGGCTCCACAGCTTGTAGCGGATCGAGACGACGGTCGGCTTCCCCTCGATGTCGTAGGTGAAGAAGAAGCCCGCGTTTCCGTGCTCGTCGGACCAATCCGAGGCCTGGTTCCTCCGCGAGGGGATCTCCCGTCCTTCCTCGTCCCAGAAGGTCAGGTCCGTGAGGAACGTGAAGTCGCTCGGTTGGAACTCGCCGAAGGGGCAACGCAGCTCGATCCAGGTCCGCGCCCGCGTCTCCTCCTCGGTGGCGAAGGGGCGAGTCGGCATGCTGACGGCGAAGGGGATCCCCTCGACCTCGAACGTGGTCCCCTCGGCCAGTTCCACCGACTCCACCTCGCCGGCGCGCCTCTCCCAGCCGAACTTGTACGCAATCGTCCCCACGACGCGGCAGGTCTTCGCGGAGGCGTCCGGTTCGCCCATCACCAGGATCTGGAGGTTCCCCTCCGCCTCGTCGTACATCGTGAACCCGATGAAGTCGGCTGCTTCTCCTGTGATCTCGGTGCCCACGTCGTCGGTGCACGACTCCACGCGGCACCCCTCGCGAACCGTATCGAGGGCCGCCCCCTTGGGCTGCACCAGCTTCAGGGAGAGGTTGAGTCGCCCCTCGGCAGCGCGGGCGAAGGGCTCCTCGATGCGGACCTGCTCCGGATCCGGCAATCCCTCCTCGTCCCCAGGCTCCACGGGAGGCTCCGCCGTCGGCGGCTGCTGCTTCGCCGGTTCGGGTTCCGGGGCTGGCGTCACCTCCTTCGGCGGCTCCGCCTCCGGGGCCCCCCCGCTCCGTTCGATCCGGTCGACCTGGGAACGCTCGATCGACACCTTCCCGGCGCCTGTGTCGACCACGACGCGGTCGGAGGTCTCCTGGATCACCCTCCCGTCGATGGCGCCGCCGTTCTTGAGCCACACGGTGTCGGCCCTCAAGGGCGCAAGGACGGCCATTGCGAGGAAGAGCGTCGCGGCACGGGCCATGGAACCCCTCCTGGAAAGAACCCTGGCGAGGGAGATTCTATCACGCCGCGGCATGGTCCGGCGGTCTCGTGGGCGCGGTGCGCCATCGCGCGGGCTACAGGGCGAGCCCCTTCACGCGCGCGAAGATGCGCGAGGCCGCCTGGGCATCGCCCGCCACGCTCTCGTACGGCACCTGAAGGCGAGACAGCAGTTCCTTCGTCGTCGCGTCGATCCGCCGCGCCTCCTCCTCCGACTGGTTCCGTCCTACCGCGACGTACGCCTTCACGCGCTCCAGAAAGAAGTTCACGTTCTCGTACTGGTTCCAGAGCTCGATCACCAGGCGGTCCAGCGTCTCCGAGTAATGCTGGTTCCGGTAGAGGATCCCCACGAGGAACGGCGAGTCGGTGACTACGTACTCGACCTCGTTCCGAAGGCGAAGGACGCGGCGGTGCTGCTTGGCCAGGATGTAGAGCTGGTCGGTGAGGATGTTGTGCCGCTTCTCCCAGGTCATCTCCTTGGCGTACTCGGTCACCAGCTCGACGCTCATCCCGTCGAGCTTCATCAGGTGGAACAGTCCGGCGGCCGTCGTCGACTTGCCCGCTCCAGGCCCCGCAAAGAGGTTCACGACCCGCATCGACGTCTCCCTCAATCCCTGACTTCCACGACGATCTTCGCTCCGCGCTCGAAGACGCGTACGACGGGGTGCTTGACCTCGCGGACGCAGGGGCGGATCGTCAGCCTCGGCAGTGCCTCCGAGAACCCGAACTTCAGGTCAAGCGACGGGATCCCGTACGCGAAGATCGAGCTCCTGAGCGCCCACGCCCTGTCGCTGTCGGGGCTCCAGTATCTCCAGAGCCCCTTCCCGTACTGACGCGGGTCCTCGACCACCGTCGGGAGGCCAGTCTCCCGGTCCACCTTCGCCGCATCGATCAGCCCGGGTTCGCCGACAGGCACCTTCGCTCGACGCCGCATCCCGCCCTCGTATCCGTATCCCACGGAGGTGCGCACGATCCTCGGGTGCTCGACGAGCACCTCCCGGTCCTCGATCACCAGGTCGAGCGTCTCCATGTACCTCGGCGAGGTCAAGTGCGCCACCATCTGCTCGTCGTGGACGGCCACCGCGTCGAAATACGCTCTGAAGTACTCCGCGGGGCTCGCGCACCCGGTCCCCGTCTCCTGGAGGAGGAACTTCAGCTCCGCCGGGTTCCCCACGACGAATCCGTCCGCGTCCACGTGCGGGCGGATCCCGTGCCTGCGCGCGGCCTCCCGCAGCGCCTCGCTGTCCCGCAGGAAGTCGCGACGCAGGTGGATGCCCGCGCTCGGCGACCAGAAGTAGCGGTTGAACGCCGAGACCACCGGGTCGAGCACGGGCGCCAGCTTCTTCCGCGAGAGCTGCGTCCCGATCCCCCAGTACTCGATCGCCGCTTCGGACGCCTCGATCCGCACGTGCGGAGGCGACTCGTGTCGGATGATCGCCACGATCGCCTCGCGGACCGCGGCGCGGAAGTCCGGGGAGGCCCCGTCGGCGAAGACCGTGCACATCCGCTCCCGGCGGATCGTCTCCGCGTTCTCGTCGTAATCGACGATCTTGAGGAGCGTCAGCGGGAGGTTCGTCCGCCGGTTGTTCACCCGCGCCAGCTCGCACAGCCGCTCGACCGACGCGGCCCGAGAGGGGCCGAGGATGCCGACCGACTTTGCCACCGCGAACCCGAAGAAGCTCCAGTCCTCCTTGTAGTCGCGGATGAAGAGCTGGTCCGGGTCCGAGCAGCGCACCAGGCGGTCCATCAGCCTCCGGTAGAATCCGCTCTCGTCCGAGACGCCCGACGCGGCCTTCAGCCGGTCCATCGCGACGACGTCGAGCGGCGTCATCTTGCCTGGAAAGCGGTTCTCGGTGTCCATCAACGTGCCGCCGTGGAGGATCCGCGCCATCCCCTCGGGAATCGCGAACCCGAGGCCGTAGAATCTCTGGGCCTCCAGCGCGCACGTCGACCCCGCGAACAGGATCCTTCGCGGGATCTGCTGCCTCAGGCACACCTCGGACGGGAAGTGGTGATCGATGATCGCCCTCGTGTCGGGCTGCTCGGAGCCGACGTTACGGTCGACCATAATCCACTCCGGCCGCCCAGACTTGGAGGCCGCCATGTACTCCGGCCCGTGCGCGAAGAGGAGCGTCCCCGCCAGCTCCGGGCCGATCACCTCCGCGATCTCGTCCGGCATCCGATCGCCAGGGACGACGGGCAGGAAGACCGACTCGCGGCCCCGCAGCAGGTGCTGACGGAACGCCTCCACCGTGGCGGCGACCACCGTGTCCGTGTCGGGGTTGTCGTGCCCCATCACGAAGACGATGCTCTCATGGTCCCGGACGGCCCGCGCGAGGGCCTCCCGCCGGCCCTGGAGGAACTCAACGAACCGCGCGTCGGTGACCTCGGCGGCCGACAGTCCGCTGAACTCCCGCGCGGCGCGCTCGACCTCCGCGGCCGCTCGCCCGTCCCCGGTCGCGAGCGCCACGCTCCACAGGGCCCCCAGCGCGTCGCGGCAGTCCTCCTGGACGATCTCGCTCGCGAGGTCGCGTGACGAGAGGAGGTCTCCTCGGCGGGCGCGCAGGAATCCGATCAGGTCCGGCACCCACGCCGGAACCGCCGAGTACAGGGAGCGATCGCGCGCCGCCGCGTGGTAGCGCGAGAGGACCTGGCGCGCCTCAGCGAGGACGCGCTCGTCGAGCACCCCCTCGGGGCGCGTCGTGCGGCACTCGCGGATCGTCATCTTCGGCGAGATCGCGTCGGCTGGAAAGCCGAGGTCGAGCGAGGGCTTCCCTACGGACGTCACGAAGCCCCGCACGGCCATGAGCACGCCGTCGCGCCCGATGTCGGTGTGCGTGTCCCAGTACTTGATTGTCTCGTCTCCGACGTCCCGCTGGCGGGTGACCTTCGTGGGCAGCCCGGTCGCGAGGTCGACGTCGTCGGGGTGGATCCAGCCGTATCGGCCCTCGGGCGTATGGACAGGGACCTCCTTGCCCGCGAAGGAGAGCCGCCCGGTTGCCTCGGGGTGGTGGATCAGCACCTCGTCGCGCACGAACACCGTCGCGAGCATCTCGATGAAGCGGTCGGACTCGAGAGACGCCAGCATCGCCCGATCCCCGGCGGCGATGGCGTCCCGGCGGACCTGGAAGTACTGGGGCAGGCTCATGGCGGTCGACCCCAGTCGGGCGAGGATCCTGAGCGCATCGGCGAGCGGGGTGTCGACCATCCACTTCTCGGGGCTGGCCTTCACGGCGATCCCGAGTGCGTCGGCCGCCTCCCTGAGGCGCGCGTCCACGGTGGGGGGGTGGCGGAAGACGTACAGGCCCGTCGAGGGGGAGTAGAAGTAGTCCTCGAGGACGTCGTCGAGGTGGAGGGAGCCGTCGAAGTCGTAGTCGATCTCCATCGCGGCGATCGTCTTCTACTTCATCGTCGGCATCGTGAACTCGGCCCCGGAGCGCACCCCAGTCGGCCAGCGCGACGTCATCGTCTTGAGGCGCGTGTAGAAGCGGACCCCCTCGGGCCCGTGGATGTGCATGTCGCCGAAGAGCGACCGCTTCCACCCGCCGAAGCTGTGGAACGCGAGCGGCACGGGGATCGGCAC
Source organism: uncultured Planctomycetia bacterium (assembly GCA_964649705.1). GTDB lineage: Bacteria > Planctomycetota > MHYJ01 > WSZJ01 > CAZYRM01 > CAZYRM01. Next base: position 13,954 of record CAZYRM010000148.1, read on the forward strand.
GTTGATCCCGATCATCCCGATCCGCGCCTGGTTGGCGAACTCGCGCGCGGCGTCGCCGTCCCGGGTGAAGATCGCCGCGCCGTTTCCGAATTCGTGGTCGTTGACGAGCTTCAGGGCGGAGTCGAAGTCGGGCGCGCGCAGCACGCACAGGACCGGCCCGAAGATCTCCTCCTTGTAGATGCGCATCTCGGGGCGCACGCCGTCGAAGAGGCAGCCTCCCAGGAAGAACCCGCCCGGGGCCGCGAGGGGCTTGAAGCCGCGCCCATCGACCAGGAGCTTCGCCCCCTCGCGCAGGCCCACATCGATGTAGCCGACGACGCGGTCGAGGTGGGCCTTCGTCACGAGCGGCCCCATCTCCATGCCCGGCGCGGTCCCCGGCCCGATCTTGAGCTCGCGAACCCTCGGGAGGAGCCGCTCGACGAGGGCGTCGCCCGCCTTGCCCACGGCAACCGCGACGGAGATCGCCATGCAGCGCTCCCCCGCGGAGCCGTACGCCGCGCCCATGAGTGCGTCGGTGGCCTGGTCCATGTCCGCGTCGGGCATGATGACCATGTGGTTCTTGGCGCCCCCGAGGGCCTGGACGCGCTTCCCCGAGGCGGTCCCCGTGCGGTAGACGTACTCGGCGATCGGGGTGGAGCCGACGAAGCTGATCGCGGCGATCCGCGGGTCGGCGAGGAGGGCGTCGACGGCCTCCTTGTCGCCGTTCACGACGTTCAGGACCCCGGGCGGTCCGCCCGCCTCGACGAAGAGCTCCGCGAGGCGCAGGGAGCAGGACGGGTCTTTCTCGGAGGGCTTCAGGAGGAAGGTGTTCCCGCAGGCGATGGAGACGGGGAACATCCAGAGGGGGACCATCGCAGGGAAGTTGAACGGGGTGATCCCCGCGCAGACGCCGAGGGGCTGGCGGACGGACCAGGAGTCGATCCCGCGCCCGATGCTGTCGGTGAACTCCCCCTTGAGGAGGTGGGGGATGCCGCAGGCGAACTCGATGACCTCGATGCCGCGGGTGACGGAGCCCTTCGCGTCGGAGAGGACCTTGCCGTGCTCGGAGGTGATGGTCCTGGCCAGATCGTCGGCATTCCGGTCCGCGAGCTCCTTGAAGCGGAAGAGGACGCGCGCCCGCTGGAGGGGAGGGGTCGCGGCCCAGGCGGGCTGGGCCTTTGCGGCGGCCGCGACGGCGTCTGCGACCTCGGCCTTGGAGGCGAAGGGGACGCGCGAGGCGACCTCCCCGGTCGCCGGATTGTACACGTCGCCCGTCCTGCCGCTCGCGCCCGCCACGCGGACGCCGTTCACGAAGTGGTGGAGGTCCGTGGCCATGCCTGCAACTCCTGTGAGTCCCCGTCTGTGCCCGCGCATTCTCCCATCCGTCGCGCACCGCCGCAAGCGGGGTGCATCGACGGGTCGGCATGTGCTGGAGTCGCGCCCGTCAGGGCGCGGTGGATCGACGCCCGTCAGGGCGTCGAGGCGGGGGGGGGGTGATATA
>CAZYRM010000149.1:0-15365 GCA_964649705.1 uncultured Planctomycetia bacterium
CGTCCATGAGCATGTAGCCGTTGTCCACGCCGACCGTGCGGGTCTCCCGCTCGTCGAGATAGAAGCCGGAGAGGTCCCGGAGGAGCGCCACCAGGACCTCTCTCGGCGCAAGGTTGACGTTCACGGGGCAGCGTCCGACGACCTCCCGTCGGGCGTCGCGCGGGAAGTCGATCCGCCTCGGGCGGATCTCCTCCCAGGTGTACACGTAGGAGCCGACGGCAAGGCCGGGACGGATGCGCCGGGCGAGCGGGACGGCGTCGACGACTTCCTTGTCGAACCAGCCGTAGACGGTCACGAGCCCCTTGATCGCCTCGAACTGCCGGTCGTCGAGGCGGCAGCGGTCGCGGATCTCGAGGAGGGAGCGGTACGGCCGGTTCTGGTGGAGGCGGGTCCCGACGCTGCGGCCGAGCCCGGCCTCCTCGCAGAGGTTCTCGAGGAGCCGCTGGAGGTGGGGATGGGCGGTCATGTTGACATTGATCAGGCTGGAGGCGTCGATCACCTTGACGGAGTAGAAGTCCCCGCGCGGCGTGTAGGTGGACGGAAGGACGCCGGTGGCGCCGACTCGGCGCCCCTCGACGTCGAGGAGGTCTCGCGCGTCGAGGCGGGCGTTCCCGTCGAGGTCGGCCATGTACGACGGGTGGGGCGCGCGGACGAGCGGGCAGCGAGCCTCCTCCCAGCCGTTGCCGTTAACGTCCTCGCCCGGGTCGGGGAGGCCGTTCTCGTTCATGTCCTCCCCGAAGAAGCGGTGCTTGAGGAGGAGGGCGGGGTCGCGGACCTCGCGCGAGAGGCGCGCGATGGCGACCTCGACGCCGGCGGTCGCGAGCATCTGGGAGCGGACGTGGTCGACGTAGTTCCGCGAGACGTTCCGCTCGACGCGGGAGATGCTGGCGAAGGTGGCGCCGAGGATGGCAAGGACCGCGAGGACCGCGATCGAGAAGAGGAGGACGACGCCGCGTCGGGACGTGGACGCACTGCGGGCGGGCAGCGTACGCATGCGCGCTCTCCTTCCCTATCGAGCCCGCGCGGGGGCCCGAAACCACCCAGAGCCTGGCGCGCCGAGTGCGCCCGGCCCGTGAATCTGATCCGCAAGCGACTTTCCGGTCCGCGACCGGGTGAGATCGCGGTCAGCGCACGCGCGTGCGCTCAATTGTAAGGATGGTTTTCCGTCTCACGCGCATTCCGCTATCGCCCGCGCGCGAAGTGGTTGCGACTCGCGAATCTCCCGCCCCCACTGCTGCCGCACGTGTGTGAGTCGTCGGTTCGAATTTCGGTAACCGCGATCAACCCGGGCGGTTTGGAGGGCAGAGTTACGGCTGCGTTACTCGAATTCACGGGTGTCGGGAATTCCGGCGAGCGACCATCACGCGATCCTCGTTGCTGCGCTTGGAGATGCGTAGTCGTCTGGACTCCCGACGCCTACGTTACCGCGGCGTGACTCGTGTCTCCGCCGAGTGTGCGCAAGCCGGACGCCCTGGTACACGCTACACGGGGCAACCGCCTTCAGGGGCTCGATGGCTTGCGCGCGCATGGGGCGCAGGCTATCTTGGGCGAGTCACAAGGATCTCGCAACGCATGAGCTGGTGGACTCGCCCCTCCCCCGAATGCATAGGCGGCGTGTACTTCCGCGGTCCATTGCCGCCTCGCGCCGACCACTTCGAGCGACTCCGAGCGCTGGGCGTCGAGGTTTCACCGGCGCCGAGTGAGGAGGGCCTGCACTGGAGGCTCGAGCTGAAACACGCCTCTTGGGGCGCCGCGACGCTCTCCTGCCCCCGCGATTGGCCGAGGCCACCCGAGGCGCTCATCCTGTTCGACCCACGCCTTGGGGAGGAGCATCGCGATCTGGCGCGCGCGGCGGAGACCTTTGTCCAACTCACGTGCCACTCTCGATCCGGGAGCCTCCTGCGAGATCGGAAGTCGTTCTTCCGCCACCTCCACGCCATGTTCGGCGATCACGGCCTGCTCGCTGTCGACGGCCTCGCCCAGTCATTCTGGCCGCGGGAGGCGCTCGACGACGAGGTCTCCCACGACGCCGACCCGGACATCCAGGCCCTATTCATGGCGCATGCCATCACCGGGGAGGACGCCGCGAGCCCGTACTGGCTCCACACGCACGGCCTTCGCGAGCTGGGCTTCTTCGACTTCGACGTCCTGAATCCCGCTGAGGACCTCCTCGACCGCGGGTTCGACCTCGTCCGGGCGCTCGCGTTCGGGATCCTCGAGGGGGAGGCGAAGGCGGACGGGGGGGCGATCACGCTGGCTCATCCCGGCGGAGAAGTCCGCCTCATCAGCGTCGACAAGCTGGCACCTGTGAAGGGCGAGGGCCTGTTCCGGGATCGGGTCCATCACGCCCCGGACGCTTTGGATGGCCCGCCGGGTCCGACAGCAGAGGGGCGAGGTCGCCAGACTGCTCGCGGAGCGCGGCAGGAACAACGACTCGCCGTGAAACTCCCGCCCTACGAGGGGAAGGAGAGTCGCCCCAGCCTCACCTGCAGGTCCGCGAGGAAGCGCCGCAAGTCGGACGGAGTCACGCCGGCGGGGAGCCGCGCGTCGTCGCCAATCCGGATTTGCGAGAGCACCCAGGCCAACTGCCCAGGGGTCACGCCGCCGTCCTTCAGCGCAGCTCGCGGGAGCGCCTCCTCGATCCTCAGTCCCGACCGCTCGAGACAGAGCACGTCGACGAGGTCGCGCGCCTCCGATCGGGCGAGGACCGCACAGAGCTTGTTCGCGAGGATCTCCTCTGGAGGATCGACTCGGATCCCCTCGATGGTGGGCTTCTCGACGAACACCTGGGGGGCCTGGTCGAACACCAGGTCGACGACAACGCCCTCGTCCCCCCGGCGCACGACTCGGCGGCGATATGTCCCGAAGGTCTTCACCTCCTCAATCGTCGCGCGCAGCTCGGCCGCGACGTCGCGCAGCACGAGATCCGCGTCGTCGAGGATGTTCGTCGTCGCGAAGAAGTCCAGGTCCTCCGTCTCCCGGTGCCGCAGATAGAAGCCCGCGAGCGCCGCCCCGCCGGTGAGGAAGAACCGTTTCTCGCGACGGAAGAACGCGTGGAGGACCTCGCTCTGAAAGGGGCCGAGCCTGCTATCCGCCAAGGAGGCCCTCCGAGCGCCAGAGGCCCAGGAGATACTCCCAGAACGGCCGGCTCCGCCCGAGGTGCTTCGAGAGCTCCCCCCACCGCGCCGCGACCTCGCTCGGCGAGGCGAAGCGCCAAACTTCCGTATCCCGCGCCTCCCTCATGATCTTCCCCAGGAGGCGGGCCTGCTCCGGAGGAGAGGCCGTCCGCAGACGCTCTCGAACCTCACGCACCGTCATCGGGTCGTCCCAGAGGAAGTAGGGTATGGCCTCGGGGTCGTCAAGGTCCGTGGAGAGATGGACAGCCATGGAAACCTCCTGCGCCGATTCTACGCGGCGCACGCTTCCCTGATCAATCGGCATCCGAGGACACCACGTGGCCACCCCTCGTCTCTGCCCTCGATCCTCACGCCTTCCTGAGGACGAGCGCGGCGTTCTGGCCGCCGAAGCCGAACGACGTCGACACCGCGACGCGGACTCGGGTCTCGCGGGCGCCGCCAGCGACGACGTCGAGCCCATGGCAGACGGGGTCGAGCGACTTGTGGCCCAGGGTGGGCAGGAGAACGCCTCGGCGGATCATCTCCGCCGTGAGGATCGCCTCGATCGCCCCCGCCCCACCAAGCGTGTGCCCGATGGCGGGCTTGGTGGAGCTGATCGTCGCCCCCTCGCCCACCGCGCGGCGAATCGCCGCCGCCTCCATCCGGTCGTTGGCGACGGTCCCCGTTCCGTGCGCGTTGACGTAGCCGACCGCGGAGGGCGGCTCGCCGGCCTCCTCGAGCGCGAGGCGGATCGCCTCCGAGGCCATCTCGCCGGTGGGCTCGGGACGGGTGAGGTGGAAGGCGTCGGCGGTGAGGCCCGCGCCGGCGAGCTCGACAGCCCCCTCGGAGGGCTCCGTCTCGAGGAGGACCAAGCCCGCGCCCTCACCGAGGACCATGCCGTCCCTCCGAGGGTCGAAGGGACGGCAGACTGCCCTGGTCACGACCCCGAGCGCGCAGAATCCCGCGTGGACGAACTCGCAGAACGGGTCGTACCCGCCCGCGATGGCGGCGCGGCATCTCCCGGCACGGATGATCCTGCGCGCGAGCGCCATCGCGCTCGCCCCCGATGCGCACGCGTCGCAGACCACCCGCACCGGTCCATCGATGCCCAGGCGCGATGCCAGCCACCGCGCCTGCTGTTGCGCCAGGTAGAACTCCAGCCCCTCGCCGTGCCCCGCCAGTCCCGCCCGAACGAACCTCGTCCCCAGCTCCATCCCTCCCAGGGTGGAGCCCAGGACGAGCGCACAGTCGGACGGCGGCGCCCCCCGCCGTAGCAGCTCGTCAGCCGCGACTTCCAGGAAGGCGAGCCCACGGTCGGCGGGCCAAGCCCCCGCGACCGTTGCCGCCTGCCCCGCGGAGTAGCGCCGCGCGTCGAACGTCTCGATGTTGCGAACGCCGCTTTCGCCGGCGGCCGCGCGGGTCCAGGTCTCTTCGAGACCAGCCCCCAACGCGGTCACGACCCCCATCCGCGTGATCCAGGTCCTCACGCCCCCATTATCGCCGGCGCCTACGCCCCGTCACGATTCCGTTGGTAGCGACGCGTCCCCGTGGCGCGCATCACGTCCGACGGATTCGAGTAGAAGCGCGTGCCGCCGGTTGGCCGATGAAAGAGGATGTAGAACTCTGCGGTCCGCTGGACGAGGAGATTGGGGTCCGGAAGAGGCAGAATCTCCCCCGGATGCATCCTCGCCAGGAGTTCCTCGTACATTTCGACTCCCACGATGTGCGGTACGAGCGATACCTAGAAAGCAGAGTCTCTGCCAGGGGGGGTGAAGAGTGAAATCTCGCCATAAGGTCAGCCGGCGCAACAGGACCGGCTTTGTCACTTCTCCTTGCACCAGCCTGCGTCATTGGCGATCGGCAACATTCGCGCGCAGATTTGCAGGACGCGAACCCCGGTTGCCGCAGGAAAGGGTTGACCCAGGCCCCGGAGACTTCATATAGTCTTCATCTTTTCCCGGGACGACTCCCGGGCCATGGAGGGTGCCTATGCCCGCCGAGACCGCCACCCCCGCGGACGTCCAGGCGACCCCGCAGCCCCCGCCGGTCCTCGCCCCGCAGGCGGCGCCGACGGTCCAGGGGCTCACGGACACGCACACCGTCTCCGAGCGGATGGAGGCCTGGAAGCCCTCCGTCGCCGCGATGGAGGCGCAGGCCATCGAGGCCGCGAAGTCGTCCCGCATCCCCAAGTCGTTCGCTCCGCTCCCTCTCCACAAACGCATGTGGTACAGGATGCTGCGGTGGGTGAACGCCAAGGTAAACAGCGTCGAGTACAAGCTCCGGCGCAGGGTCCTCTGGTCGATGCCTCACACGATCATCGTCGACCCGACGAACCAGTGCCAGCTCCGCTGCCCGCTCTGCGCGACGGGGACGTTCAAGTCGAACCACAAGCGCGGGAAGCTGCAGCTCGAATTCTTCCAGAAGGTCTGGCCGATCCTGGGGCCGTACGCCTACCAGCTCCACCTCTACAACTGGGGTGAGCCGCTCCTCAACGACGAGCTGTGCGACATCATCGCCTTCGCGAAGCGGTACCCCGTGAAGGTCTTCTTCTCGAGCAACCTGAACCTCCTCACGGAGGAAATGGCCGAGAAGCTGGTCCGCAGCGGCTGCGACGAGGTGACCTGCGCGGTGGACGGGATGACGCAGGAGAGCTACGAGCAGTACCGCGTCGGCGGGGACTGGCAGAAGCTGATCGACAACATCAAGCTCCTCGAGCAGAAGAAGAAGGAGCTGTCGTCGAAGACGCCGAAGATCATCTTCCGCTTCATGGTGATGCGCCACAACGCGCACGAGCTGAAGCAGGCGAAGGAGATGGCGCAGGTGTTCGGCGTGTCGTTCCGGAAGAAGACGGTCCGGATCGACATGGCGGACTTCGGCGAGGGGAGCATCTGGGACAAGTTCGAGAAGTACAAGAACTGGCTCCCCGAGGAGGCGGACAACAACCGCTACAAGAAGCACCCCGAGCGGTTGGAGGAAGTCGACCCCTGCCAGGACCTCTGGATGAGGACGTTCATCTCGTGGGACGGCGCGGTGACGCCGTGCTGCAACGTCTTCAACACGAGGGACTACTTCAGCCCGGGCTTCGAAGAGGACTTCAAGCGGAAGATCTGGAACGGGCCGAAGTACACGCAGGCGCGGGGCGTGTTCCGCGGCGACAAGACGGACGGGTACGTCGTCTGCGACGCGTGCGTGAAGAGCGGGAACAACATCTGGGTGAGCTGAAGGGCGCGGACCGGTGGAGAATGGTCAAGACTCAATGACCAACTTTCATCGAAGTCCAAAGCTCCAAGCGTGAAGGAAGTCCTTCAACCTTCAAACTTCTGACTTCGATGAGAATTGCTCATTGAGTCTTGACCATTCTCAATGGACCATCGCCTGATGGCCAATGTCCTTGCGGTAATGCATCCGATCAAAGTGAATCGCTGAGACGGCCTCGTAGGCCCTCTCCCGCGCCTGCCCGATCGACTCCCCGACCGCAGTGACGCCCAGCACCCTCCCCCCCGCGGTGACCAGCTTCCCATCCTTCATCGCCGTCCCCGCGTGGAAGACCTGCACCCCCGCCACCTTCTCCGCCTCGTCCACCCCCGTGATCTCGACACCCTTCTCCGCGGACGCAGGGTAGCCGCCCGTCGCCAGGACGACGCACATCGCCGCCTTTTCTCCCCACTCGACCGTGCACTTGTCGAGCGTCCCGTCCACCGTGGCCATCAGGACGGGCAGGATGTCCGACTTCATCCTCGCCATCAGCGGCTGCGTCTCCGGGTCGCCGAACCGGACGTTGTACTCCAGCGTCTTCGGCGCGTCCTTCGTCATCATGAGGCCGGCGTAGAGGAGCCCCGTGAACCGCCTCTTCTCGCGCTTCATCGCGTGGACCGTCGGGACGAGGACCTCCCTCTCCACCGCGCGCATCCCCTCCTCCGTGAGGAACGGCGCCGGCGAGTACGCCCCCATCCCGCCCGTATTCGGCCCCTTGTCCCCGTCGTCGCGGCGCTTGTGGTCCTGCGCCGTCTCCAGGACCAGGATCGTCTTCGCGTCCGTCAGCGCCAGGACGCTCACCTCGACCCCCGTGAGGAACTCCTCCACGACCACCTTAGCCCCCGCCTCGCCGAAGACCTTCTTCTCCATCATGTCGGCGACCGTCTTCGCGGCGTGGTCGAACGTGTAGCAGAGGATCGTCCCCTTCCCCGCCGCGAGGCCGTCCGCCTTCAGCACCGCGGGGTACGGAATCCCCTCGAGGTACGCCAGCGCCTCCTCCTTCCGGTCGAAGACGCGGTATCCGGCGGTGGGGATGTTGTGCCTGCGGAACATGTTCTTCGCGAACGCCTTGCTCGACTCCAGCTCCGCCGCCTCCCGCGTCGGCCCGAAGATCCTCAGCCGCTCGGCCTGGAACTCGTCGACGATCCCGAGCGCGAGGGAGACCTCGGGCCCCACCACCGTGAAGTCGATCCGCTCGCGCCGAGCGAAGGTCAGCAACCCCTTCATGTCCTCGACACCGATCGAGACGAGGTCGGCGTGCTTCGCGATGCCGGGGTTTCCGGGCGCACAGTAGAGGCGCTTCACGAGGGGGGATTGGCGGATCTTCCAGGCGAGGGCGTGCTCGCGGCCCCCCCCGCCGACGATCAGGACCTTCATGGGTTCCCCCAGCAGGCTGGCTTGGCCGGTTCCGTCACGCGGAGGCGAGGGCGAGGGCGATCTGCGTGGACATGGCCTGGACGAACGCGGCGTCCTCGGCGAGGACCGAGGTGTGATCGGAGCGGCTGTCGAGGCAGACGACGCCGACGCTCAGCCCGTGCGCCACCATCGGGACGACCATCGCCCTGAGGATCCCGAGGTCGCGGACGCTCTCCGAGGCGGGGGCCTTCGGATCCGAGGCCTCGACGAAGTGGACCGGCTGCCCGCTCTGCACCACCTTGTCCACCATGCTGCGGCTGTACTGGACCTCGGTCAGCTCGTGTCCCTCCTTGTCCATCGCGGAGGCGAGGACGTGCTCCCCCAGGTCCGTCTTGAGGAAGACGAGGCAGCGGTCCGCCCGCGTCCGCTCCATCAGGCGCGTCATCCCGAGACGGAGGACTTCCCTCCGACCGGTCACGCCGTGCAGGGCCTCGATCAGATCGAGGAGCCCCTCGACGTTGCGGTAGTCCTTCGCCGGGTCTCCGCAGATGATCCCCGCGAGGCGGTCCGCGCGAGGCTCCCTCTCGTCCCGTCCGTGCCTCCAGACGATGACGCGGTTGCGGCCGCTCCCCTTCGCGCGAGCGAGGGCCTGATCGGCCCGCTGGACGATCTCCGCGGGCGTCTCCCCGTGGGAGGGGAAGCTCGCCACGCCGACGCTCACCGTGATGGACGGAACGCCCTCGGCGTACGTCGCCGTCTGGACGGCCGCGCGGACCTTCTCCGCCAGCGTCTCCGCCCCGCTCGCGTCCGTGTCGGGGAGCAGCACCACGAACTCGTCCGCCCCGTATCGGGCGGGGAGGTCGGTCCCGCGGAGGTGGTGGCGGATCGTGCCGGCGACGCCGCGGAGGACCTTGTCCCCCGCCGCCTCGCCGTGGACGTTGTTCAGCTCGCGGAAGCGATCGACGTCGACGAGGAGGACGGCGATTGGCGAGGCCTCCTGGGCGCTCGATCGGATGATGTCGACGTGGCGGCGCTCGAAGTAGCTCCGCGTGAACAGGCGCGTCACGTCATCCATCGCGATCTGGCTGTAGAGCCGCGCGTTCTGGAGGATGGCGGCCGCCTGGTTCGCGAGGGCCTGGAAGATCCAGAGGTCGCGCTCGCCGAACTGGTGCGCGCCGCCGGTGGAGTCGACGTAGAGGACCCCGACGGCCTGGTCCTTCGCGGGCTTGCCGAACAGGCGCCTCTCGTCTCCTCCCTTGGTGTCCTCGCGGGTCCTCACGCGGACGGGGACGCACATCGCGCTGGTCAGCTTCAGCTCGCGGACGCTGTCGGCCTTGGAGAAGACGGGGTCCTCGGAGAGGTTGGAGGAGAAGAGCGGCTTGCCGTCGGAGAGGACGCGGTCGACGATCGTCTTCGACGCGCGGAACTCCTGCTCGGAGAGGCCGTGCTTCTCTCGGTCCCGCGCGAGGCAGACGGCGAACTGGCCGGTCTCGCCGACGAGCATGAGCGCGGCGCGGTCGGCGCGGGTCAGCTCCAGCGTGATGTCGAGGATCGCGGCGAGGGTCCCGTCGAAGTCGAACGCGCGGGCGTTGAGGAGCTCTCCCGCCTCGCAGAGGTAGCTCCAGACGCAGCCGCCGCTCTCGCGGGCGTGGAGGCCGGGCAGGATGAGCTGGTCGAGCCGGTCCAGGTCGTCGACGCCCTCGAAGAACTCGTTCCCCATCTACTTCCCTTTTTCCTGACGCTTGCGGATCAGCTCGAGGATGACCCGCCAGCGCGCAATGTCGAGCCCCATGTCGACGCCGGTGATCCTGGACAGCGCGTAGCGCAGCGCCTTCCGCTCACGCTCCATCATGACGGTCGCCTGGTCCTCGGGGAGGGCGGGACGCGGCCTGCCGTCGCGGGGAGGGACGAGACCCTCCTCGACGATGAGCGCCGTGCCGCCCTGATAGTACGTCGTGTTCTCGAGCATGTCGACCAGGATCGGAGCGACGCTCTCGTTCGGAAACTCGCCCAGTGCGATCTCGGCGCGGAAGCGAAGGTCGACGTCCTTATCGGTCAGACGCGCCGCGAAGATCGGCGTCGGGTCGGCCCCCTCGATCCCGCGGAGGGCTGCGACGACGGAGTCGTACACCGCCTTGTCCCCCTCGGCGAGGACGCGCTCGGCGAGCGGCTGGACGGCGTCCTTTCCGCCGAGCGTCGCGAGGCCCTCGGCGGCGAACGAGCGGACCTCGGCGTCAGAGTGATCGAGGGCGTCGGAGAGGCCCTGCAGGCGGCTCTCGGGAGGGACCTCGGAGAGGAGGGCGGCGGCCTCCTCGCGCTGGACACGGTCGCCCTGGACCTGCTGGAGGGTCAGCTCGGCGACTCGGCGGCGGACCTGGTGGGCGAGGTTGGCCTCGGCGGAGAGGGCGTCGCGGAGGGCCTTTTCCTCCTTGGGGATCCACTCTCCTCCCCAGTTGACGAGGCCCTGGGCCTCGGCGGCTTCCTCGGCGGTCATCCATTTCCCGTTGAATTTGACACGGCCGAGGACCTCGTTTGCGCCGTCGTGCTGGGGATCGAGCTCGAGGCAGCGGGCGAGGAGCTCGTCGCGCTCGCGGAGGAAGCCCTCGACGTCGCACCATCCGGCGAGCTCAAAGAGGCCGTCGATGTCGTCGGCGGCGAGAGAGGCTCGGCGCGCCCCGAACTGTTCCCTGCGAGTGGGGCCGATGGTGATCTTCGCGACCTTGTCGCGCGAGAACGAGACGGCGCCGTGTTGGCCCTGGACGCGGACGGTGTCGCCGTCCTCGACGACCTTGCCCTCGATCACCCTGCCGTCCTTGAGGCGCACCTCGTCGGCGGCGAGGGGCAAGGCGAGGGCGAGAATGAGGGCGGCGGTGCGCATGTGCGCTCACATCCAGAGGCGCGCACATCGTAGCTTGCGGGATGAACGGGGTCAAAGCGATTCGGGGGAACTCGTTCGATATCTGATATCTGATATCTGAGGTCTGATATCAGATATGGACAGGCCACCCGCCTGTTCCCGGGTCCTATCTGATATCAGACCTCAGATATCAGATATCAGATATCGACGTCGCCGACGATGACCACCGGATCAGCGCGTTCGGTAGCTCAAGTCCTGCATGGATCGCCCCACTGGATCGGTGATCCGGCAGAAGTACTCCCACCCTCCTCCTCCCTGACACACCTTCATCACCAGGACGTTGTCCCCCTTTCGCAGCGTGATCGGGATGACCTCCTGGTCCGGCGCCGCGGGACGGTAGACGTCCTTCGCGATGACCTGCTGGTGGTTCCACCACGCCGTAATCGTGTCGTCGCTCCCCAATCGAAGCTGCGCCGGGCGCTCGTCGGGCGACTCGACGTGGATCCTCGCATACGCCACGAGCCACTCGCCTGGCGGGAAGAGCGGCAGGAAGTCGACGTGGTCGAGCGCCACGAGCCCCGGCGGCGCCACGTCGAACGCGCGGACCTTGCCTGTCGCGCCCTCGAACTCCTTCGACCAGTCGTCCTCGGTCTCGGGTGCGTAGGCCGTCGCGAACCCGCCGCGATCCCGATTCGAGAACGGCCCCACGATGCACCACGGAAGCGCCTCGATCGCCAGCGTGGCCGTGCGGACCTTCACGCCGAACTCCGCGGGCGTGCCATCGTCGGGCGTCGCCGTCACCCTGATCTCGGCCCTCCCCTGCCAATCCGCTGGGATGGCGATAGGCACCTTGAACTCCGCATCCCCGCGCGGACGGAGGGCGATTCGGTGCTGCGCCGCGCCGCCCGGGAGCCAGCCCTCGGGCGCCCCGACGGCGAGGCGTCCCCTCAGAGTCGGACCCAAGTTGCTTCTCACGCGCGCAACGAGCGGATGGGAGACGCCCCGTTGAGCACGGTCAAGAGGGCGTCCGTCCCCTGTCTCGATCGTGACCTCCCATGCGTCCCGCAGCTCAACCACGTCGACGTCGCGCATCTCCACGCCCTGGACGATTGCGGTCGCCACAATCAGGGCATGCGTCGTCCTCTGGACTTCGGCGGGCGCAATCAACTTGTGCCTCGCCACAGTCGCCCCGCCACGATTCCGCTCGATTTCCTCGAGCGCCATTCCAGGGCTCACACTCACCGAGAACTCCACTTTCTTCCTCTCTTCTTCCGTGATGCCCGTCACGCGGAGCGTCAGCTCGCCCCGCTGGCCCCCCGTGAGCAGAGGTGGCAGCGCAATCAGATCGAACGTAACTCCCTCGCGAAAGTCCTGAAATAGGCTCAACTCCTCTCCACCCATGGCGTGGGCGCGCACCACGAAGGCGATTCGACGGCCGAACTGTGTCCACGCCAGCCACTCGGGCTCTCTCCACCTGAAGCGCCGCGCCACGAACGACGCCGCGTCCGGGCGAACGAGGTATAGGCTACGGCCGATGCCAAAGGACCCACTGGCAGGCGAGTCCTTGTCCCATTCAGGTTCCCAACGCAGGTCTCCCTTGCGAATCTCCGTGTGCTCGGGCACCAAGGCAAGGGCCTCTCGCTTCAAGCTGAGCTGGTTGTCGAGCTCCGCCTCGTTCGGGTCCGCCCTTCTGCGGTAGTCGAACGGCGGCGTGTCCTCGCCCGGGTCGATCATCAGAGAGTCTTCTCCGCCGAGGATGTTCAGCCCTTCGAGGTGCGTCCATCTCCGCAGCTCCGCCTCACCCCACTGCGGGAGAAGTCGCCACGGGTCGTCCTCGATCTCCGACCACTTGTACGCCCTGGGCTTCCAGTCGTCCGCCATCACAGGGTCCGATTCGTCGGCAACGAGGTCCTTTTCGGGCCGCGCAGCCTGCCACTCGGCGTCGAGCGGCTTGCCCGCAAGGTCCGTCAGCCTCGCGCACGCGGCCCAGCCGCCGAATCCCTGATCCACTTTCAGCAGCAGCCGGTTCCAGCCACGCTGCACCGTCACGTCCACCCAATCCTGGTCCGCCGCGCACGGGCGGTGCAGGTGGTGCTGCAGCACCCGCCGCCCGTTCCACCACGCCTTCACCCCGTCGTCGCTCCCGATCCACAGCCTCGCCGGCCCGTCCGGCGCCGAGACGTACGCATGCGCGTACGCCACGCCGTTGTCTGGAGGGGACATCGACGCCCGCAGGTCCAGTACGTCCTCTCCGCGCGCGACAGACCACGCCTTCCCGCCCGCCTCCTCCCCCTCCGAGGGCCGGCAGCGCGCCTCGTCGATGAACTCCCGATCCAGCCCTCCGTCGTTCTCGTTCGGAAACGGCCCCACAACCAGCCACTCGCGACAGAAGCCCCCCTCGCCCGTGACCCGCGGACGGTCGGGGTCCTCCTCGTTCATCCTCATCTTCCGCCACATCCGCGGCGTGACGTAGACGCTCATGAAGTCCCGGTACCAGTCCATCCACCCGCGGCTCACCCCGTCCGCCGGGTACCCCATCTGCACCGCCATGTGGAGGTCCGGCAGGTCCGAGTACCCCATCTTCCATGCCCGCGCCCACTCGACCTGATGGAGCCACTCGTGCAGCGCCACCTCGAAGTAGGCGTGCACGTCGCACGCGCCCGGGTGGATGTAGGCGATCGACGAGTACCCCGCACCCTTGTAGCAGCCGCCGATCGTCCCTCCCCAGTACACGCCGAGCTGGATGTCTCCCGGGATCCAGAACACGATCACGCTGTCGACCTGACCCTCCTCGACGTCCCGGCCGATGAACGGGTCGGTCGCCTCGGACCACGCCAGGTACTGCCCCTTGGACCCGCTCACGGTCGTCAGCGGCTCGTCGATCACGTGCAGCGTCAGGTCCAGGCGCAGCCGGCGCCCCGTATAGGCCTCAACGCCGCGCTGGAATTGGTCGACGGCCTTCCGAAGCCCCTCGACGTCCTCGTCCGACATCTCGGCCTTGGTGTGCCGCGGCTTCCCCTCGGCGTCCTCCCAGTCCGCGTCGGTCTTCCGGAAGATGAAGACCCGGCACTGCCACACGTTCTGGTCGGCGGGGAGGGGCGCGGCGAGGAGCTTCTCGATCTCCTTCTGGACGTCGCTGTCGGTGTAGATCCGCCCGAGGTTCCCCTCAGGGGTCAACCGGACGTGCTTCCCCTCGAACTCGAGCTCGACGTTCTCGGCCCACGCGGCGGCGGCCAGGAGCAAGATCAGGGCGGGGCATGCGCGCATGTCGGACCCTCCGTTGGAGAGGAGAGCCTACACGCCGCGTCCGCAGGCGCAAGGAATCGCGCGCGGGCGAGCCCACCGGTCGGGGCGCTCCCGCGTGAGTGGCCGAACACGGCACGGCCTTGTCCGGCCGGTGGGAGGGACGTACGATCCAGGTGGGAGCCTCCCACCCGCCGAAGCGCACCCCCGGCGGAGGGTACGGCGATGCTCGGCATCTCTCGCGACGATCCGGGAATCAGGCTCTTGATCGAGGAGGAGACCACGCGCACTCGCGGGCTCCTGGGCCTGCCGCTCCTCTTCGTCGTCATGGTGGCGGCGTGGGGTGCGCCGCTCCCGTTCCTCGCCTTCGCCCTCGCGGCCTACCCCGGCGGCGTGGCGGACCTCTTCATCTATTTCTGCCTCACCTCCTTCGCGGCGTTCTGGTACGCCTCGCTGATCGGCATCACGCGCGTCCTCGCGAAGACCTCCACCCGGACGAGGTCCCTCGACCTCGACCGGGCGCAGGGGACGAGCGACCTGACGGTCGACCCGGTCTTCGGCGTCAACCCGCGTCGGGTCGTCATGCGCCTCCGCGACATCCGGCGGATTGCGCTCGAAGGGAAGCACTCCGGCCCGAAGGGGACGGACCTCTACGCCACGATCGAGGCCGCGTCTCCCTCGCCGCACCGAGAGCGCTTCCGACTTCACGTCGCGGAGGTGGACGCCCACGAGGATGCGCGCGAACTGCTCTTCCGCATGGCGGCGATCGCGGACCTGCCGTCGTGGCGCACTGAGCACGACGACGGCTCGACCTTCGTCGTGGCGGCGTACCGCGCGGAGCCTCGCACGCCTGACGAGGAGGTCCCGGAGTCCACGCCCTTCCGCCGCTCCCTGGCGAGCAGCGCGGCGTAGGGACGGGTCCCTACTTCCCCTGGATGACGACCCCGTGCGACTGAAAGGCGAGCCATGGGTCGTGCGGGTCGAGCTCGATCGCCAACGCCTTCAGGTCCTCCCCCTTCTTCTTGTTCTCGTCGCCCCCCTTCGCCTCCCAGGCGCGGCCCAGGTGCATGTAGAAGTAGGGGTTCATCGGGTCGAGCTCGATCGCCTTCCCGAACATCTCGACCGCCTCGTCGTGCTGCCCCTTCCTCGTGAGCCACTCGCCGTAGTTGTCGAAAGTCAGCGGGTTCTTCGTCCCCTTCTCGACGGCCGTCTTGTAGTAGCGCCCCGCCTTGATCGTCAGGCCCCAGCGCTCCGCCCACTGCGCCGCCTCCTCGTACCCGCGGTGCGTCTCCAGCTTCAGCGCGTCCTTCACGTACGCGTGCCACTCCGTCTCGAGCGGCTTCAGGTCCGTCACCCTGATGTGCTTCTTCAGCACCTTGATTACCTCGTCCGGCTCGCACTGCTCCATCTCCCCCTGGAAGGCCACCCGCTTGACGTCCTTGTCCGTCGCCAACGCCAGGTAGAACTTCTGGAACCCCTGCGAGTACTTCTTCGACTCCATCAGGAAGTGCACGAACGACCAGCCCCACGCGTAGTGC
>CAZYRM010000150.1:0-15034 GCA_964649705.1 uncultured Planctomycetia bacterium
ACGGGCACCTCTTCGTGAAGGAGTTCATGGCGGAGCAGGACGTCCACGTCCTGCTCCTGCTCGACGCCTCGGCGTCCATGGACTTCGGGCGGGCGCGTAAGTTCGACGCCGCCAGGCGCCTCGCCGCCGCGATCGGCTACGTCGCGCTCGGGAACTTCGACAGCCTCACGGTGATCCCCTTCTCCCGCGGGCCGCAGGCCGGCCTCCGCGACCTTCGCGGGAAGCCGGCCGTCTTCCAGCTCCTCAGGTACCTCGAGCCGCTGGCGACGGCGGGCGAGACGGACCTCCGCGCGGCGTCGCGCGCCCCCCTGAGGAAGCACCGGGGCAGGACCGTGGCGATCGTCGTGAGCGACTTCCTCGACCTCGAGGGGTACGCGGAGGGGCTGAAGGGGCTCCTCGCGCAACGGCTGCAGCTCCAGGCGATCCACGTGATTGACGAGCTGGAGTACAGCCCGGAGGAGGGAGGCGCGATCCGCCTGATCGACGCCGAGACGCGCGGGACGCGCGACGTGGAGGCGACTCCGGACCTCGTCGCGGCGTACAAGACGACGTTTCACGGGTACATCGACGAGGTCGAGGGGTTCTGCCGCAAGCACGAGGTGCCGTACGCGCGGGTGGCGACGGCGGCGCCGCTGGAGAAGGCGGTGATCGAGCTGCTGCAGAAAGGGCTGCTAAGTCGGCGGTGAATGGTCAATGGTCAATGAGCAAGTTTCAACGAAGGCTCAAGTGGAGAGTCCCAAGTGGCAAGCTTGAAACTGCCTTGGGCGTTTCGACTTGAGCCTTCGTTGAAACCTGGTCATTGAGAATTGAGAATTGGAATCCTCGTGCCGATGCGTTTCGTCCATCCCGGCTTCCTCTGGCTCCTCGGTCTCGCGCTCCCGCTCGTCCTCCTCCACCTGTGGACGAAGCGCCCGAGGCCGCGCGTCGTGCCGTGCCTCGCTCTGTGGCAGCGCACCCTCGCCGCGCACGAGCGGCGGTTCGGCGTACGGAAGATCCGCCGCATGGTCTCGCTCGCACTGCACCTCCTGGTCCTCGTCCTCTTCACGATCGGGGCCGCGCGCCCGAGACCGGCGGAAGGCGTCCGCAAGCCCCGCGCGCTCGTGATCGTCGCCGACCTCTCGGCGAGCATGGCCGCGCGCGACGGCGGCGCGGGCCTGACCCGGATGCAGGCCGCCCGCTGGAAGGCCCACGAGGTCCTCGACGGGCTCGACCCCGTCGACCGCGTCGCCGTGGTAGGGGCCGGGCGCCGCCCTCGCCTCCTCCTCCCGCTCGCCACCGGACCCTGGCGGGCCAAGCGCCTCCTCGCCGCGCTCGACCCGGGCGAGCCCGCGGCCGACCTCCACGCCGCGATCGACCTCGCGCGGACCATCGCGCGCGACGATGCGACGCTCCTCGTCCTCACCGACCGCGGGGGCGAGGGCCAGGGGCTGCCCGAGGACGTCCCGCGCGTCGTCGTGGGGGCCTCCTCGGCGAACGCCGGGCTCGTCGGCCTTCGCGTCGAGCAGCGCTGGGGCCAGCCCCGCGCCCGCATCTTCGTCCGTGCCCGCAACGCCTCCGACGCGCGCATCGACGCGACGCTGTCCGTCCGCTGGCTGCTGCGGATGGATGCGGAGGGCCGCGAGGTCGGCCAGGCCGCGGACGCCGGCTCCGTCGAGGTCCCGCTCGCGCCCCGGTCGATCACCAACGTCGAGCTGGAAGTCGCCGCCGGGCAGGGAGGCCTCCTCGAGGCGCACCTCGACGCGAGGGACCCGCTCCCGATCGACGACGACGCCTTCGCCGTGGTCTTTCCCCACCCGCGGCCGCGCGTCATCGTGGTCGCCGAGGGGGAGCCGGACCCGTTCCTCGTCGGGGCCATCGAGGTCCTCTCCGACTCGCTCGACACCGAGGAGAGCTTCCTCACGACGCCGGCCGCGCTCGTCGACCTGGCGCCGAGCCTCGGGTCGTCGGACGTCGTGATCTTCGATCGATGCGCGCCGGACCGGGCGCTCCCCCTCTCGAACGTCGTGACCTTCCGCGCCGAAGGGCCCTTCGCGCCGGTGCAGACGGGGGAGGCGGCGGAGCGCCTCACGCCGTGGACCTGGGACCGCGGGCACCCGCTCCTGGCCCAGGTGGCGCTCGAGCCGCTTCGCGTCGGGAAGGGGCGGGTGCTGGTCCCCGCGGAGGGGGACACGGTGCTCGTGCGCGCCGAGAAGGGGGCGATCGCGGTCGCGGGGGAGCGCGGGAAGATGCGCGTGGTCGCCTTCGGCTTCGCGGCGAAGGACAGCAACATGCCTCTCCTCGTCGCGTACCCGCTGCTGCTCAAGAACCTGTTCTCGTGGTTCGCCTTCGACCGGTGGCTGGCCTTCCGCACGGAGGGGCGGGTCGGGGATCCGATCGCGCTCGGCGAGGGGCTCCGCGAGGGGACGACCTCGGTGGAGCTGGACTACGAGGGGAAGTGGGGCGTGCGCCGCAGGACGTGGGTGTGCGAGGTGGAGGGAGGGACGCCGCTCCTGCCGGAGTGCCCGTGGCCGGGGTTCTACCGGGCGAGGTGGGGCGGAGGGCACCAGTGGGTGGCGGTGAACTTCCAGGGGTACGGGGAGAGCCTGCTGGAGGGCGGAGAGGGGGCGGGGGGGGCGGGGCCGCCGACGTTCGAGAGGACGGCGAAGGCGTCATTCGATCCGGAGACGCTCTGGCTGCAGCTCGCGGCGGCGGGGATGGCGCTGCTTGTGATCGAGTGGGTCGTGTTCCATCGCGGAGGAGGCGTCTGAGGCCTATCGTGTCGCCAGCTCCTTGACGTGCATCCTCCACGCCGGCGCCAGGTCCCCGATCGGCACCTTGAGCGCCCTCTCGATCGCCTCCCTCCCGCCTTCCCCCGACGCGACCAGCTCCCCCATCCTGCCGACGGCCCCCGCCATCCGTCCGTCGAGGCCGTGGTGCAGGAAGTGGAGGAACGTCCACGCCTCGGCGTAGTAGAGGAGGCAGTCCGGCCCCGTGAACTCCTCGATCCCCCCCTCGACGAGCCGCTCGAGCGGGATCTCCCGCTCCTCCTCGATCGCCTTCGCCGCCTGCTTCGCCATCCGCGACGAGACGCCCCCCTCCGCGAACTCGCCCAGGTGGACGGTCGTCCCCGTCACCGTGCTTCCGCCCACGTAGCACGCGAGCCCCTCGTGGAACCACTTGAGCCCTCTCCCCTCCACGAGGCGCTCCTGGATCTCCTGGGGCGTCAGGCCCCTCGTCACGTCGTCGGGGACCGCGAGCTCGTAGAAGAGCAGGTGGGCCATTTCGTGGAGCAGCGTCTCCAGCCCGTCGGTCGGGCTCTCCTCCGGGAAGTACACGAGCGTGATCCGGTCGACCGGGAGCGTGAAGCCGGCCACGACCTCCGCGAACCCCGCCTTCGCCTGAGGCGAATCGGGGTAGCACTCCTGGAGCTTGGCGACGAGCTCCGCTCGGTCCCGGAAGACGAGCGCCGAGAAGCTCCCTTCGAGCGGACGGGAGGCGAAGGAGCCGCCGTACGCGGCCTGGAAGGCCTGCGTCCCGAGCTCGAGGTATCGACCGAGCTCCTCCCCGATTCCGGTGTCCGTGCGGATCGAGAAGTGGTCCGTCTCCTCCTCCGTCCAGCGCTCCGAGACCTCGATCCACCTCCCCATCACCTTGACGAATCCGAGCGCCTCCCGCGCCTGCGCGTCGTCCGGGGAGGCGCCGAGTATGGCCTCGTACTCCTTGCGCCGCTCGACGTACAGTCCCTGCTCCTCGCACCAGCGAGCCAGCTCGCGGTGTCCCTCGACGTCGCCTTCCCGGACCTCGGCCGCCCGGCGGGCGTAGTCGTCCGCGCGAGACTCCTTGCGAACGATCCGCTCGACCTGTGAGCGCTCGAGCGTCAGGACGCCGCCGCCCGTGGTAACCTCGACCCTCTCGCCCCTTTCCGCGACGTCCCCTTCGATGACGCTCCCGTTCTTCAGGTAGACCTCGTCCGCGCCCGCGGGCAAGAGGATAGCGAAGACGATGCTGCGCAGGAGGAGACGGCGGAGCGGCATGTCGGACCTCGGCAGTTGGTGGCCCGGATTCTACGGCACGGGCCCGCGATGCGCCAGGGGGCATCGATGGGCGCTCCCAGGAGGTTTGACGCGATCGGGGGGCGCTGCTAGACTCCCTGCCCCCACCATCCTGAACTGCGTCCTCATCCGGAGCGTCGTTGGGTAGCATGAGCGATCCGTCCGCCACGTCCGTCGTCCTCGCGAAGGACCTCGTCAAGGTCTATCCGCCCGACTTGCGCGCCGTGGACGGCGTGAGCCTCGAGATTCGCGCCGGCGAGATCTTCGGCCTCCTCGGCCCCAACGGGGCGGGGAAGACCACCACGATCAAGGTCCTCGTGACGCTCGCGAAGCCGACCTCGGGGACGGCGAGCGTGTGCGGGCATGACGTGGCCGCCGAGCCGCAGAAGGTGCGGGAGTGCATCGGGTACGTGAGCCAGGCGGTCGCGCTCGACCGCTCGATCACGGCCTGGGACAACCTCTGGATGCACGCGAACCTCCATCACATGCCGCCCGACGAGGCGCGCAAGCGGATCGACGAGGTCCTGGCGCTCGTGGAGCTGGCGGACCGCGCGAAGGACCGGGTGAAGGACTACAGCGGCGGGATGAAGAAGCGGCTCGACCTGGCGACGGGCCTGTTGCACCGCCCGCGCCTGCTGGTGCTCGACGAGCCGACGCTGGGGCTCGACATCCAGACGCGGGTCCGGATCTGGGAGTACCTCCTCGATCAGAAGAAGCAGGGGATGACGATCCTGGTCACGACGCACTACCTGGAGGAGGCCGACCGCCTGTGCGATCGGCTCGCCATCATCGACCACGGGAAGATCCAGGCGATCGGGACGCCGTCGGAGCTCAAGGGGCAGCTCGGGAGCGAGGTGATCGCGGTGCGAGTCCCCGAGGCCTCGCGCGCGGCCATAGGCGCGCTGACCGAGGACCTGAAGGCGCGGCCCGAGGTGACGGGCGTGGCGGCGTTCGACGAGGGGTTCGAGGTCTACCTAAGCGGCGCGGCGGGGGCGGTGCCCTGGCTCGTGGATGCGGCTCGAGGGAAGGGCGTCGAGGTGGAGGCGATGACGATCGCGCGGCCCACGCTCGACGACGTGTTCCTGAAGGTCACCGGTCGCAAAATGCGCGACTGATCACTCCAAGTGCCGCTTGAAGACGCGCACGGCGAGCCACAGCATCAGCGCGTCGAAGACGAGCAGCCCGAGCAGCCCGATCCCCATGTCCCCCCAGGCCGATCCGCTCCAGCCCTTCAGGATCGGCGCCCGGATCCCCAGCACGCCGTAGGTCAGCGGATTCAGCCAGGCCGCGATGCGGAAGCCGAGCGGCATCGTCTCGATCGGGACCAGGGCGTTCGAGACGAAGAAGAGCGGCGTCGTCAGGAAGCCGAGGATCATGAAGAAATTGGCGTGCCCGTCCAGCAGGAACGCCATCATCATCGAGAGGAGCGTGAAACCGGCGCAGAGCAGAAGGATGAACAGGGCGATGAGCGGCAGGCCGAGGACCCCCGCCGCGACCTGCACGCCGAGGATGCGCGCCAGCGCGAGGACCAGGAGGGCCTGCACCGTCGAGTAGGTCATCACGTAGAGGAAACGGCTCAGGAGCAGGCTCTCCCGCCGGATCGGCGCCGCCAGGAGCTTCTCCAGGAACCCGTTCTCCTTGTCGAACATGAACGGGATCCCGCCCGCGATCGCGCTCCCCATCACCGTCGAGACCACGATCCCCGCCGTGATGAACGCCAGGTAGCTGACCGACCCGAACTCGTCCGGGAGCGGGTTCTTCTTGAAGGCCGCGGAGAACATCGTCCCGAAGAGCAGGAGCCACACGAGCGGCTGGAAGAGCCCGAAGAACGTCCCGATGAACTCCCGCTTCAGGTGGAGGAACCAGCGCCGCGTGAGCGCCCGCGTCTCCTGGACGAACGCCGCATCCATTCGAGTGCCTCTTCGCCTGGCAAAGCCAGCTTGCTGGGTTGAAAACCTGGGGCGCGGAAGTATACTCCGGCCGTCGCGGCCTGTCCCTCCTTTCGGAGTCCCCGTGTCCGAATCCTCCCGACCCGCCGTCCACCTGCGCGTCCCCGGATCGCGGCGCCACGTCTTTTTCTTCCGCAAGATGGTGAAGAGGCCCGAGGTGCCGATCGAGCCCGGCTCGGTCGTGGACGTCTTCGACCGCTACGGCGCCCCCCTCGGCTGCGGCTTCTACAACCCCCACTCCGAGATCGCCCTCCGGATGCTCGGACCCTCCGAGGAGGGACTCATCGAGCGCCGCGTGCGCGAGGCGGTCGCCTTCCGCGACTCGCTCGGGATCGAGGGGGACGCCTGGCGAGTCTGCCACTCGGAGGGGGACGGCCTCTCGGGCCTCGTCGTCGATCGCTACGGCCCCGTCCACTCCATCGAGCTGTTCTCGCTGGGCATGCACCGCCAGGTTCCGCTCCTGCGAGGCCTGTTCCCGAACGCCTGGGTCCGGGCCGACGAGCGCGTCCAGGAGCTGGAGGGGTTCCGCATCCCTCTCGAGAAGCCGCCCGACCCCGTGGTCGTCCAGGAGCACGGCGTGAAGTTCCGCGTGGACTTCGCCACGGGGCACAAGACCGGTTTCTTCTGCGACCAGCGCGAGAACCGGCGAGAGGTGGCGCGGCTCGCGAAGGGACGCACGTTGCTCGACCTGTGCTGCTACACGGGCGGCTTCGGCGTCGCGGCGGCCCACGGGGGCGCATCGCGGGTGCTCGGGATCGACATGGACGAAGAGGCCCTCGACACCGCGCAGGCCAACGCCCGCCTGAACGGCGTGAAGGTCGAGTTCCGGCACGTGAACGTCTTCGACCACCTCCGGGGCTCGACGGAGGCCTGGGACGTCGTCGTCCTCGACCCGCCGAAGATGGCCCGCGACAAGGGCGACCTCGCGAAGGCGCAGAGGGGCTACTTCGACATGAACCGCCTCGCCGCGCGGGCCGTGAAGCCCGGAGGCGTCCTCGTCACCTGCTCCTGCACGGGGCTCGTGGGCGAGGAGGAGTTCCTCGGGATCGTCCGCGAGGCCAGCGAGCGGGAGCTGCGGATCTTCCGCGTCGCCGGAGCGGGCCCGGACCACCCGGTCTCGTCGTGGTACCCCGAGGGGCGCTACCTCAAGGTCGTCTACGCCCGGGTCGTGTGATTACGACCGACGGTTCGCCGTCCTCATCTCCTCGGCGTGGTGGGCCGCCCCGACGCGCCCCTGTCGATCCACGGCGATGAGGCCGCACTCAATGCCGCGGCCGCGCGCCATCGCGATCGCCTGGTCGACCGAGGCCTGCGCGTCCAGGCGCTCCATCAGGTCCACGGCGTACCGGGTCAGGTCCGCGCGCACGATCCCCTCCCCGTGTCCCGTGGCCGAGGCGGCCCCGAACGGCGAGGCGTAAGTCCCCGCGCCGAAGATCGGCGTGTCCCCCACGCGGCCCGGGAGCTTGAACCAGATCCCTCCCGTCGAGGTCGCCGCGGCGAGGCCTCCCTTGTCGTCGACCGCGACCGCGCCGACCGTGCCGTGGCGCCCCTCTTCGTCGGGGGCGAGGTACTTCTCCAGCAGCGAGTCGAGCCGCTTCCAGAAGCGCAGCTCGGGCTGGTCCTCGGGGACGCGCGTGTTCTCCTGCATGCGGGCGCGGATCGCCTTCCACCGCGCGCGCCTCTCGGGCGTGACGAGGTCCGCGGCCTCGATCCCGCACATCCGCGCGAAGCGCTCCGCCCCGGCGCCCGCGAGGAGGACATGGTCGGTGCGCTCCAGGACGGCGCGCGCGAGTCGGACGGGGTTCTTGACGCCGTGGACTGCCGCGACGGCGCCCTGGGCCCCGTCGGAGGTCATCACGCTCGCGTCGGTCTCGACCTGGCCGTCGAAGTTGAGGACGGCGCCGGTCCCCGCGTTGAAGACCGGGTCGTCTTCGAGGGAGACCACGGCCGCCTCCGCGGCGTCGAGCGCGGTCCCCCCGCGCTCGAGGGCGGCCCACCCCGCGTCCGCGGCCGCCTGGAGGCCGTGCTGCCGCGCATCGACCTCCGTCTTCGTCCTCCCGCACCCCCCATGGACGATGATCGAGGCCACCTACTCCTCCTTCAAGAGCTGCTCGATGAGGGCCGCGGCCTTCGCCTCGTCGGCCGCCTCGTCGCCGGTGAACCGGACCACCCCCTTCTTGTCCACGATGACGAGGAGCGGCAGCTTCTCGGTCTTGCAACGAATGAGCGTCGAGGTGGCATCGTCGCCGTCCTTGCGCGCGTCGAGCCCGACGGGGAAGGCGAGCTTCTTCTCGGCCACGTACGCGCGGACCTTGTCGGGGGGCTGGTCGTCAACTTTGTGGAAGGCGCAGTGGACCGAGATCACCTTGAGCCCCTGCGCGCCGTACGCCTCCACCCACCTCCCCGCACGGGGGAGGGCGACGTCGGTGCAGTGGCCTCAGGTCATGGTCCAGAAGTCGAGGACGACGACGGAGCCTCGCAGGTCCTTCTCGGAGGCAGGCCCGGCGCCGATCCACTCGTCGACGACGAACTCGGGCATCGGGTGGTTCACGAGGAGCCACTCCTCCTCCCAGGTCTTCTTGGAGACGAGGGTGGCGGTCAGGTCGGCGACCTCGCCCTTGCGGGAGACCTTCAGGACGGCCTTGTCGCCGGTCTTGAGCGACTCCATCGCCGCCAGGTAGGAGGCCTTGTCCTTCACCTCCTGTCCGTTGATGGCGAGGAGGAGGTCGAGTGGCATGACGCCGGCGAGGCGCGCGGGGCTGCCCATGGCGGTGCTGATGACGACGAGGCCCTCGGTCGCCTCGACGCCGAGTTCCTTGGCCTTCTCGGGGGTCAGCTCTCGGAGGCTGAGCCCGAGGAACGGCTTGTCAGCGTCCTGGGCGAGCACGGCGCCCGCGAGGAGGAGGGGGAGCAGGATGCGCATGAAAGGTCTCCGAAGATGCTCGGCGGATTCTATACGATGCCGTCGGCGCCGGCCAGTCCCTGCCCCGCTACTTGCGCTTGATGAACTTCACGAACTCGGCCTCCACCGCGCCGAGGTCCGGAAGGAACTCGGCGAGCGCGGCCGGCTTGCCCGAGTCGACGGCCTCCCGGTATCGCTGGAAGCCGTCGCGGTACTCGGCGAGGTCCGTCTGCGTGAGGAAGTAGACGAGCGCCCAGCACTCCGCGTAGAAGAGGAGAGCCTTGTCCGTGTCGCTGTTGATCAGCGTGAGCGCGTCGCCCTGGACGAGCTCGGCGACCGGGAGGTGCCGACCCTGATTCATCGCCTGCTTCACGAACGGCAGGCGCACTCGCGACAGGCGGTTGTAGACGTAGCTCGATCCCGTCCACTCGAACCCCTCGAACTGCGTCGCCATCCCCTCCGCGTACCAGGAGGGCGCCGCGACGCCGCTCGCGATCCGGAAGTAGTAGAGGTGGGCCGCCTCGTGCGCCATCGTGGCGAGGAAGTCGGCCGTCTCCCCGGTCTTGTTCCAGCCGACGACGACGTTCGAGTTCGACACGGCGAACCCGGCCGCCTGGAGCTGCGCCTCCGACTTGTGCTCGACGCAGTACTTCCTGTAGTCCTCGTACGACGCGAAGGCGTAGAGCGTCATGCGGTCCTTCGCCTCGGTCTTCGGTTCCTTTCCGCCGTAGAACAGCCTGAAGTCCTCGTAGGCCACCTCGCAGAGCGCTCCCAGCTCCGCGGCGAACTCCTCGTCGTAGTTCGTCCTGATATCGTAGTGCGTCGTCTTCGTCTCGTGCGCGTTCTCCCACTTCGACCTGAGCGTCGTGTAGTCCTCTCGCGAGTACCACTTCTCCTTGTACTTACGGAACCCCATGGCGAGGAGGACTTTCTCGTCGCCGGGGACCCACTTCCCCCCGACCTGGATTTGGCCCTTGGCCAGGTGCTCGTGGTCGGCCTTCGTCACCCACTGCCCCTGGAAGAGCACGAGGCCCTTCGCGAGGTTGGCCTTCTCCTCGGGGGTGGCGAACTTCCCCTGGTGGACGACGAACCCGCCCTCGGGGACGTCGATCCCGCGGCGTGCCGCCACGAAGTCGTCGAGGCGCCCCTTGAGCGCCTTGTCCTCCTTCACCGCGCGCTGCAGGTCCTCCATCGCGCGCTTCGCGAGGCCGAGGTCCCACGCGAGGATCCCCATTCCGAGGCGCTCGGCAGGGGTGGGGGAGGCGCGGTCGAGGAGCTTGAACAGGCCCTCGGGCCCGAGCGCGGCCCAGGTCCCCTTCCCTCCCCCCTGCTTGATGGTGAACTCGAAGGTCTGATCATCGATTGCCTTCGTCAGTGTCACCTCGGCTGCGCCGACCTTCTGCTTCACGTCCTTCAGCCCGCCGGCGTTGAGCCTTTCGCGGAACCGTCGGAAGGGGTCCGCTGCGCCCCTCAGGTCGGCGATGCGCGCCTCGGCCTCGCGCCGCCGCGTGGGGGACTGCAGGCTCCCGAGGTATCGCTCGTACCCCGCGAGGGCGCGCTCGAACTGGAAGCGGCGCACGAGCGTCTCCAGCTCGGCGAGAGAGAGGAGGGCCGTCTCCTGCTCAGCCTCGAGCTTTGCCCGATCCGTTCCCGTCTGCTCCGTGGCCACCTCCTGATCGATCCCCTTCAGGAAGGCCGCGAGGCCCGGGACCCTCTCCGCGTGCCGCGAGAGGTACGGGTTCAGGCGCCTGGCGTCGAGGAGGTACCGTCGACTCTCGGCGAGCTGCCCCACGCGGAAGTGAGAGGCAGCGAGGAGGAAGAGCGTCTCCCAGTTCGTCAACCGCCCGTGGGCCTCCATCTCATGGATGCAGTCGAAGTAGCGCCCCGCCTCGTAGAGGATCCGCCCGGCGGTATTGATCTGCCACCGGTCGAGCTGGAGCGGGCGGAGCCTGCGAACGCCCTTGGTGTACGCGCGCTCGAAGTCGTAGTAGTCCTTCGCGGCCGGGAAGGCGTGCAGCAGGGCCCGCGAGAGGTACGTCTGGGAGGCGATGGGGGCGTTCTTCTCACCCCGCTCGACGGCCTTGCGGGCCTCCTCGTAGTCCGTTCCGAGCTCCATCAGTGCACGGGCCTGGTAGAGGTATCCATTGCCGAGGGGCGGGTCCTGCCGCTCCCAGGCGCGTCCCTCCTCGAGGAGCCCCTGCCAGTCCGCCTTGGCGATCAGGGCGTCGGAGCGGTCGCCCCAGTCCCTTCGGCCCATGATCTTCTCGCCTCGCTCGATGTCGGCAATCCCCTGGTCCACCTCGCCCATGTGGACTCGGGCGACGCCGCGGACGCAGAGGAGCTGGGCGATCTCGTCGTTCCTGAGCACGGCGTCCGCATCGTCGAAGGCCTGTCGGTAGCGATCAATCATGAGGTAGTAGCGAGCGCGCCAGATGACCCAGGCCACGTTCTTGGTGAGCTCGTAGGCGCGGGTGACGTCCTCGATCCCATTGAGGAACTCCCCGTAGGAGGCGCGACCGACGCCACGTGTCCCCCACGCCATCCCGTTGCTCGGGTCGAGGCGGACCGCCTCCTCGGCGAGGTCCCAGCAGCGCTTGTAATCGCCGCGCCTGAAGGCGTCTTCCGCCTGCTTGCAGAGATCCCTCGACCGCGCCGCGTCCTGGGCGAGGGCCGCGCAATGCGAGAGCACGAGGGCGACGAGCGCGAGGATGAAGCGAGCCGACGGTGACATGGAACGCCCTCCTGTCTGAGGCGGGCCCGCGGGCGCGGGCCGCATGGCCGAGCATCCTAGGCGAGGCGTGCGGGGATGTCCATCGACTCCCAGTGCGTCTTCGCGTCGGTTTTGCACGCGAACCGTCGGGCGGCGTGTCGTTCGCTCACACAAGAGCGTACGTCTATATCCGGTAAGCAGTTAAAAGTTGACGCAGTGCGTTACGGACGTCAAGATACTCGTCCGTTTTGACCCAAACCCAAGGAGGAACCGATGCGTCGTTGGCATGCACCGTTGGTCCTGGCCGCGGCCCTTGCGATGGCCCAAACCGCGCCGGCCCAGTCGTACCGCAACTACTTCCCGCTGCAGCAGGGGAACACCTGGACGCACCAGCAGGGGACGTCCGAGGCGGAGACCTATCTCAGCGTAAGCGACTCTTTCTACGGGGTCTACCAGGTCTCCGGCATCCCGGGCGCGCAGAGCGGCCTGTGGGTGACCTGGGGAGGCAACACGTTGTACGCCTGGCGCCCGAGCACGCAGGCCTGGGTGCCTTTCATCAAGTTCGGCGTCGCCGCGGGGACGAGCTGGCGCGTGACGCTCGACTACCCTTTCTGGGACAACGCCGAGCTGCAGCTCAAGGTGAAGGGGTTCGACGCGTATGACCCCTACCTCGACCGGACCTACGCGAACAGCTTCCACTTCTACGTCCTGAGCGACATGGCGAACGGCGGGCCGAAGGAGATGGTCTTCGCGCCGAACGTCGGGATGATCCAGTACAGCAACTGGGTCGACGAGGCGTACGACCCGTGGTTCCTGACGCAGGGCCGGCTCGGCGGCCGCCGCTACGGCCTCATCAAGAAGCAGACGCTGGAGAGCGGCAGCGGCAGCCAGCTTCAGACGACGGTCCGCAACCAGGTCTACCTGATCAACAGCCAGAGCGCCTGGACGAGGTTCTACGCGCAGCACAACCCGGGGCAGACCCCGCCGCGCGTCGACTTCAACCGCCAGACGGTCGCCGCCGTCATGGCGGGGGAGAGGCCGAACCTCGGGTACACGATCGAGGTGCCGCGCGTGACGTGGATGTACCCCTACAGCACGGCGCTGATCAAGGTTGTCGAGACCACCCCCGCCGGGCCCGTCGTCCAGGTCATGAACCGGCCGTACACGCTCGTGATGCTGGAGGAGAAGGTCTACCGCGCCCGGGTCGATTGGCAGGTGATCTTCAACCGATAGCCTGATCCACGCTTGATGTCGCCGCCCCCTCCCCGATAGGATCGCGCCCACAGCCGACCCCGTCGGGAGGGGGTGAATCGACATGCGCCGCGCACTCGCTCTCCTCGCCATCGCCCTCCTCGCGGGCCTCGCGGCCTGGAAGGTCCTCTCCACCCACCCGAGCGACCCGCCGGTCCGCTCCCACGCCCCCGTCGCGGCAGCGCCCGACGGCCCCTCCGTGACGACGGCCCCCTCCACGACCACCACCGAGCCCGCTCCGCCTGGCCCCGCAGAACCCCCGCCCCCCGCTCCTGTCGAGGACAAGCGTCCTGCCAGGGTCCACGGCGTGGTTACCTGCGATGACGGTGTCGAGAGGGAGGCGGAGATCCACGTCGGCGCCGAGCAGGGCCGCGAGTCGATCGCCTCCACGCGGACCTTGCGGGACGGGAAGTTCTCCTTCGAGGTCCCCGCGGGCGAATGGAGCTTTTGCGCCAGCGCGCCGGGCTGGATCGCCTGGCCCGAGACCGTGACGCTCACCGCGGGCGAGGAGTACGAGCTCGACCTCTACCTCGAGCGCGGGGCGACCGTGTGGGGCTGGGTCACGGGGCCCGATGCCTCTCCGCTCGCGGGGGCCACCCTCTTGTGCTCGGACGGGTCGGGCCTGGTCTTCAACCGCGGAAAAACAGACGCGAACGGGCAGTATCGCCTGATGGTCCCAGCCCAGTGGTGCGCGATCGGCGCGGAGAGCGATGGACTCTCCGCGGTCCTGGAGGCCGTCGAGCCCGCGCCAGGGCGGGAGGTCCGCCTCGATCTCCGACTGGGCGAATCGCGGAGCCTCTCCGGTCGGGTCGCTGACGAAGAGGGGCGCCCGGTTCCCTCCGCGGCCATCGAGCTCTTCCGTGAATTCGCGGACAGCCAGGTCGCAGCCCACCCGGCCTGGCGGACGGAGACGGACTCCCGGGGCGCCTTCACGCTCAACAGTCTGCCGGAGGCGGTCTTCTCGCTCTCGGCCACGGCGTCCTCCTTCCTGCAGACGTGGGTGGACGGCGTCGCGCCTGGCCGCAAGGAGCTTGTCGTTGTGCTCGCTCGGGGGGCTCGCGTCACTGGGCAGGTCGTGAGGAAGTCGGACGGCCTTCCTGTCGAGAAGCCGACGGTCAGGTTGGTCGGGGTGGACAGGCATGCCAACATCGAGGGCTCGGTCGGCGAAGAGGGTCGTTTCACGATCACGGCGATCCAGCCCGGCTGCTATTTCGTGGCCGCCAGAGCGAACGGATTCGCCCCAGCCGAGAGCGCGACCTTCCTGGTCGGGACCGGGGGCGTCGTCGAGGGGATCCTCGTGGAACTGTCCACCGGAGGAACGCTCCAAGGCGTCATTCTCGACGAGAAGTCACGCCAACCCATCGAAGGGGCGAGGATCTCGGTGATGGGGCCTTCCGTCAAGGGGAGAGAATACCACAGCCTCGAGGTCACCGGATCCCATGCGACGGCGACCAGCGACGGATCGGGCCGCTTCGAGCTGCGGGGACTCGCCGCGGGGGAGACGAGGGTTGATGTGTCGCACAAGGACTACGCTCGATTCTCCCAGGTCGCCAGGATCGTGGAGGGGAGCACTACGGATGCGACCTTCCTGCTGCCCGCCGCTGGAGAGGTTCAGGGGTTCCTTCTCGAGTCCTCTGCGGGGAAGCCCGTCCGGAATGGGAAAGTGAGGCTCTGTGGCGAGAGGACGATGTGGATGACCAGCCTCAGCCAGGAGGGGCACTTCTCCGTCGCCCACCTCCCGGCGGGGAGGTACATCCTGTACGGGTTCTCGGAGGAGGACGGGCGGACGACCATGGGGAGTCGGGAGGTGGAGGTCGGCCCCGGCGAGGTCGTGCGCGCGGATCTGAGCCTACACGGCGGGGCGCGCCTCTCCGGGCGGGTCCGCCCACCGACCGGGGAGGTTCTCACGCTTTGGGCGAGGGCTAAGGCCTCCATGATTGAGTTTAATGTGCACCCCGACGCGAACGGCGCCTACGAGATGATCGGGGTGCCGTCGGGGGAGTACCAGGTGACGATCGGGGGGCTGACGGAGACGATCACGCTGCCCGAGGGGAACTACGACATCCGCCGCGATTTCGACCTGCCCCTGGACACGGGGAGGTGAGCTGCGGGCGCCCCGTGCGGATCGGTGGCGGTGGCGTGCAAGGTCTGTCTACCTCTTTGCCGACTCGTACGCCTTCCGCGCGGTCTC
>CAZYRM010000151.1:0-15013 GCA_964649705.1 uncultured Planctomycetia bacterium
GGTCTTCTCGACGATGATGTTCGAGGGCTTGAGGTCGCGGTGGATGACGTTCTGCGCGTGCGCGGCGCCGATGGCGTCGACGATCGGGAGCATCAGGGCGACCGCCTCGCGGGGGCGCGTCATGAAGCGGGAGGGGTCCTTCGTGATCACGCCGTCGAGGGTCTCCCCGTCGACCAGCTTCATCGTGAAGTAGTGCTTCCCCTCGTATTCGCCGACGTCGTAGACGGGGACGACGTTCGGGTGCGAGATCTTCGCCGCGGCGCGCGCCTCCATGAGGAAGCGCTCCACCTGCTGGTCGGAGCTGTGCTCGCCGCCGGTGAGGACCTTGAGGGCGACTACGCGGTTCAGCTTCGAGTGGACCGCCTTGTAGACGATCCCCATCCCCCCCTCGCCGAGCTTTCCCATGAGCTTGTACTCGGCGAATTTCGGGAGCGCGGCGCTCTGGACGACCTGCTGGGCCTTCGTGTCGCTGAAGACGACGGTCTTGTCGGGCTTCGGCGGGGCGGCGCCTCCTGGGGGCGGGACCATCTGGGTGCCGCCCTTGCGGAGGGGGGCGGGCGGGGGGACCTCCTGGGTCTTCTGCGGGGCGGGCTTCCCGCCCCGGGCGCGCGTCTCGCGGCGCTTCTGGGTGTCGCGCGGATCCGGCGGCTTGGGCGGAGGCTCCATCGAGGGGCGATTCTAACCAAAAACGGTTGAGGAATCGACGCGCATCGCGTACAGGTGCCTCCATGCGCATCCAGGGAGCACGCGTCCTGGTCACGGGGGCCGGAGGGTTCATCGGGAGCCACGTCGCGGAGGCGTTCGCCCGCGCGGGCGCGAAGGTCCGCGCGTTCGTCCGGTACACCTCGCGAGGCGACGACGGCATGCTCGCGGCCGCCCCACGGGACCTCAGGGCCTCGATGGAGGTGGTCCGCGGGGACCTGCGCGACGGCGAGGCGGTCCGCCAGGCAGTCCAGGGGACCGACGCGGTGCTGCACCTGGGCGCGCTCATCGCGATCCCGTACTCGTACGTCCATCCGCGCGAGGTGGTCGACACGAACGTCCTCGGGACGCTGAACGTCCTCTGCGCCGCGCGCGACGCGGGGGCGCGCGTCGTGAACACCTCGACGAGCGAGGTCTACGGCACGGCCCGGACCGTCCCGATTACCGAGGACCACCCGCTCCAGGGGCAGAGCCCGTACTCGGCGAGCAAGATCGGCGCGGACAAGGTCGCGGAGAGCTTCCACCTGTCGTTCGGCCTCCCCGTCGTGACGCTCAGGCCGTTCAACACGTTCGGCCCGAGGCAGTCGGCGCGGGCGGTGATCCCCGCGATCCTGTGCCAGGCGCTGGTCCGCGACCGGATCTCGCTCGGGGCGCTCCACCCGGTGCGCGACTTCACCTACGTCGAGGACACGGCGGCGGCGTTCGTCTCCGCGGTCGAGCGGGACGAGGCCGTGGGCCAGGTGGTCCACCTGGGGACGGGGAGAGGCGTCAGCGTCGGGGACCTGGTCGCGCTGATCGGGGTCGTGCTCGGGAAGCGGATCGAGGTGGAGGCGGACCCCGCGAGGGTGCGCCCGGAGAGGAGCGAGGTGGAGAGGCTGCTCTCGGACCCGTCGCGCGCGCGGACGCTGCTGGGGTGGGAGGCCAAGGTCTCGCTCGAGGATGGGATCCGCCGCACGGCGGAGTGGATCCGCGCGCACCCGGAGCGCTACCGCGACGCGGAGTACGTGATATGAGGGCCGTCGTGCTGGCGGGAGGCGTGGGGTCGAGGCTGGCGCCGTACACGACGGTGCTGCCGAAGCCGCTCATGCCGATTGGGGACCGCCCGATCCTGGAGGTGGTCGTCTCACAGCTCCGCCGGGCGGGGTTCGACGACCTGACGATCGCGGTGGGTCACCTGGCGGGGCTGCTGCAGGCCTACTTCGGCGATGGCTCCGCGTTCGGCGTGAAGGTCGGGTACTCGCTGGAGGAGACGCCCCTCGGCACGGCGGGGCCGCTGGCGATGATTGGCGGCCTGACGGAGCCGTTCCTGCTGATGAACGGCGATCTCCTGACGACGCTGCCGTACCGGGAGTTCTTCGACGCGCACGTGGCGAGCGGGGCGACGCTGACGGTCGCGCTGCACGAGCGGAAGGTGAAGATCGACCTGGGCGTCATCCACACGGACGGGGACGGGCGGATCACGGGGTACGACGAGAAGCCGACGCACACGTACCGCGCGAGCATGGGGATCTACGCCTTCCACCCGCGCGTGCTCAGCCACGTGCAGAAGGGGGTGAGGCTCGACTTCCCGGACCTGGTGCTTCGACTCCTGGCCGCGGGCGAGGTGGTGCGGGCCTGGCCGTACGCGGGCTACTGGATGGACATCGGCCGCCGGGAGGACTACGAGCAGGCGCAGCTCGACTTCGACCGACTCCGCCCGCAACTCCTCCCCGAGGCGTAGCTCATGCCGACCGCGCTCCTCCTCGGCGGCTCCGGGTTCCTGGGTCGATGGCTGGTCCGCACTGCGCCCGGCGCCTTTCCCCGCGACTCAATCATCACGGTGGGACGCCGACCGATGCCCGACGCCCCGGAGGGATCGCACATCGTCGCCGACCTTGCCGTGCCTGGCGCCGCGGCGCTCCTGGTCACGACGCTCCATCCGACGCACGTCTTCCTTGTCACCAAGCGCACGACCGGCACACCCGAGGAGATGCTCGCCATCCATGGCGACGTGACGCAGGAGGTCGTCGCCACGGCCCTGGGGCGAGGGCTGCGCGTGATCGTGGCGGGCTCCTCGGCGGAGCTGGGACCCAGCGACGGTCGCCGGACGCCTCTGGACGAGTCCGCGCCCGCGAACCCCGTGACGACCTACGGCCGCTGCAAGCTCGATCAGGCTACGACCGCGCAGCGCCTCCGTGGGGTCCTGGGCGCCCCGGAGGTCGTCCACGCACGGCTCTTCAACCTGATCGGGCCGGGCCTCCCCGACGGCCTGGTCCCCGCGGACCTCGCTCGCCGTGTGGTGGATGCGGAGCGCGCGGGAGGCGACGTCGAGGTGGGCCGCGTGGACGCCGTGCGTGACTTCCTGGACGTCCGCGACGCGGCGGACGTCCTCTGGGAGCTCGCGCTCTCGAAGGAGACCGGCCTCTTCCACGTCGGCTCGGGTGTCGGCACGCGGATTGGCGACCTCGCGGCGAGCTTTATCGCCCAAGCTCTCCGCCCCTGCCGCCTCGTCCCTCGCGAGGTGCCCGCCTCGCCGTCCGACGTCGACTGGCAGGTCGCCTGCATCGACAAGGTCCGCAAGGCCACGGCGTGGGAACCTCGCACGCCGCTCGTCCAATCCGTCCGCGACATGCTCGAGGCCGTGCGCGCGGATGCGTGACGGTAAGTGTCCGTCCAGGAGGGACGGATTGTGCGGATCCCGTCCTTCTTGCAAGGACAAGATCGATGGTCACACCGTAGGCCTCTACGCCCTGCAGGTCGCCTCCCACATGCGGACTAGGGCGTCGAGGAGGCGCGCGGGGTCCATGCGGGCGCGCATGCGGTCACGGGCAAGGAGACCCATGCGTCGCGTGCCCTCGGGGTCGCGGAGGCGGTCCAGGAGCCGCGCGGCGAGCGCCCGCGCGTCGCCGATCGGCACGATGTGCCCCGTCTCCCCCTCGGCGACGATCTCCTCCGCGTTCGGCGTGCGCGTGACGACGGAGGGGCGCGCGGCGAGGGAGGCCTCCGTCAGGACGATCGGCACCCCCTCGTACCGCGACGGCAGCACGAATACGTCGCAGGCGGCGTAGTAGCGCGGCAAGTCCTCGGCGGTTACGAACCCCGCAAGGTGGACGTTCACGCCTGCCTTCGCCCGGAGCCGAGCCTCTTCTGGTCCCCGTCCCACGATCACGAACCGCGCCTCGGGCATCTCCCGTCCGACGGACTCCGTCGCGTCCAGAAGCACCGGGAGGTCCTTCTCGGGCGCCAGCCTCCCGACGAAGAGCACGATCGACGTGAACCGCCCGTCCAGGAGCTTCGCCCGCATCCCTTCCTCGCGCGGGTCGTCGAACCGCGGGTTGACGTAGGGCACCGGGATCACGTGGATCCGCTCCGAGGGGATCCCCCTCCGCGCCAGCTCCTCGCACTCCAGCGACGTCTGCACCCGCACCGTGCGCGCGCGAGCGAGGACCGACAGCCCCACGCGCGACAACGCCGCGCGGTACCACTTCTCGCGCCGCCACTCCTCGCTCGAGTAGAAGGCCGAGAAGAGCCCCACCCCGAACGGCGGGCCCCCGTTCGCCGCCAGGCACGCCCCGACGCTGCCCGCCAGGAACGGGTCCTGGCAGAAGAGGAAGTCCACGCCGCGGCGCGAGGCGACCTCGCGGCACGTCCTGAGCGCGTCCATCGGGTAGAGGGCCTTCCCGACGCTGTGCGTCCCCCAGGCATGGAGGTTCCCGTCGTGCCGCTCGCGTGGGAGACCCATCGCCCGGGTCGTGAACGCGACGTAGTGCAGCTCGTCCAGACGCTCGCAGTACCGCGCGGCGCGCTCAGGCAGGTCCCCGGCCGCCTGGCCCGGCGGGAGGAGGAGCGAGCGGTCCCAGCCGAGGAAAATCCCCTTCACGCGCGACATTCTGGGGCTCGCGGATCAGAACAGCCAGAGCAAAACGCGCTTGAACGGCAGGCGCATCTCCGCGAGCGCCGCACGGTCCTCCGCACCGATCCCGCCGGTCGCCTTGAGCGCGCCCAGGACGACCACGGCGTACACGGGGATCGCCGCGGCCAGGACCCAGGGACTCGACGGAAGGGGTCGGATCGCCGCCCACAGGATCGCCGCGAACACCGCCGCGATCGCCGCCTGCCGAAGCACGAAGCCCGCGGGGACGCTCGCGTCGAGCAGGCGCCTCGCCGATCGGACGAGCAGCGCCACCGCGACGACCCTGGAGCCGGCGAGCACGGCGACGGTGGCCAGGGGTCCGATCACCGGGACCAGCACGATCGCCGCGACCGCGGCCAGGAGGATCGGGACGCGCGACAGGAGAAAGGCCCCGTATCGCTCGGCGGTGATCATCGCGCTCGATGCGACCGAGTAGAAGACGATGTCCAGCGAGACGAGGCCGTACAGGACCTGGAAATACGCCGCTGCATCGGCGTACCTCTCCGTGTACAGGACGCGGAAGAGGAGGGGGGCCAGGACGACGAGCCCCGCGGCGGCGGGAAGGAGGACGATCGCGTAGACCTTGATGAGGACGCTGAAGGCCCTCCGCACGGGTCCGCGGTCGGGGGCGAGCAGGAGGTGCGCGAAGATCGGAAGGAGCAGCGAGTTCACCGGAGCGATGGCGAGTTCGAGGATGCGCGCCGAGAGGTCGGTGGCGAGCGAGTAGTCGGCCACGACCGCGCCCCCGAAGGACCGCCCGAGCAGGAGCGCCGCGAAGGGCCCCGCGAGGTAGCCGCTCCACTTGGCGGCGTAGAAGGTCGCGGCGTGTCGCGCAAGCCGAGGGAGGACCGGCGTGAGAGGTTGCGGAACCAGCCCCGCTGGGAGCGACCGGATGTGCACGGCCAGACCGCTTGCCGACAGGATGAGCTTCAGGAACGAGGCCGTGGCGAACGCCCACAGGATTCCCTCGACGCCCTTCCCAAGAAGGATGAAGGCAATCAAGAGGCCCGATAGCGAGACCGATTCCACAACCCGAATGGCGCTCACGGTCCCCTGTGCGAA
This sequence comes from uncultured Planctomycetia bacterium, assembly GCA_964649705.1. Classification (GTDB taxonomy): domain Bacteria; phylum Planctomycetota; class MHYJ01; order WSZJ01; family CAZYRM01; genus CAZYRM01. The sequence goes on from CAZYRM010000151.1 coordinate 5,657, forward strand.
GAGGGTCGCGAGCCCTTGTTGGGAGACTTCCGCGAGCAGTTCGAGGCAGGCGATGCCGATCACGGCCGCAAGGAAGCCCTGCGGGACACCTTCGGGGATCCCGAGGAACCGCGCCACGGGGTCGCCTGCGAGCAGGACGAATGTCCCGACGACGGCTAGGAGCGCGAGCTTGATCCCCGCCATGAGCGCGAGGAGGCGGAGGAGCCCCTGACGTCCGCCCTCCCTCGATGCCGCGGCGGCGAATTTGGGGACGCTCGCGGAGAGGCCCAGGTCGATCACGGCGAGGAGCCCGGGGAGGAGCGCGATGGAGAAGAGGCCGTACGCGGCGTACTCCGCTTTCGACAGCGTGCGCGCAATCAGGATCCCCGTCGCGAACGTGAGGACGGCGAGCGTCCCCAGGGCGAGGACGTTCCAGATCGCCGCGCGGCCGGCGCGTTCCGGGAGCGTGAGGGGTTCGGACATCGGGGCGGGATTCTACGACACGGAGGGTGGCTTTCAACACGAAGACACAAAGACACGAAGCTGAGTTTGGGAGGAAATGGGTCGCTCGTGCGAGGGGGCGAGCGAATCAACTGCTCGGGTCGGTAGGCGGGCTCCGATGGGCTCTCGCCGCCTGCGGCATCAAAACGCCGCCCCCTCCGCACGAGCGACCTGGTTCCTTCCAAACTCATCTTCGTGTCTTCGTGTCTTCGTGTTAAAAGACACCATCCGTGTCGTAGGACCCCGTCCAGAATGACCAACAACCCCTTTCGCACGCTTCTCAAGCGCACGGCCCACGCCGTCGCGGTCGTCCTCGTTTTCCCCCTCCTCCTCCTCTATTGGATCCGCCTCTTCAGCTTCCTGTCCGCCAGCCAGGTCGTCGCCCTCATTCCCGGCTCCCTCGGCATCTATCTCCGCCGCGCCTGGTACGGCGCCACGCTCGAGGCCTGCGGCGAGGACCTCGTCGTCTTCTGGCTCGCCGTCATCCGCACGCCGAAGACCCGCGTCGGGAACCGCTGCTACTTCGGCCCCGGGACCTGGGTCGGCTGGGCCGACGTCGGCGACGACCTCCTCGCCAGCGGCCAGGTGATGCTCCTCTCCGGCGGTGACGCGCACGGGATGGAGCGGACCGACGTCCCCATGCGCGAGCAGGGAGGCGAGCCCCGCAAGGTGACGGTCGGCCGGGACGTCTGGATCGGCGCCTCGGCGGTCGTCATGGACGACCTCGGCGAGGGGAGCGTCGTCGCCGCAGGGGCCGTCGTCACGAAGCCCGTTGTCCCCTACGCCGTGGTCGGCGGCGTCCCCGCGCGCGTCCTCCGCGACCGTCGCGACCCCCAGCCCCCCGTCGATCCCCCCCCGGGGGCGTGACGCGGGCCCGGGGGCCCCTCGATACGCGATTTTGGACTTTTCCCCCCGCGGGCCCTATCATGCTTCCGCCATGCCGGACCGCAAGAGACTCCTGGACCAGCCCGCCATCGAGAAGGCCCTCGCGAGGATGACGGCCGAGATCCTCGACCGCAACGCCTCGCGCTCGCGCCTCGCCGTCGTCGGGGTCCACACCCGCGGCGTCGTCCTCGCCAAGCGCATCCACGAGGCGCTCCAGGAGAAGTCCGGCGCGGCCATCCCCTTCGGCACGCTCGACATCAGCCTGTATCGCGACGACTACGACACCCACGGCGTGAAGGCGACCGTGCGCGCGACCGACATCCCCTTCCACCTCGACGGGAAGGACCTCATCCTCGTCGACGACGTCCTCTTCACCGGCCGCACGACCCGCGCCGCGCTCACCGAGCTCGTCGACTTCGGCCGCCCGAGCACGATCCAGCTCGCCGTCCTCGTCGATCGCGGCCACCGCGAGCTCCCCATCCAGCCGGACTACGTCGGTGCGCGCCTCGAGACCCGCCGCGAGGACTCCGTTCGAGTGCGTCTCGCCGAGACCGACCCCGCCGAGGAGGTCGTCGTCATCGAAGGGAAGTCCACGTCATGAGCGCCGCCTGGACGCGACGGCACCTGCTGGGACTCGAGGAGCTCTCCGCCGACGAGATCCGCACCGTCCTCGACACGGCCGCCTCCTTCAAGGAGGTCAGCACCCGCAGCATCAAGAAGGTCCCCGCGCTCCGCGGCAAGGTCGTCGTCAACATGTTCGTGGAGCCCTCCACGAGGACGAAGTCGAGCTTCACGCTTGCGGCGATGCGCCTCTCCGCGGACGTCCTCGACTTCACGCCGGGGACGTCGAGCTTGTCGAAGGGGGAGACGCTCGTCGACACCGCGAAGAACATCGAGGCGATGGGGATCGACTTCGTCGTGATCCGGCACCCGGCGAGCGGCGCGCCGCACCTCCTCTCGAAGGTCCTGAAGGCAAGCGTCGTGAACGCCGGGGACGGGGCCCACGAGCACCCGACGCAGGGGCTCCTCGACATCTTCACGATCCGCGAGGTCAAGAAGCGGATCGAGGGGCTCAAGGTCGCGATCGTCGGCGACCTCTCCTACAGCCGCGTGGCGCGCTCGAACATCTGGGGGCTGACGAAGCTCGGGGCCGAGGTGATCGCGTGCGGCCCCTCGACGCTCGTGCCCGCGGCGTTCAAGGAGCTCGGCGTGCGCGTGAGCTACCACCTCGACGAGATCATCGGCGAGGTGGACGTCATCAACCTGCTCCGGATCCAGCTTGAGCGGCAGAAGTCGAACATGTTCCCGAGCATCCGCGAGTACGCGAGGTTCTTCCAGATCAACGAGGAGCGCCTGAAGCGCGCGAAGCCGGACGTGATGATCATGCACCCGGGGCCCATGAACCGGGGCGTGGAGATCTCCCCCGAGGTCGCCGACGGGGAGAGGAGCGTCATCCTGAAGCAGGTGGAGAACGGCCTTGCGGTGCGCATGGCGGTTCTCTACCTCTGCTCCGGCGCGAGGGAGATTCCGGCAGCCGAGGAGTCCCATGCCGACGCTGGCGATCAAAGGCGGTAGGGTCGTCGACCCGTCGCAGAACCTCGACGTGGTCGCGGATGTGCTGATCGAGGACGGGAAGGTCCGTTCGATCGGCGCCGGTGCTCGCGCGGACCGCGTGGTCGACGCGAAGGGGCTCGTGGTCTGCCCGGGCCTCATCGATATGCACGTCCACCTGCGCGAGCCGGGGAAGGAGGCCGCGGAGACGATCGCGAGCGGCGCCGCCGCAGCGATCGCGGGGGGCCTCGCAACGATCGCCGCCATGCCGAACACGGAGCCCGCCGTCGACACCGAGGCCGCCGCGGAGTTCGTCGTCCTCCAGGGAAAGCGCGCCGGGATGGCGAACGTACTTCCGATCGGCGCGGTGACGAAGGGGAGGCAGGGAGTCGAGCTCGCCGAGATGGGGCAGCTCCTCCGCGGCGGCGCCGTGGCCTTCTCCGACGACGGCAGCCCGATCCAGAACGCCGACGTCATGAGGCGGGCGCTCCAGTACGCGAAGATGTTCGACCGCGCCATCATCTCCCACGCCGAGGACAAGGACATCGTCGGCAGCGGCGTGATGAACGACGGGAAGATGTCCATGGTCCTCGGCCTGTCGGGGATGAGCCGCGTCGCCGAGGAGATCATGGTCGCCCGCGACATCGCCCTGGCCGCGGTCACGGGCGGAAAGCTCCACATTGCGCACATCTCGGTCGCCGGGACGGTCGAGCTCGTGCGCGCGGGGAAGGGAAAGGGCGTCCGCGTGACGGCCGAGGCGACGCCGCACCACTTCACGCTGACCGACGAGTGCGTGCGCGACTACGACCCGGTCTACAAGATGAACCCGCCGCTCAGGACGAAGGCGGACGTCGACGCGGTGAGGCAGGGGCTCGCGGACGGGTCGATCGACGTGATCGCCACGGACCACGCCCCGCACGCGACGGAGGACAAGGAGGTCGAGTTCGCGGCCGCGCCGTTCGGCGTGATCGGGATGGAGACGCTCCTGCCGCTCGTCATGACGGAGCTCGTGCACGGGGGCGTGCTGACGCTCTCCCAGGCGATCGCGAAGCTCACCGTGAACCCCGCGCGCGTCCTCGGGATCGCGAAGGGGACGCTCACGCCCGGAGCCGACGCGGACGTGACGATCCTGGACCCGGGTCGCGAGTGGGTCATCGATCCGACGCGGTTCCGCTCGAAGAGCCGCAACTGCCCGTTCGCGGGGCGCAAGGTCCGCGGCCGCGCGGTCGCCGTCGTGGTCGGCGGCGTCCTCCACACCCTCGAATAGGACCCCCCTCCCATGTGGGTCATCGACGGCTACAACGTCCTCTTCGCGAGGCGCGATCCCGGCGAGCGGATGGACGCCCGCGAGCTGGAGCGGGAGCGCGACGCCCTGGTCTCGCTGGTGACCCGCTTCCTGGCCGCGCGGTCGGGCCGCGCCGTCGTCGTCTTCGACGGGACGCAAGCCTCCTCGGCGGGGAGGTCGACCTCGCGCCCCGGCGACCGCGTGGAGGTGATCTTCTCGAGCCCCGGGAGCCGCGCGGACGACACCATCGTCGGGATCGTGATGCACTCGAAGAGCCCGGGAGGCGTCACCGTGGTGTCGAGCGACCTGGAGATCGCCCGTGCCGTCGCGAAGCAGGGCGCCACGTGCATCGAGGCGGTCGAGTTCCTGCGCGAGACCGAGGTCGCCCTGCGTCGAGCCCGCGGTCGCCCCGACGACGAGCCGATCGAGAAGTCGCGCGGGATCTCCCCGTCCGAGGTGGACGACTGGATGAAGATTTTCGGCAACCCGCCCGATCCCGACCTGGAGGACAAGCGATGACTTCCATGAAGGGCCGCAGCTTCCTCTCCACGCAGGACTGGAGCCGCGAGGAGCTCGGCTACGTCCTCGACCTGGCCACGAAGATGAAGCGCGAGGGGCACGGCAAGCCGCTCCTCGGCAAGTCGCTCGCCCTCCTCTTCTTCAATCCGTCGCTCCGGACGCGGAGCAGCTTCGAGCTGGGGATGTTCCAGCTCGGCGGCCACGCCGTGGTCCTCGCGCCGGGGAAGGACGCCTGGGCGATGGAGCCGCGCGAGGGCGTCGTGATGGACGGCGAGCCGGAGGAGCACATGAAGGAGGCCGCGGCCGTCCTGTCGCGCTTCTTCGACGCGATCGCGATCCGCTGCTTCCCGAAGTTCCAGGACTGGGAGGAGGACAAGAAGGACGTCATGCTCCGCTCCCTCGTGCGGTGGGCGAAGAAGCCGGTGATCAACATGGAGACGATCGTCCACCCGTGCCAGGAGCTCGCGCTCATGCAGACGATCCGCGAGCGGATGGGCGAGCCGAAGGGGCGGAAGTTCGTCCTGACCTGGACGTGGCACCCGAAGGGCCTGAACACGGCCGTCGCGAACAGCGGGCTCCTGATCAGCACCCGCTTCGGCATGGACGTGACGGTCCTCAGGCCCCCCGGCTACGACCTCGACCCGATGTTCATGGAGGCGGCGCGCCGGAACGCGCAGGAGTCCGGCGGGGCGCTGCAGGTAACCGACAACATCGAGGAGGCCTACCGCGGCGCGGAGTTCGTCTACGCGAAGAGCTGGGGGAACCTCGGCTACTTCGGGAAGTGGGAGGAGGAGAAGAAGGTCCGCGCCGACCTGAAGCACTTCATCGTCGACAAGGCGAAGATGTCGCTGACGAAGAACGCGTACTTCAGCCACTGCCTCCCGATGCGGAGGAACATCAAGGTGACCGACGAGGTCGCCGACTCGCCGCAGAGCCTCATCCACGAGGAGGCGGAGAACCGCCTCCACGCGCAGAAGGCGTTGCTCGCCTGCATTCTCGGGGAGGGGAAGCCCTAAGTGGTCCTCTCGGTCGATGCTCACCGCCGGCGCGTCGCGACGATCTGGCTCGTCGCGATGACCGTGGTCTGGGGCTCCACGTTTTTCACCGCCAAGATGGCGATCGACGCGATGGGGGCCTGCCCGTCCGCCGCCGGCGCGTCGAAGGCCCTGCCGCCCGCAGTCCTCATGTTCCTGCGATTCGCGCTTGCCGCGATCTTCTTCCCGATCTGCTTCCCGGCGTCTGTCCGCCAGGTGAGCTGGCCCGCCTTGAAGGCCGCCTTCTGGATGGCCGTCGCCTGTGTCGCGGGGTGCCTCTTCCAGATCGTCGGCCTGGGGGTCACGACGCCGTCGATGTCGGCCTTCCTCACCAGTCTCACCGTGTTCTTCACGCCCCTCGTCGTGTGGCTGTGGACGCGCGAGGTCCCCTCCAAAGGCCTCGCGCTCGCCGTGGTGGTCTCGACCGCCGGTCTCCTGCTCCTGACCGGCCCCGACGCCGGCGGGTGGGGCGACGGGGAGACGCTCAACCTGATCTGCGCGGTCTGCTTCGCGGTCCAGATCGTCATGATCGACCGCTTCATGAGGACCGTCCCACTGCTCGGGACGACCTGGCTCATGTTCGTCGTCTCGATCCCGCTCACGCTCGCCATGGTCCCCGTGTTCGGCGGATGGCGGACGCTGACCGCGACCCCGTGGGTCTGGGAGATGGCGCGCGAGACGCGCGCATGGGCCCCCCTCCTCTACCTCGTGCTCCCGGGGACCGTGCTCGCCATCTGGGCCGTGAACCGCTTCCAGAAGGACATCAACCCCACTCGCGCGGCCGTGATCTACACGCTGGAGCCCGTCTTCGCCGCCCTGTTCAGCTTCCTCTTCTACGGCGAGCGCTTCACGAGGGGGATCGTCCTCGGCGCCGCGGTCCTCATCGCGGGGAACCTGATCGCGGAACTGTCCAAGAAGAACGCGAAGCTGGCGGCGGCGGGCGCCGATTCATAAAGTATGCCCATGCGCCGCATCGCCATCATGAACCAGAAGGGGGGCGTGGGGAAGACCACGACCGCGGTCAACCTCGCGGCGGGCCTCGCCGCCCTCGGGCGGAGCGTCCTCCTCATCGACATGGACCCCCAGGCGAACGCCACGCTCGCCCTCGGGATCGAGGAGAAGCAGGTCGGAGACACCGTCTTCGAGCTGCTCCTCGGGGAGGCGACGTTCGCCGACGCGCGCAGGCGGATCGCGGAGCGGTTCGAGTTCATCCCATCGTGCGACTCGCTCGCGGCGGCCGAGTCGGAGCTGTCGCGCTCCGAGGGGCGCGGGACGCACCTCAGGCGCGCCCTCGAGGCCGTGGACGGGTACGACTACGTCCTCATCGACTGTCCGCCGTCGCTCGGGATCCTGAACGTGAACGTGCTGGTCTACGTCGAGGAGGTCTTCGTCCCGCTCCAGTGCCAGTTCTTCGCCCTCGCGGGGATCTCGCTCCTCACGCGCGCCGTGGACGTGGTCCGCCGCGCGAATCCCCTGCTCCACATCAGCGGGGTCATCCCGTGCATGTTCGACGCGCGGACCGGGCTCGCGCGCGAGGTCGTCGAGGAGGTCGAGCGCGTCTTCCCGACGCAGGCCTTCCGCACGCGGATCCGCAACAACGTCCGCCTCGCCGAGGCCCCGAGCTACGGGAAGTCGATCTTCGAGTACGCCCCCGACTCGAACGGGGCGGCCGACTACCTGGCGCTCGCCCGGGAGGTCCTCGATCGCGAGACCCCTCCCTCCCCCGCCGCGGCGGCCGCCCCCGCGCACCTCCAGGCGGCCGAGCCCGCACCGGCGCCCCCTCCCGAGATCATTGCGTAGGCCGGGGCGAGGTGGGGCGTTTTCCAGCACCCGCTTCCCGGACTGTCGTGATTTCCAGCACTTCTCCCGGGGACCCACGATCCCCGATTCCGGCGCGTCTGCCTGTCGCTCCGATGGTTGTGACGAATCCACGACGATCCGACGGCCCTGGCACCTCGCGTGAAGAACCATCCCGCGCCTGAAAGGAGGTGTGAGATGGATGGGACACGCTTCGAGATGGACTTCCCGGGCTTCGAGGTCGAATGCCGCCCGATGAGCGCGGCCGTCGCCCTCGACGAGCTCGCGACGCTCGGGATCGCGTGCGACGCGGAGTCGTTCCGCGCGCTTGCGGGCGCGCTCGGCGAGCCGTACCGGATCGCGGACGCCTGGAGGCGCCTGGCCCCGCAGCCCCCCGCGTCCGACTGCTTCAACGTCTACGCGGTCGTCCTCTGGCTGGAGGTTTGCCCTGGGCGGCCGTGCGGCGACCTGGCGGTCGTCGAACTGGCGAACCTGTCGTTCCGGGAAGAGGACATGGGGCAGGAGGAGTTCCTCAGGGAGGCCGTCTCGCGCACGATCGAGCTCGGACGCCTCGCCTTCGAGGTGCAGCCCGACGCGCCCGGCGAGTGGCTGCGAGGGCTCGTGGACGCCTGCGCCGGCTGGGACGTGCTCGGGTGGGTGGTCGGCCTCATCCTGCGCCTCCACCGCATGCGTCGGCGCTCGTCGGCGCTCGCGATCTGCCGCGCGTGGATGCCGCTCTTCCGCGACCTCTGGCGCGACGAGCCGCGCCTCGCGGAGTTCCCCTGCCTCTGCCTCTCCGGATCGCCGCTCGTGGCCTGCTGCGGCCGCTGGGGGAGGGGGTAGGGCTTGCTCGGTCCGCCCGGCTAGGACGGCATCTGCGAACGGATGACGAACTGGAAGATCTGATCGCGGTCCGAGGTGGTGATCTCGCGGAACTTCAGGCCGATCCCGCACCGCTGCGTGCCCTCGTCGATCGTCTCGATCCACGCGACGCGCGCGAGGGCCTTGATCGGGGTGTCCGTCCCCGGCAGGAGGATGTTGACGCCGAGCAGGATCTTCGACAAGAGGAGGTCGGAGAGCCATGAGAACACCGGGATGCGGCCCGCGAGGAGGAGCCCCCCGCCGCTGATGTTCCAGGTCGTCCCCTCGTAGACGTGGTCGAACTCCGGTTCGCTCCGCTCCTTGCTCAGGAACTTGTAGCGGACCGGGACCTCGAGCTTCACCCGGACGAACTCCCGACGTTCCTGTTCGTATGGCTGGTCCATCACTCCCATCACATCGGCATCAGGGACTTCAGGACGAACTGAAAAATCCGCTCGCGATCGGCCGCCGTGATCTCCCGGAAGGCGAGCCCCATCCGGCTGCGGAGCGTCGGGTCCTCCACGGCCTCCAGCCACGCGACCCTGGCGAGGGCCTTGATCGGCTGCCCCTCGTCGGGGATCCCGAGCGTCACGCCGATGAGCATCTTCTGCATCAGGAGCTCGGGAATCCAGGGAATCAGGGGGATCTCCCCCCGCAACAGAAGGCCGCCGGCGCTGATGTTGGACGTCGTGCCGCGGTAGGTGTGGTCGAGCTCGCTGTCGTCGCGGTGCTGGGAGACGAATCGGTAGGTGACGGGGATCTCCAGGTGGACGCGGACGAATTCGCGTCGCTCCTGCTCGTAGGGGCGGTCCACGGCATCCCTCGGGAGGGTCGGGCCAGCGAGCGTGAGACCCGACACTGAACTGAGCATAGCACTCCGGCGGATCAGGGGGCTACAGGAATCCTTCGACCAGGTCGTTCACGCGCTGTCTGAGCTCGTCCCGG
>CAZYRM010000152.1:0-15010 GCA_964649705.1 uncultured Planctomycetia bacterium
GACGAGCGGGAGACCCGCACGGTCGGCGTGGACAACGGCTACATGCTCATGGACGTCGCCTACGCCTACGCCGGGGCGAGCGGCGCCCTTGGGCGGATTCGCGCCACGCAGCCGGTCTCCCGCGTCCAGGCGCACCTCGTGGCGGATGCCATCCTCGCCCGCCGCCGTCGAGCCCCGATCACGAGCTGGCAGGAGATGAACGAGTTCCTGCACGACGAGGTCTGGGAGCGCGGCCTGCTGGACCTGCAGCAGGTCGACGCCCTTAAGGCGAACTTCAACCCGAACTCGAACGTGAACGACTTCAACCCCGAGATGCACCGCTTCCAGTGGGTGGACAAGACCGACCTCACCTACTGGACGACCGAGCTGACGTTCGCGCCGACGGGGTACTACCGGATCGAATCGGTCGGCCGGGTCATGAACCAGCTCCGGGGCATCGTCGCGGAGGCGGAGCTCCTCGTCGACGCGAAGCTCTTCGACCTGCACCGCCAGTCGACGCAGAGGGACTTCCTACACGACGTCTGGAAGGAGGACGCCTCGCTCCGCGACACGGTGATCAGCCGCGAACGCGGCGCGGGGAGGACGGCCGGCGGCCTCGCGCTGGCGAGCTTCCCCGAGCTCCCCGAGCGGGACTGGGTCCGCGACGCCGACTGGGACGGCTACCTGACGCTCGCGACGAGGGAGTCCGACGGCGCGGGCGCGGCGTTCCACGCGACGTACTCGGCGAACGGCCTGGAGGCCGACAGCGGGCACGCGCGGATCATGGACCGGAACGGGCCGTTCGTCGATCGCCTCGTCGACCGTCGGAGCGGGTCGGGAGGTTGGAGACCGGGCAAGCTCTTTCCCGACGGCGTGTACGCGGAGCTCGACTCGGTCCCGATGTACCAGTACACGCCGTCGGACCCGCACGACATCTACGCCAGCTTCTGGCTGAAGCCGCACTTCTTCCCCGAGCACGCCGGACGGACCCGCGTGTTCATGACGTGGCAGCGGCCGACGGGGCACACCTTCATCCCGATGGCGCCTCTCGGGGTCTACGGCACGGTGACGAGCTTCGTCGAGGAGCACTCCGTGGGCGGCTACGACTACCAGGAGCCGTGGGACACGCCGGCCCTCCTCGCGGGAGGGGGCGTCGCGGGCTGGGAGGGCGCGGTGGCGACGCCGTGCCTCAACCACGAGGGTCACGGCCACGACACGATCCAGCGAGCGGGAGAGAACTGGGAGACGGTCATGCGGGCGGGGAAGTGGATGCACGTCGCGTGGGTCCATGACGGCAAGCCGTGGGAGGGGCGCCAGGCCGAGATCGGGAACTTCCACGAGAACCTGGACTCCCTGTACGTGAACGGGAGGAAGGTGTCAGGCGTGTTTGCGTACCAGCAGGGAGACAACTTCCACCCGGTCCAGCACGACGGGGAACCACTGCGCCTCGGTGCTCGGCGCGACGAGATGCGGCTGAACACGGTGCCCGACTCGACGATCGACGAGGTGCTGATCTGGGAGGGAGTGACCTGGCCGCAGGCGGAGGCGCGGATCCTCGACGAGTTCAACGACGGTCGCTTCTACAACGACGACGACGGGACGTTCACGAGCCGGGCGATCGACCTCGCGGCGGAGCTGGGTCTGCCGCGCGGGACGCCTGTAACGCTCTCGACGGTCTCCTGGACGCAGTTCGTGCCGGAGAGCCTGCCGGACGGGGCGATCACGGTGGAACTGGTGCGCGCGCGGGACCGCTCGCCGCTGCCGGGGAGCAGGACGTACGCGGCGTCGAGCATGGAGAAGGTGGACCTCGTGGTGAAGGAGCCCTTCCGCTACGTCGTTCGCTTCCGTCCGGGCGTCGGGGGGACGTCGCCGGTCGTGGACACGCTGGTCTTCGACGACATCACGCTGGCGGTGACCAAAGGACCGCAGTTCCTCTCCTGGGCGTGGGTCAGCCGGTAGGTTGGAGCTTCCTTGAAACTTGCTCATTGAGTCTTGAGTCTTCGTCCCTCGACCTCTCTCACGCGTTGCGCGGGCCGGTCCCGTGCGCGGACCGGCCCGCGACAGCGCACACACCTTTCCGTGGGCCATATCTGATATCAGACCTCAGCTCTCAGATATCAGATATCGGTTCCCCGGGTGCGCGGTGGGACGATCCAATGCCGCATGCGACGATATCTGATATCTGAGAGCTGAGGTCTGATATCAGATATAGCCCCGCGAACGACCTGGTTCCTTTGCGGCGCGGTCTCCTCCCCGCTATACTCCTTCCCCTTCCATCTCACGGAGACGCCGATGCTGCGCCGACTTGCCCCGTTCGTCCTCCTCGCCGCGACCGCCCTTGCCCAGGACCGCGTCACAATCGGTTTCGAGGTGAGCGTCCCGGCCGAGACCGATCCCTCCGCGACGGTCTGCCTCTCGGGCAGCCTGGAGGAGACCGGCTCGTGGCGCCCGGACGCCGTGCCGCTGACCCAGCGGGACGGCCGTTGGGTCGGGGTGGTCTCCGTCCCGCGCGGGGCCGAGCTGCAGTACAAGTTCACGCTCGGGTCCTGGGAGTCGGTCGAGAAGGGTTCGGAGGGCGAGGAGCTGGACAACCGCCAACTCGTCGCGAACCGGGACGATGTCGTGCAGGCGACCGTCGCGCGCTGGCGCAACCCGGGCGGGGGGCGCGTGACGGGAGACTCCATCACCGGCGACCTGCGCGTCCACGAGCGGTTCCGCTCGAGCGTGCTGCGCAACGAGCGTCGGCTCCTCGTGTGGCTGCCGCCGGGCTACGACCCTCGCGGATCGAGGATCTACCCCGTCCTCTACATGCACGACGGGCAGAACCTCTTCGACACGCGCACGGGGTTCGGCGGGATGGAGTGGAACGTCGACGAGACGGCCGATCGGTTGATCCGCGCGCGGCGGATTCGCCCGTTGATCATCGTCGGGATCGACAACACCTCTGCGCGGATCGACGAGTACACGCCGTCGGAGGACCCCGAGTACGGCGGCGGACGCGCGGACGAGTATGCGCGGTTCCTCCTGGAGGAGGTGAAGCCGTTCATCGACAGGACCTACCGCACCGATGCTCGGCGCGAGGGGATGGGCGTGGCCGGCTCGTCGCTCGGCGGGCTGGTCTCGCTGTACCTGTGCAAGACTCGCCCTGAGGCCTTCTCCCGCTGTGCGGCGATGTCCCCCTCGCTCTGGTGGGACGACAGGAGGCTGCTGCGGGAGTGCGCCGAGGACGACTCGGCGTGGATGGGCGGCAAGCGCTTCTGGATCGACGTCGGCACCGCCGAGGGAGGCTCGTCGCAGGTTCACGTCCAGAACGCCCGCGACCTCGCCGGTGTCTTCGCGGAGGCGGGTCTCGTCTCCGGCCGCGACTACACCTACTACGAGGACCGCGGCGCGGGGCACAACGAGCGCGCCTGGTCAGCCCGCTTCGAGCGCGTCCTGCGCTTCCTCTACGCGCGGTAGCGCAGCCCCCCAGAAAACCGGCCCAACTGCAGAGCTACGCCAGGATCAGGGCCGCGCCGAACCAGGACACGGCGAGGGAGGAGAGGGCCGCGAGGACGACCATCGTGCGGGCGAGGAAGAGGCGGCCACGCGCGCGGCTGAGCGTCCAAAGGGCATACACGTCGGGGAGGAAGTTGGCGGGGAGCGGGAGCAGCCAGATCGGCTCGTCGCGGATCTGCCAGGCCTGCCACAGATTCAACAAGACCCACGCGAGAACGATGGGCGTGGCCCCGGCGATTGCGAGTCGCCTTGCATTCGTCCCCCAGGCGGCCCGCATGGTCACGAGCGACAGGAGCGCGAGCACCACGCCGGCGCCCAGTGGAGGGAGCGTCCGCCAGCGCATGGCGTCGCCTTCGGCGAACAGCTTGGCTCCCGCGAGGAGCCCCGCGCACGCGAGCCCTGTCCCGCGCAGCAGGAGGATCGTCGCCGCCGCGCGATCGATCGCCGCCGGGTCTTCCGGGCGAACACCTGGCTCCGCGCCTCGGCTCGAACACCGCGACTCATTCGCGAGACCCGCGTCGCTACTTCGCTCCATTGGTCCCCGCTTCCTCCGCGAGGCGCTTCATGCAGGGCTCGCGGATCGCGGCGTGCGGGTTTTCCAGCCCCGCTCCGAGAGCTCGATTGCGCGCCTCGCACACCTCTGGAATCATGTCGCAGAGTCGAAAGCCAAAGCAGCCGTATCCGAATGTGTCGCTCGTGACGTGCTGAGCCAGCTCCAGGTCGTCGGTTGTGCGCAGGATGGAGGATACGATGCGTTCCGTGGTATGGGGTGCAAGTCGCCACATCTGATAGAGGATCATGCCGCGATCCAGCGGCCCGATAGGGTGTGCCATCGCACGGCACAGTTCCTCGTCGTCCATTTGTTCGATCGCCGCAGCAAACCCGTCCATCGGGATCCCCTCTGGATGTCTGCCCGAGAACGCCGCGCGTGAAACGCGTGCGTCGGGGTCCGACAAGCACCCGAGTCTCGCTCGCCAGGCCATCGACCCGTCATACTCCGCGAGGAGCGTTGCCGCGAGAACGCGCCGCTCAACGGACGCGTCCTCCAGGAGCACGTCGCACAGCCGAGACACTCCCGGGGACCAGAGCTTGCGCCAGTCCGCGCGGCCGATGGGGGGCCGCGCGTTCTCGATCTGCACCTCGGCGGCGAGCCATTCGGAGAGGAACCAGCCGGGGACGAGACACGCGAGCGCGAAGAGCAGCCATGCAACGGAGCCGAGACGGATTCGACTCATCAGGCTCATCCACCAACGAGGACGGGTCTCGGTCGCACGGGTCGTCACTCGTCACCCGAGGCGCCCGTGTCGCGAACGCGCGCCTCGAGGACGGCGAAGTGCCGCTTCAGGCGCTCGGGGTCCTGCCGCAGGCTCTCCAGCCCGAATCGAGGGAGGACCTCCTCGTAACAGCGCTTCAGGGCGCCGAATTCGATTCGCTTCGCGCCAAGGAGCGCCTCCACGTCCGCCAGGTCCTTGTCGGTCCCACGGTCGATCTTGCTCAGCGCGGTCGAGTACAGGTCGAAGTGGTACACCTGGATGCGGCCGAACTCTCCGATCCACTCGTCGCGGTTTCTAGCCCCGGACGGGAGCGGTATGAAGTCCGCCGGATTGGCCTCCTCCACATTGACTTGGAGCCGGTCCTTCAAGGCGCGGATGGCCTGGATCAGACGGCCGTGCTCGGCGGGCTCGACCTCGATTGCCAGGTCGATGTCGAGGGTCTCCGCGCGGAGCCCCTCGAAGACGAGGCTCGCGCCGCCGACCAGCCGGAGCGTTGCCCGGCCGTGGAACTCCTTCCCGAGGGCCTCGAGGAAGCGCCGGATCTCATTCGCGCCCACCGGCGGTCTCAGCGAGCCTGTGCTCACGTTCCCTCTCCTCCAGGAAGACGGCGAGCGTCCGCTCGCAGTCTTCAACCAGCCCCACGTCGATTGCTGCCAGGCAGGCGCGCCCGAACATCCGCTCGGGATCGGGTAGCCCCAGCTCCGCGGAGTAGGTGTCCTCCAGCCTCGGCATCGCCGACGTCGACAGGTGGAGACGGGTCCACCAGAGCCGCTGCAGGCAGACCGCGATGGTATACAGGGTTTGGAGGCGTCGGGCGTCCTGACAGGACAGGGCTGCGACGCCGGATCGGATCTCGCCGGCGCGCTCGCCGTGCACGAGGAGGAGGACCGGGAGGCAACTCCTCAGGAGTGGAGACGACGAACTGGCGAGTCGCGCCGCGAGCGTCGGCACGGGCATGGAGGCCCCTTCCACGTCGGCTCTGGGCTCGCTCGGGAGGGACAGGACACGAACCCCGTGGGCCCACAGGCTCACCGCCAGATCTTCTTCGTCGACAGGCAGCCCAGCGCTCATCGAGCGTCATTCTAGCCGAGACGGGGGCGCATCACAACCCGGCGCCTGGCGCGAATCGCCAAAGGAACGAGCCGGGCACCGGTCGCGGGGCCGCGTCCGGCCGGAATGGGGCACGGCCCCGCCGGTCGCCCGGCGGGGCCGCGTGAGGTCCTTTCCCTTGCCTTAGTGCACGTCGGAGCTGTCGTTGCTCTCGGTGTCGTTCGAGCCGTCCTGCCCCGCGTAGCCGGGGTTGAAGTCGCCCATCGGGTTATCAAGGTAGAAGCCCCCGCGGGCCCGCGAGTTGTTCGACTCGTTCTGCTCCAGGCGATCGTCATTCGGGTCGACCTTCGCGGAGAGCGAGTAGGTCCCCGTCGAGAGCTGCCAGGGCATCCTCACGCTGACCGTGCGGGTGGCCTGGACGGTGTTGGAACCGAAGGTCGTGGGGTACGCAGGAAGCGTCACGTTGAAGTCGCCCAGGGGCCAGGTCTCCAGGCCCGTCGACGTGAACCGGCTCAGGCGCAGGCGCACCGTGGCCGTCGTGTTTCCGTAGTCGCTCCTGGTCCTGGACACGGTGAACGTCACGGGGACCCACTGGTCGATCACCGCGGACATCGTCGCGGCCGAGACGGCCGTCACGCGGTAGTCGGTCAGCCGGTGCGGGCACAGCCCGTGGGCCGCCATGATCCGGTCCAGCTTCGCGTGAACGACCGGCGCGTCGTAGCGGCGGACGAATGCGTCGTGGAATCCGAGGATGTTGCGGGGGATCTCGTCGCCGTCGAGGTCCTCGCCCTCGTCCATCTCGCGGTCGAACACCTGGAAGACCGTCGCATCGAACGCGTTCATCCGGTCGAACGACTCCGTCGCCATGTTCACGCCGTCGGCGATGTCGTACAGGCACGAGCTCGTCATGTTCTCGCTGTCGAGCGCCGCCGTCATCGTCGTACCCGGGATGAGCGGGATCCCCTCGATTCCGTCGAATCCCCACCAGCCGGCCTGGCCCGTCCACAGGGTCGCGTTCTTCAGCCGCACGGCGTTCGCGAAATAGGTCGGGAACCCCTCGGACCAGGCGAAGTCGTACCCATACCCGATGTGTCCGAAGTGCTGCGTCTCGTACTGCGCGTCGTCGTCGCTGATGTCGTCCGTCAGCGCGTGGCCGTACTCGTGGAGGATGGTCTCGTCGTTGTAGCCCCAGTCGCCGCCGCTCCACCCGCCCTCGCCCATGATCGTCGGACCCGAGATGCTGATGTTGTTGCTGAGGGTGCCCTCATAGTGGTTCCAGGTGTCATCCGGGTACTGGATTTCGGCGCATGCGATGTCGTCCGTGTCGCTGCGGCGTCCGTCCGCGTAGATCCGCCCGCGGAGGACGTCGTCGGCGATGTTGAAGTGCGCGGCGACCTGGGCGACCGTCACGTTGGCGCTCACCACGATCGCCCCGCTCGACGTCGTGACGTTCCCCGTGCGGGTCCACTCCAGCTTCTCGTCATCTCCATCCAGGTCGAGGTAGACGTCCGCGGCGTAGTTCGACGCCTTGAACTTGACCTCGACCTGCGATCCAATGCCCGCCTGGGACGCCGGGACGAGCGTCGTGAAGCCCCCCGTGCTCGACGTCGTGACCACCCGCTCCACCCCCGACGGCGTCACCCGAATCCTCACCTCCACCCCGCGGATCGGCCGCCATGCCCCGAACGCGCCCGTCTGGCCCATGCCGCCCGCAAACCCCCACTTTCGATCCTCGTATCGGAGCGTGCCCTTGATCTCCCGATTCTGGGCCGCGGCGATCCCCGCCATCACGAACAACACCAGGAACAAGTGGATGAGTCTCCGCATGGCTGTTCTCCCTACCACGTCGAGGTCCCCATCGACCTCGTACGAATCACTTCTCCGCAAGCGTCGCGCCAGGGGACAGTCCCAGGGCGTCGACGGAACCGATGTGGATACCATCACTTGAGAGGCCACGATTCTTGAACTCGTCCGGAGGCCGTTGGCCTGTGCTCCTGCGATCTCAATACTGGGATGTCTCTAGCGCAGCTCCTCCGCGTCCCCCTCGTCGGACAGTGCGAGGGTCAGGACTCTTGCCTCAGCGGCGTGGCCGGAGGCCGTCTCGAGCAGCCGTCCCACGCCCCCGTGAAGCGTCAGCGGCAGGGCCGCGGAGACCACCTCGACGTCCAACTCTTCGGCGAAGTCGAGCTTCAGTTCGCCGGAGAGCTTTGCCAGCTTCGCGTCGCGGGCGGCCTTCACCGCGAAGAGGGCCTCCTGCACCTGGCCCTTCAGGAGCTGCCCCTTCCACTCGTTCCCGCGGGGATCGACCTCCCAGCCCTTCGGGAGGGACAACACGAACCTGGCCTCGGGGACGTCCTGATCGGCCTGGAAGCGCGCCCGCACCGTGAGCCAGTCACCGGCAGAGAACTCGGCCTGATCGCAGCTCACGGTCAACGTGCCCCTCGGCGGCAGCGGGTCGACCGAGTCGATGAGCTTGAGGCTCGCGCGGGCCGCGGAGCCTACGTCTTCGTTCTCGTCCTTCAGGGCGATGCGTCGGAGCGTCGCCACGCCCTTGCGTCCGACGGCCTGGGTGTAGGCGAGCACGGCGCGCTCGCGCACAATCGCGTCGGGGTCGGAGGTCATCAGCCTTTCTAGCTCGGCGAGGCCGTCGTGCTCCGGGCAGAACGGGATGGCCTCCGCGGCGCTTGCGCGATCCTCCGGGTCCGACGAGCGGACGCCCGTGCGCCACGTGGCCTCCGCGCCGGGGATCGGCTCGACGGGCAGGGCCGGCCTCGCCTTCGGCGCGACGACCGGCATCAATGCGACCTCCGAGGCCCCATCGGATACGACCACGGGTTGCGCCCCAGGGTCGGCCACCGGGGCCGGGACCGGGCGCAGGACGATCGGTGAAACGGGGGACGGCGTCCGATTCGGGCCCGCGGTCGGCCGCATCGCCTCGAACGATCCGCACATCAGTCCCAGCCCAACCACGCCCGCGCTCGCCAGCTTCGTCCATCGCATGTTGCACCTCCATCAATCGACGCATGACTGGAGCACCACTCGTGCCAGATGGGCCCCACGGGACCCATCTCGCAACCATTGATCCGACAGCATGTTGTGGGCTGGCGCGAGATGTGACTGGGACGAGCTGGGCCAATCGGAGCACAGAGATGAGATCACATGAGCACATTTCGCCCGACCGTGGAGCGGGGAGCGACCGTCCCGTGGGTGGCGCAGGCTGCTGCGGACACGGTACCGCCCGAGTGCCGAGCACCGGCTTGACGGGGACGGCGCGACGTCCTATGCTCGCCCCAAGACCCCGCCACAGGCCGTGCGCCCTCATCGCGCCCGCCCCGATGGCGGGCATTCGAGGCGCGCGATGTCCACCGACGGCACCACGAGGTCGGCCGAGCCCGCCGACGCCTGGATCGCCGTCCTCGCGGTGAGGCGAGGCCTGGTCCCGGCGGACCGGCTCGAGGCATGCCTCGCCGGGGCACGAACTCGTGCGGAAGGTCTCCCGAGTCTGGCCTCCCTCCTCGTCGACGAGGGGCTCCTCTCCGCGGCGCAAGTCGAGGATCTCGAGGACGCCCACGACGAGACCTACCACGTCGCGGAGGACAACGAGGGCGACTCGGTCCACACGGTCAGGCTCCTCGCCGCAAGCGCCGCCTCCGAGAGCACCATCGAGGAGGCCCTCCGCCTCCAGGCCAGGCTCTCCGACCTCGGCGTGCGCCTGCGCCTCCAGGATCTCCTTCCGTCGCCGTGCGGGGAAAACCGCGCGGAGGACGACTCGCCGCGCACGTGCATCGCGACGCCCGCCCCGTCGAACCCCTCCGACCCCACGGCGGTACCCCACCCCCGGCGCCCCGGCGACGGCGCGGTCACGCAGACCACGTTCGGTCGCTACCGACTCCTCGGCGAGATCGGCCGCGGGGGGATGGGCCTCGTCTACCGCGCGTGGGACGACGCCCTTCGCCGCGAGGTCGCCCTCAAGCTCCTCCCGGCCGCGGACGAGGCCTCCGAGGACGCCGTCGCGCGCTTCACCTCCGAGGCCCGCGCCGCCGCACGCCTGAGACACGCCCACATCGTGCCCGTCCACGACGTGGGGTGCGAGGGAGGCCGGCACTACTTCACGATGGAGTTGATCGAGGGGGAGAGCCTGAAGTCGGCCGCTCCTCGCCTCCCGCTGCGCGAGTTCCTGGCGGTCCTCCGCGACGCAGCCTCGGCGCTCCACGCGGCGCACGAGGCGGGCCTCGTCCACCGCGACGTGAAGCCCGCGAACATCCTCCTCGACCGCGCCGGCCGCGCTTTCGTGACCGACTTCGGCCTCGCTACGGAGATCCGCGCCTCCGGCCAGCGCGGCATGACCCGCACCGGCGCCATGGTCGGAACGCCCGCCTACATGTCGCCCGAGCAGGTGGAGGGAGCCCGCCACGGGATCGGCCCCGCGGTCGACCTCTGGGCCCTTGGCGTGATCCTCTACGAGAAGCTCGCCGGCCGGACCCCCTTCCAGGGCGACGACCCGGTCGCGCTCGCGGTCGAGATTGCCAGGAAGGACCCGCCGCCCCCGAGCCGATTCTCGCGCGTCCACCGGGACCTCGAAACGATCTGCACGGCGTGCCTGCAGAAGGACCCCCGCCACCGCTATCCCTCGGCGGCCGCCCTCGCGGCCGACCTCGGCCGCTTCCTCGATGGCGAGCCGATCGAGGCGAGCGAGATCGGTCGGTTCACCCGCCTGGCGCGAAGGGCCCTGCGCCACCGCCGCTTCGTGGTTCCGCTCGGGGCCGCCGCCCTGGTCGCGCTGGCCGCCTCGGTCTACGCCGTGGTGGCGGGAGGTGGAAGACGGGCGAGCGAGGCCGAGCGCGACGCTGAGCAGCTGCTGACGCGCGCCGAGGGCCTCTGGCACGAGGCGAAGGCCGTCCTCTACCGCCCCGCGGTTCCGCTCAGTCGCTACCAGGAGCACCTCGCCGGGGCGGAAGAGATCTACGAGGAGGCGATCCGCCGAGCCCCGCAGTACGGATGGATCTACGAGTCACGCGGACGGCTCCGCCTCCAGGCAGGCGACCTGGACGGTGCCGAGCGCGACCTGTCCCGCGCGATCGAACTGCTCTCCCCCGCCGAGGCGAAGGCGGCGCACCGGACCTTGGGGAGGGTGTATGTCGAGCGTTCCTTCGAGGTCCTGGCGAGCCACACCCTGGGGGACCCCGATGACGGCTCGCTGAGCGCGAAGTCGGAGGATCTCCAACGTCGCGCCCTCGCGGAGATGGCGGCGTCGCAGGGGGAGTTTGCGTGGCGGGGGACCTCCGAGGAGGCGGAGAACGCGCGCGGGCTGGCGGAGGCCTTCGCGGCGTTCGCCAGGAAGGACCGGGCGAGGGCCGCCGAGGTCCTGCGCGAGGGCCTGGACCTTCGCTGCGACGAGGAGTGCGCCTGGGCCATCGCCTTCCTCCGCCTCGGGGACCGCGCCGCATTCGTGGAGAAGGCGCTCTCCATGCGCCCGAGGTTCGCGCGGGCCCTCGCCCTGCGCGCGTCCGATCGCCTCCTCGCCGGGGAGGTGATCCGGTCCTGCGAGGACTGCGATCTCGTAGTCGGGCTCTGCCCGAGGTCGGCCACGGCCCGGATCAACCGGGGTGCAGCGCGATTCAAGCTGGGCCGTGCCGCCGAGGCGCTCGAGGACTTCTCGGAGGCGGTGCGCCTCGGGACGGAGGACCCCACGGCGTGGATCAACCGGGGGTTTGCCCGCGAGGCGGTGCATGACCTTCAGGGAGCGGAGGCCGACCTGGACGAGGCGATCCGCCGCGCGCCGGCCTACCCGAGGGCCCGGGCCGCGAGGGCCCTCTACCTGACGCGCAAGGGCGAGATCGCCCGGGCGCGGAGCGATGTCGACGAGGCGCTCCGGCTTGCGCCGGGCGACCCCCGCATGATGTGCATCCGCGCCTACGTGCGATGCCTCTCGGGGGACCGCGCCGGCGCGATCGAGGACTGCGACGGGATCATCCGCCGCGGCGGGCGGGTCTCCGAGGCGTTCTCCCTCCGAGGGAAGGCGCGCGCGCTGTCGGGCGATCGGGTCGGCGCGCTCGCCGATTTCGACGAAGCCCTTCGCCTCGACCCGAACGATGTGACGAGCTATCGCGAGCGGGCGCTCCTTCGCCAGAGGGCCGAGGACCGGAAGGGGGCGCTCGCGGACTACGACAAGGCCCTCGTCCTCTCCCCGGACCACGCGACCACGCTCAGCAACCGCGGGTCGCTCCGCGCGCTGGAGGGGGACATCGACGGGGCGCTCGCGGACCTCGATCGCGCAGTCGCAATCGACCCGACGGCCCCGATCCTCATGAACCGGGGTCTCACCCTGGCAAAGAAGCTGGAATGGAGGCGGGCCCTCGCCGACTTCGATGGGGTCATCCGCCTCTCGCCAGGCGATCCGGTCGGCCACGCCCACCGAGGGCGGGCGCGAAAGGAACTGGGGGATGTGGCCGGCGCAATCGAAGACTGGAAGCACTCGCTCGAGATTGCGCCCGCCGATTGGCCGTATCGTGCGCAGATCGAGGGGTGGATTGGCTCGGCGAAGTAGGCCGAGCTCACATCCTCCCCAGCGCCTCCGCGACCTCCGCGGCCGAGGCGGGACGGTGGCCCGGGTCGGAGGACGTCATTCGGTCCACCAGGTCCGCCAGCGCGCGCGGGGCCCCGCAGGAGCGGTCGAGGCGGGCCGTCTCGCCGCGGCGCAGCGCCATCGCGAGGTCCACGCCGCTCATCCCCTCGAAGGGAGGACTCCCGTCCAACAGGTGGATGATCGAGGCCCCGAGGCCGTAGACGTCCGACGCCGGAGTCGCCCTGCGTGGGTCGACCATCTGCTCGGGCGCCATGTAGCAAAGCGTCCCGAGCACGTCCCCGGTCATCGTCACCCAGGATTGCCCCCCTGGCCGGATCGAGCGGACGAGACCGAGATCGACGACGCAGATCTCGCCATTCGGACGCAGGACCATGTTTGCGGGCTTGACGTCGCGGTGTACCAGGCCGGCCTCGTGGAGCGCCTGCAGCCCGTGCGCGGCGTCTCGCGCGGACCCGACAGCGCGCGCGGGCGGGAAGGGGCCCTCGGAGATCACCACGTCGAGCAGCGTGCGCCCCTCTATCCAGTCCATGAGGAGGAAGCTCCTTCCGCCGATCGAGCCGGCGTGCCGCGGACAGGCGATGTGGGCGTGCCTCACTCCGGACGCGGCGGTGGCCTCGCGCAGGAAACGGCGGACCAGCGCGGGCTCCTCCTGCAGGTCCTCATGCAGCAGCTTGAGCGCGGCAGTGCGGCCCGACGGCCTTAGCTCGACCCGGAGCACGACCCCTCCAGAGCCCTCTCCGGCCGCCGCGATCCGGTGGATTCCGAGGCCCGAGAGGGCGCGAGCCAGGTCGTCTCCCGGCGCGGCGGCGTCTCCCTCGACGAGCATGTCGGCGCCGGGGTCGGAGGGGATTGAGAGGGAGCGGTTGCAGTCACGGCATCGAATCGGTGCCTTCGCCGCGAAGACGTTCATCCGGGCCGAGCAGCCGGGACAGAACATCGTCCGCCTGCGCGCGGCCCGAGTGGCCTGTTCGAGCTCCTCCTCCGTCAGCCACCGGCGGTGATACAGGACGTGCGAGTCGGAGACCGGGCGGCCGAGGAACTCCTCGACCCCGCGGTGCTCCTCCAGGATGCGGGCCTGGTCCTCTCCGCCCAGGAGGCCCAGGCCGATGGCGGCGTCGAGGACCTCGGAGGCGCGTCTCGGGGCTCGACGCACGTGGTCGCTCCGTTCGTGACGGGCCGATTCTAGGGGCGGGTCGGTGCCTCCGTCAACCGCGCGGGCCGGCTTGTCTCCCCCTGCGTGCGATGGTATCGTGCCCGCCGTCCCGCTCCGCGGGCGCCCCTTTCCAGGGAGGTCGAGATGGCGAAGGCGGCCGATCGAGGGCCGGACAGCCCGCCCCCGTCCGTCGAGGACTGGATTGAGGGGATGACGCGCGTGGAGGCCTCGGAGTCCGAGGACGGGGTCCTCGACGCCGCCCTCGACGCGATCATCCGGGTGAGCGGCGCCCGCCGCGGCTTCATCGTCGCCGTCGTCGAAGGGGGGACCGAGGTCCGCGTCGCGCGAAACCTCGACGAGCACCCGATCAAGGGGAGCGAGCGGGCCCTCAGCCGCTCGATCGTCGACGATGCGCTCCGCCAGGGGAAGCCCCTCTGGGTCCCGGACGCCCAGCAGGACCCGCGCTACGGGGCGTCGGCGGTCGTGGGGCGCCTGAAGCTCCTGTCCGTCATGGCCCTCCCGTTCCGCATCGAGGGCGAGGTGGCCGGCGTGGTCTACCTCGATCACGACGCGCAGGCCTCGGTGTTCAGCCCCTCGCTGCTGCCCGCCGTGTCGCGATTCCTCGACCTGATCTCCGCGACGCTCGGGAAGCTCAGGCGGATCGAGAGGCTGGGCGCGGAGCGCAAGGCGCTGCTCGATCGCCTGGAGCGCCAGGGAGGCTTCGAGGGGATCGTCGGCACGAGCGCGGCGATGGCCGCCGTCCTCGAGAAGGCGGAGCAGTTCGCGAAGGCGCCGTGGCCGGTCCTCCTCGTGGGGGAGTCGGGGAGCGGAAAGGAGCTGATCGCGAGGGCCATCCATAAGACGAGCCCGCGCGCCGCGAAGGAGTTCCTGCCGCTGAACATCGCGAGCATCCCCGAGACGCTGATCGAGGACACCCTCTTCGGCCACGACCCCGGCGCGTTCGCGGACGCCCGGACGGTCCGGAAGGGGTACTTCGAGTCGGCGAACGGCGGGACGCTGTTCCTCGACGAGATCGGTGACGCGAGCGCGTCGGTCCAGGTGAAGCTCCTGCGTGTCGTGCAATTCGGCGAGGTGCAGCGGCTCGGGAGCGACCGTCCCGTGAAGGTCGACGTGCGCCTGATCGCCGCGACGAACGTGCCGCTGGAGAAGGCGGTCGCGGAGGGGCGATTCCGGTCCGACCTGCTCCACCGCCTCAACCCGCTGACGCTGCGCGTTCCGCCGCTCCGCGAGCGGCCCGAGGACATCCCGCCGCTCGTGAGCTTCTTCCTGCGCCGTCACGAGGCGGCGATCGGGGCAAAGGGGACGCGGATCTCGCCCGGCGCCCTCGCGAGGCTGGCGGGTCACGACTACACGGACTCGAACGTGCGGTGCCTCGAGAACTTCGTGAAGTACATGCTCGCCGTGGGGAAGGGGCGCGAGCTGACGGAGGCGGACCTGCCGCCCGAGGTC